>JALYHV010000137.1 GCA_030776205.1 Myxococcota bacterium | reverse complement strand
CGCCGACGAAGCGCTGGCCGTAGCTCAGCAAACCATCGCAACCGGTGATCGGTACGACCGCGGCGGCGGGTTCACCGTACTCTTTCGCCGCTTCGTGGAGAGCGCGCGAGGCGCCCATCGCCATGCTGTCATTCTGAGAGGAAACGGCCAATCCGCGCCACGGGACGTTGGTCCGTGCCGCGATCCAGTCCTTCACCGCTCGGAATCCGCTCTCCTCGGACCAGTCGCCGCCAAGGGGCATGACCTGGATCGAGCCGCCAACGAGCCCGGCATCGAAGCCGCTTCTCCGGAGTCGCGACGACGACGTAGAGGCAGGACCGTGGACGTAGAGCGCGTGGCCCCCGGCGGGAAGCAAAAGGCGCAGCTGCTGCGCCTGAAAGAGACCTGCTTGGCGCTGATCCGGATCTACGCACGCGAACGGGATGCCGGGGTACCGATGGCGGAGCTGCGTGACGTAATCGCAAGAGCGATTGAGGCTCACCCAGCCGATGCCGAGGCTGGCCCCCTCTTTGGCCGCCAGTTCCAGGAGCGCTTCGCGGACGGGGTTCACGAAGAGCGCCCTTGGTCGGGCGGCCTCCGGGCCTCGTAGGCAGTCCCTTATTTGCTTCAGCTGGACATCGGCGTCGTTCTTCGCGTCGTACTCGATGACGGAGAAGCGATGCGCATGGGCGCGAGCATAAAATTCGGATTTCTGCGCGTGCTGGTAGCGGTTGTCGAGCGCACGCAAAAAGAGGGCGAGTCTGTGGTTGGCCATTGCTTTCCGTCGCTGACGGCCACGCGCCGTCAACACGTCAGCATAGCGGGCCTGATGGCCGCGAGCGGGTCCGCTCGGGAGCGCTATTGCGCGTGAACGATCACCGCGCTCGCTGGCGGAACCACCACGGTCGCGACGCTGCCTTTCGTCGGCAGCGCGTACGGCGGATTCGGTGTCCAGCTGCCTTTAGGGCTGACTGCCGCGCCGGCGAAGGTCAGCCCCGTCGTTGCGCCGAGCGAGGGCGCTTGCAGGTAGATGGCGCTGGCGCCGCTGACCGCCGTTCCCATGTCCACGCTCGCCATGACGCCGCTGCTCGTGTCCTTGTTGACCAGAACGACGTTGGTCGAGCCATCCGCGGGGGTGATCGTGTAGCCGGTGAAGTTCAGGCTTCCGGCCCTCGCTGTGGTGGCGAGCATGTTTCCCACGCCCGCGCGCGACACGAGCAGCATGCCGTAGTAGAGCGGTTTGGCCGCGACCACCTGGCTCCCTGCCTCTTGGATGGGTGAGTAGGTGAAGGGCACCGTGCCGTCCATGCCTGTCCCGCCACCGTGGAAGTTGACGCCGCTCGAGCCGTACGAGGCGGTCGTCAGCATGAAGTCGATCCCCCACAGTGCGGCACCCATCGCGTCGCTCACGCCAGGCGCGCCGTGGTGCGCGTAGGAGTTCATTTCCGTCCAACGAAAGCCGTCGCGAATCTTGTTTTGAACGACGTCGGCCGACAGCGACTGGGACATGCTGACCACCGCCGGCTTGGCGCTGACGATGTCGGCGAGCGTGGAACCGCCGCCGGCGCCGGCGATGTAATAGTGCTGCGTCAGGAGGACGATCTGCGCCGCCTCGTCTCTCGCAAACGCGTCGGCGTAACCCGTGCTCGCGCTGCCGCTCGCGCCGAAGGCTCCGGGTCCGGACATCGGAGCGTTGGGGACTGCGGTTCGAATCGCGCTCGTGAAGGCGTCCCACGAAGGCTTGAAACCGGCCCATCCTCCGCCGTAGAAGTTCGGCTCGTTTCCGATTTCGAACGCGGAAAGCCCGGCGCCCAGCTGTTTGGCAACGTAAGTTGCCTCGGACGCCGCGGCAGCCGGGGTCGACCCCTGATGGCGAACGCCGTAAATGGCTTTCCAACCAGTGGCGCTGAGGAACGCCGCGAGCCCATCAACGGCGACGGTCCCCACGTTGGGCGAGATACTTCCGCCTGCGACCTGGGGCGCGGTGGGAACCCAGGTCGTTTTGTCCACGTCGTTGGCGCTGATGCGCATCACGCCCGGGCCGAGCAAGTTGTAGAGGGCGATCAGTGGGGCATTGCTGCCGGTGAAGAAGGCGTCCGTCATGTGCGACTTTTCGTAGCTAAAACCGACAAAGCCGGGGCCCAGACGCCCGGTTGTGGAGCCGCGCGTCACGGTGACAGTGCCGGGCACCGTCGGTCCGGAGTACGACGGCCCCCCGTCCACCGCGGCGGGCCAGCTCGCGTCGACGGACGGGCCCATGCTCGCCCCGTCCATCGGCGGCGAGCCCGCGTCCGCGAGCGCACCCGATGACGCACCAGAACCGGACGCCGACGCAGAAGACGAACCGGCGGAGGACCCGGACGGCGCACCCGATGACATCCCTGATCCTGCCGGCGACGACCCGGACGCGCCTGCGGTAGACGAGCCAGACGATCCCGTCGAAGCCGCGCTCGAGCCGCCGGACGAACCACTGGAAGGAGACGAGCCACTGTCCACAGCGCTCGCATCAGGAGCGCTCTCCGTGCCGTTGCCGCCGCAGGCAATGACGACGCTCGACGAGAACAAAAAGTAGACCGGCGTCCACCGGCCAAGACGCATCGCGCCGGGTTGGACACGCAGGGAACGGACGTTCAACGAGGGGAGCGGCGGCTCGCGGTCGGAATCGATGGGGCTCACCTGGTTTCTGATGCACCGCCCCCGGAAACGGTTCAGTGTTCGCGGGCTTCGCTGCGCAGCAGAATCTTTTCTGCCGGCCCAGAGGCGCGTCCGGGCTCGGCCTTTGCATGAAGCCGCGTATGCAGACTCGACTTATGTGCCGCGCATCTTTCGTAGCTCTCGTCCTCAGCGGAGGCTGTTCTTCGAACACAGCGGGCCCTTATTCGGACGTTTCGGGCTTTTGCCAGCAAAAGGCCAAGGCAGAATGCCAGTATGCCCCCAAATGCGCCGTCCCGATCGCCACGTGCGAGGCATACCGCGCGTCGGTGTGTAACCGCGATGCCACTGTGGCGACCGCGTCCGGCGCCCGCAAGTACTCATCGGCTAACGCCCAGGCATGCGTGGACGCGTGGAACGCTGCGTACACCAAGAACTCCAACGAGGTCTCCTTCATGGACCTCGTCGGGCGAAATTCGATCACGGACCGTTGCGAGCGCGTGTTTTCGGGCAACGTCGCTTCGGGCAATAGCTGCACGGTCGATTACGACTGCGCGAACGATCGTGTTTGTGCGTCAGCCAGCCCCGGATCGCCGAAGAAGGTTTGCGCGGATGCGGTCGCCACGACAATGTTCTGCTCCAACCCCGGCCAAGTCTGCCCAACGGACATGTACTGCGCGGTGGAGGCAACGAGCGGAACGGCACAGTGCCAGCCTGCGGCGGCCGCGGGGCAGGCCTGCTCGGCCTCGGTTCCTTGTGTCAGCACCCAGCGGTGTGTGGCGGGCACGTGCCAGGACCGAACAATGGCGGGCACGTCGTGCACCTCGAACGACGATTGTCCGGCGGTCGATCCGTATTGCGACCCTTACGCGAGTGGGAAATGCACCGCCGGGCTGACTTTTGCCACAGGCGCGGCCGACTGTGCGGCATGGCAGGGGGGATCACCGGGGACGAGCTCGAGCGGGAGCAGCTCCGGCGCCGCGAGCGACGCGGCCGTCGAGTGACGTCGTCGTGGTTAGACCCGGAGCCACGGCGCGTGAGGCGCGGCGCCCAGTCGCGAGCGCCGCGTCCGGCGCGTCCAGCGTCCGTCACCATTACCGCACCGTGGACAACGTTCGGCTTCATTGGGCGGAGCTCGGCGAGAAGAGCAATCGCACCCCCGTGCTCCTGCTCCACGGTCTGAACGACTCGCACCTCACGTGGATGCGGGTGGCCCCCGAGCTTGCGCGGGATCGGCGCGTATTGCTTCTGGACCTGCCTGGTCATGGCCTCTCCGAGCGGCCGGACGCCAGCTATGCGCTGGCTTGGTACGCGCGAGTCATTGCCCTGTGGCTCGAAGCACTGAAAATCGATCAAGTCGACATTGTGGGACACTCGCTCGGCGGCGGCATCGCGCAAGTGCTTCTGTGCGAATGCCGTTCGCGGATTAGGCGACTCGTGCTCGCCGCTCCGGGGGGGCTTGGCCAAGACATCGCGTTCGTCCTCCGGCTGGCGTCGCTGCCGATCGTGGTGGAGCGTTTCGGCCAACCATTCATGGCGGCGGGGACTCGTCTCGCGCTCGGACGCTGGGGCGCGCGACTCGCCGCCGAGCACGTCGCCGGGGTGGGCGCGATGAACGCTCGCGGCGGCACCGCCCGTGCGTTCTCGCGGACGGTACGCGACCTGATCGACTGGCGTGGCCAGCGCCATTCTTTCTTTCAGCGCGCGCACGAAATCGCCGAGCTGCCCCCGATTCTCCTGCTGTGGGGAGATCGTGACGCCATTATTCCCGTAGCCCATGGGGAGAATATGGCGCGGAGCGTGGAGGGCGTTCGGTTCCTGATCCTCGCGGGATGTGGACACTACCTTCATCATGACGATCCGGAGTCGTTTCTTCAGGCCGTTCGAGAGGGCCTGGACGCGCCGTCGTGGCCCACGATGCGCTTCTGCTCCGCCGAGTCGCCGGGACGAACAAAGGGCGGGTCGGCCGTCCTTCGGGATGAGTCGCCCGCGCGGAACCAGGCGGTCACCAGCCAAGGTGGCGCGCTCCGCGGTCTTCGGGTCGGAGGAGGGGAGTCGTAAGATCCCGCGTCGCGGGAGGGCCATCACCTAGCGAGCGCCGTGGTAGGGTGCGGTGAATGCCGAGCTCGAAGGCCCGTCGAATCGCCTGCCTCTCCGTGCTCGTCTGCGCGCCGGGCGCGTGTGGACGAGACTCGAGCGGGGTCCCAGGCGGCTCGGGCTCTTCCGGAGCCGTGGTGGCGTCGTCGGGCTCTACTGCGTCGTCCGGCTTGGCAGGGGCCGGCGCCAACGCGTCGACCGGTGCACCCACCGCCGGGTCGTCGTCCGGCTCGGCGAACGGCGTTCAGGACGCCGGCTTGCCGATCGATTCCGGCAACGTCGCGGCGGGCGACAGCGCTGTCCCGGACCTCTCCGAGACGGGCGCTCCCCGCCCCGCAGCGGAAGGCGGATCCACGGCGTGGACCTGCCCTCCTGGACCCTTCGGCAATCCGATCCCCTCCGGCGCCGTGCCGGTCCGCGTGCAGGGCGTCCCCCCGAACGACGCGTCGTTCAACATGAACAACGGCACCTTCGGCATCATCGAGGGGCCCGTGTGGCTTGGCGACTCCCTCTATGTCTCCGAGATCGCGGCGGGACCAAACCCTCCCGCCTCCCGAATACTCAAGGTGACCCCAGCGGGGATGGTCAGCGTGGCCGTCGCCAACTCCGGGACCAATGGGCTCGCGGTCGACAGGAGCGGAAACCTTTACGGTGCTGTGCACAAGGACGGCTCGGTGTCGCGGATCGACTTGTCGGCCGGCACGGCGACTCCGGTTGCATCGAGCTTCATGGGGGCTCGCTTCAACTCGCCGAACGACCTCGCGCTCCGAAGCGACGGGACGATCTACTTTTCGGATCCGGACTACCAAGCTCCGAGCACTCGCCCCCAGCTCAAGACGCGCCTCTATCGCGTCGCACCGGGCACGAATGCGGTGACCGTCGTAGACGACACGTTGTCGGAGCCGAACGGTGTCACCTTTTCTCTCGACGAGAAGACGCTCTTCGTCACCACGCCGGGCGGCATTCACAAATACTCTGTGATGGCGGACGGCAGCGTGGGCCCTTCCTCCGTCATGATGCCTGTAGTCTCCAGCGGTGACGGAATGACGCTCGATTGCGCGGGAAACCTGTACGTGGCCACGCCGACCGCCATCGTGGTGCTGAGCCCGTCGGGCTCCGAGATCGGACGCATTCCAGTGACGGCGGGCGTGCAGAGCGCGACGAACGTGGCGTTCGGCGGCGCGGATCACAAAACGCTCTACATCACCGCGCTGGGTAGCGGAACGCAAAAAGGCCTGCTGCAGATCGCGCTGGCGACTCCGGGACTTCCTTACTGAGAGGCGCCCGCGGCGCCTCAGCCCGCTCCGCAGCAGCGGGTCTCACCGCAGCGTCGTGATCACGTCGCAGGGAAAGTCGAAGGTGATGTTCATCCCCGTCGCGCGCCACTGCCGACAGCTCTGTCCGACGAGGTCGAGCTGCGTCGCGCTCGACATGGTCCAACCGTTCGCCGCGTCATAGGGGACGCCTGCGCCGTCAACCGCCACACGACCGCTGCTCGCCCGCGCGATATCGACCTTGATCTGGCCTTGCAGATCGAACGAGCAACTCTTGACCGTCTTCAGTGCGGCCGCGAGCTTGCTAGTCAGGTCGGAGACGTTCGCTCCTCCGGGGCTGAACACGGTGGCGTTCACGAGGGCGCCGCCTGGTGCGGCGTACGTGCCGAGCGCCTGGTTCGGCTGGAGCCCGGCCGCTGTGAAAAGCTGCTTCCACCCGACCACGCTGTTGCACTGGTTGTAAACGTCCGTCGGGGAGAGCGGCGCGCCTTGGGCGCCCGAAGGAGGCGCGAGCGCGGGAAGGCCAGTGCCCGCATTGGCGAACGCCTGGAGCACCGGGACGGAAATGTTCGAAAGGTTCGAGCTGATAGCCAAAATCAACGTCTGAATTTGCTGCGTGTACAGCTTCTGTATCTCCGCGATGACCGCGTCAGCGGGACAGACGGCATTGCCGTCGTCGCAGAAGTCCGTTTCTCCATCCGTCACGAACAGAATGTATTTGCCGCCTGGCTGGCCCGCGCCGAGCGCCGCCTGCGCGCCGGCTTGCGTCAGCACCTGCCCCACCGCCTCCAGGCTCTTCTGCGCCGGTGTCTCGGCCTTGAACATAGGCTGGGTCAGCGCGTTGTAAGCCGTGGCGATGGGCTGGTAATTGTTGAGGGCGATGCTCGAGGCGCTGGGAGGCGGGGTGAGGATCGGGCACATTCCAGGCGTCGTGTTGGGGTTGATCCCCGTGTAGGCGGAGAACCCGAACGCCACCTGCGCCTGAAGGCTCTGAATCACGGAAAGAGTGGCGGTCCGGAGGGGGTCCCACTCGTTCATGGTGCCGCCATCTGCGGTCGAAGTCTGGGCAAAGATGCTCCCAGAGCGGTCCACCAAGACATAAACGAGCGGAATCTTCGGCAAGAACGGGACGGCGAGATGCTGGCATGCGTCGCCGCCAGCGCCACCTCCGTCGGACCCAATCAGCGAGCCACCGGCGCCGTCGTCTCCCCCGATGAAGACGGTTCCATCGGCGCCGAAGCCGCCATC
This sequence comes from Myxococcota bacterium, assembly GCA_030776205.1. Classification (GTDB taxonomy): domain Bacteria; phylum Myxococcota_A; class Polyangia; order Polyangiales; family Polyangiaceae; genus Palsa-1150. The sequence continues at coordinate 7,834 of JALYHV010000137.1, read as the reverse complement.
CTCCCCTCCGCCGAGCAGCGACGGCCCATCAGACGATGTCTTGCCGCTGGCGGCGCACGCCGCGGTGCCGACCGCGAGCCCGATCCACGCAAGCGAGCGACGAAAAAGCCCGCGCTTCATCCGTAAAGCTTACACCATGCACGCATCAGGGGCGATAGCCGCGGGAGCCGAGGGTCCCAGCTCCGAGGCGTATCTCCTGCTCGCCCGCGACGCGTTCCCGGAGCCAGCTCAATAGCGATGCTGCCAGACGACGTCCGCAATCGAGGTACCCAGGTTGCCGACCGTGGTCTCGAGAGACCAGTTTTTCAGAAAGCGCCAATCGATTGTCGCAAGTGTCGTATCGACCCCGCCCGGCGCGCCCAGCACGACCGCGATCTGGAGCGAAATGTCCCGCGCGATCTGCACGGCGACCTCGGGGCGAGTGTATGCCTGGCTCGTATCCACCTTGGCCGTAATCTGCATTCCGGTGAGCTTGTCGAGGCCCTTGCTCAACCCGCCCGATGCGAAGCTGCCCACAGTCGTGCCGGCCGATTGGGCCGTGCTCGATGACTGTTGGCTGGAGCTGGCCGATGGCGCCAATCCGTCGGCCGAACCGAAGAGCACGAGCGCCAGGATCTCGTTCTGGGGTCGCATGGGCTCGGAGCGCAGCACCACCTTGCCGGTCTTCAGGGGTCCGATGTATTCCGCGTACACGCGCGTGCCGTCGGACGCCGTCCAGGCGGCGGTCACGTTGACCTCGGGATTCGATGGATCGCCGAGGAAGGTTGCTGTGCCGCTCTGGATCTCGAACGACTTGCCCTGCACGTCCAGCTTGCCGCCTTTCAGCTGAATGCGCCCCGTAACGTCTATCGCACCCGCCACGTTCGCGACGAGGTCGCCGTCCATGTCGACGCGGAGATCCGCGCCCCGATCGACTTGGACGTCTTCTCCGAGATGAACTGTGACCGTCAGCTTTTTCCCGATCGTCGCGGGCGTGGATGCGAGCTCCTGCTGCTGGGCGTCGAATCCGTCGAGCGGGAGCACCACGAATTTCCCCGGCGCGACGTAAACGCCGGCGTGGGTCTCCGGTTCGGCGGGGTCGAGATCCTGAACCGCGTGGGTCGACGTTTCGGGCAGCGCGACGTGCAACGATGGCATGGCGACGTCGATCTTGAGCGCCTGCCGGTCGGGGGAGGTGGCGGCCTTCAGGTCGAACCGGCCGTACACCGTTCCCAGCGCGGAGCCCTGCAAATCGAGCGGTATGGCCTCCCTGCGGTCGATCGTGACCGCCATCTCGGCGTCGACCAGGGCGAGGCCATCCAGATGCGCCACTCCCGACGCGGTGGCCCTTCCCGTGGTGGCCGACGCAGACACGTCCTCGAGACGTAGGACGCCGTCCGGCGTGAGGCGCAGGCGGCCCTGCACCGCGTGAAATTCCTGCCCGAGTGAGGTCACCTCGATGAGACCGTCGCGAAGCGACAGGGCGCCGCTCATTTCAGGTTTCTTGTCAGGCGCGAGCGCGATGCGCGCGTCGGCGTCGATAACGCCGTCGAGCTCGTCGAGCACGCTCGTGGCGAATGGCGCGAAAAAGGACGCGGGCAGACTCCGCGCCTGAAGCGACGCCGCAGCCGGGCTCTTGGTGTCGACCGACGGGGCGAGGCTCGTTCCCCAGCGTGTGCCAGCGTGCGCGGTCGCGACCACGAACGCGCCGCCCTGCTCCAGTCGCGTTTGCGCATCGAGCGCCTGCCCATCCAGTGTCACGTGGACCTTGCCCGAGATGGGCTTCGAGCTCACCACGACGAGGTCCGTGACGTCGAGATCCGCGACGGCGCGCGCGTCCTTCCGCCAGTTCGCGAGCTCCACCCGGCCGGTGATTTGTCCGCGCACCTGGCGCTCGTTCAGAGCGGCGATCGCGCCGAGCGGAAATCGGTCGAACATCGCCGTTGCCGACGCGTCCCATGGCGCCAGCATCCCCAGCGAGAAGAAGTCTTCCACGTTCGCGTTGACCCGGCCTTTGACGTGAATGTCGCCGCTCCTCCCCGCCTTGCCATCCAGCCCAAAGGTGGCTCTTACGCCGTCGTATTTCATTCCGAGGCTCGCATCCAGCCCTCGCGCGAGCGGGGAGGCCGCCAGGCGCGCGGCGTAGGTGACCGCGCTCGCGTCGACCACGGGCTTACGAGCCGTGCCCTCGATGGCGACGCGCGCCTCGGCCTCTCCGCTCGCGCCCTCCGGATGCAAGATGCTCGGCACGCGATCGAGCCGACGTCTCGGCGCTATGGCGAGCGCCGAGAACGGAGTGTCCTTGAGAATGTCGAGAGCGACGTCACTTGATCCGAACAGCCGTCCGTAGGGGATGGATGTGCTCTTCGCGTCGAGCGAGAGGAGCAGTCCTTCTTTGTCGACGATGCGCCCGGCGATCTCGGCAAACCCCGTTTGTCCGTCGGCCTGCGCGTCTATCTGCACGTCGATGCCGGTCATTTCCCACGGCGGCGCTGCGACGAGCGTCGTTCCTCCCGTGCTCTGGTCCGGCCGCCTCTGCGGCGTGACCCGCAGGCCAGAGGTCTTGAGCGCGATGGCGACGTCGGGCGTCACGTCCTTTTCGTCGTCGCGACGCACGTGTGCCTGAAGCGTCAGCTGGCCGTCGAGGCGCGAGAACGGAAGCGTGTCGGGCGGGAGCAGCGCGGCTGCCTTCCCAAGGTCTATCTGCCCATCTACGCGCGCCCCGCCCCATGCGCGCCGCCACGACCCCGCTTCGAGAGGCCCATTTCCACCGATGTGGACGTCCACCTCCGTTGCGTTTAGCCACGCGACGCCGCGCATCGTGGCCGTCATCGCGCCAGTGATCTGCCGGCCGTCCATCGTCGCCTCGACATGCCCGCTCAGTCCGTCCACGCTTCCAAACGAGCCGCGTTCGAGCTCCGCCGTCGCGCTGCCGTCGGACCCGTCGGGACGCGCCGCCAAATCCACCGCGAAAGCCAGGCGGCCGTCGCGGAGCGTGTTTTCGATGCCGAGCAGGTACCCGAGCGCGCCCAGATCGATGCCGTTCGATCTCCCGTGGACGATCAATAGGCCGCGACGCGTATCGAACGAAACGGTCGCCGGCTCGCCGATTCCGGTGACGAGCGCGTCAACGACCCGCACGCCGTGCGGCTCGACGCGCACCTCTTTGACCACGGCGCGCAGTGCCCGCGACCCTCGGGACAGATCGACCTCGACGTTCTGCAGACGGAGCGCGCTCGCCAGCGACACCGTCGCCGCCGCGCGCACGCTGGGCCCCGCGCCGCCCTCGAGCGTCACGGTCACCCGCTCTGCCGAGAGCGGTCCCGCCGCGGTCAGCCGGGCGTGGCCGAACCCGTAACTCGCCGCCCGAAGGCCGTCGGCGTCGATCAAAGCGGTCACTGTCGCGTCGTCGAATGTTCCGTAAGCATGAGCCGTAACACGCGCCTCGTCCGACGCGAGGGGCGGATGCTCCAGCGCTTGCACGTCCGCGTCGAGCGTCGCGTCGAATGAGATGGGCGCGGAGAACGTCATGGTCCCGGCGAGCTGCGCGCGTGCTCGGCCGGGGCCCAGGCCGCCGACGCGCTTCACGTTGTCCAGCCACGAGACGGTATTGCTGGCTTGGAAGCGAAGCACGGGCGCGGCTCCGTCCGTCCTGAGCGTCAGGTGGACATTCGTCGGAGCCCCCGGCTCGGCGACGAGCCCCTGTAGCTTGATTTCGATGCCCGCGCTTTGCGCGCGCGCCCCAGGGGAAGAGGCGCTCAGCTGAGCGAAGTCCCCCTGCATCGTGGCAGCCGGGACGGGCTGGCCTCCAATTTCTCCTCCGGGTACGGCCACCGCGAGGTTCCCGAAGAGCGTTCCCGCCGGCGTGGTCTCAATGCGGACATCCCCGTGAAGTGAAAGGTTGGAGTCTGGCGCCGTGAGCACCATTTCACGCAGGTTCACGTTGCGGACGTCGACGGCGATCGTCGCGCCAAAGCGCCCATCGAGCGTCAACCGACCGGTCGCCGTGGCCTCAGCGCTTCCCGTGGTCAGACGGGCGGTCGCCGTCAGAGAGTGGAGCGGCCCGTGGCCCTCGACGTGCGCTGCCGCCGGTCGGTGAATCGGGGCCTGCGGCAGAAAGGCGCGGACCTTGTCATCCGAGACCTCGGGGACATCCAGCACGGCGTCCAGCAAGTCCCCATCGAGCGCAGCGCGCGCCTTCGAGGGGATGCCGGCGATCGTCCCATCGAAGGCCGCATCGAGCCCGAACGGCCGTCCGGTCCGCGACGGGATGGCGATGTGCACCTCCGCGGCACCGACTGGGTTCGCCGCCTGGGGCATGGCCCGCGCGACCAAGCCAGCATGGGTGACGTCGATGAACGCGCCGGCCCGATCCACCCGCACCGATCCGCGGAGCGCGTCCAGCTCCGCGTCGATGGCAGGAAAGCCCTTCATCTGCCCGTGCACCCAGGAGCGCCGCACGTCGATGTTCGGCAGCTCCACCACCACGGACCGCCCCGCGCTGGCAGGCCCCCCCGCCGGGGGCGTCCGCGGCTCGAACGCCGTCTGCAGCTTCAGCTGGCCGGATGCGTCCGCATCGAGGCTGACGTCCGCGAAATCGATCTGGACCCCGAGCACGCCGACCTGTACGTCGCCCGCGCCGCTGAGTACGGATCTCAGCAGTGCAACGGGGTGCACGCGGGCACGCGCGCCGCGCACGAAGGCGATGGTCGATCCATCGGCTCCGAGGAGGTGCGCGTCGACGCCGCCGGCCCCGCCGACGTGCAGCTCGGCGACGTTCTCCAACACGATCGTTCCCTTGAAGGGGGTCGACAGCACCGCGTTGACGCCGGCGAGCACGAGGCGGCGTGCCGCGGGTAGGTCGGCGTGAAAAATCGCGCCGCCGCAGAGCGCGACCGCGAACGTGACGAGGTACGCGACGGACGCTCCCACGGCGCGCCCGGCTCCGCCGGGCGCCGTCTTCGCACCGGCGACAGGCAGGAAGGACGCGCGAAATTCCACCATGGCTGCGGGCGCTCAGTAAGCCTCCCCGATGCCGATGGCGATCGCCATCGGAATGGTGCCAAAGAACGGAGACTGGAAGCCGTTGGTCGGATCCGCGCGGTAGGCCTGTCGCTCATCGGTGAAGCCAAGGACCTGCAGGGGCGGGATTCGGTAGCCCACGTCGAGGCGGATCGGGCCGACGGGCGTATCGTACCGGAGGCCGGCTCCGCAGGAGAGGTGCAGGTGATCCAGCCGGAAGGCGCTGGCGGCGGGGTATTGGTGGGGTGACACGTCCCCCATGTCGCAAAACAGCGCGCCGCTCAACGGACCCCTCACGGCGAACCGGAGCTCGTTGGAGAGCTCCCACAGCGTGAACCCGCCAATCGGGCTCGAGCACGTCTCCGGATTTGGCGGCGTGTAGTCCGGCGCTTTTGGTGGGGGGCAAGCCTGGAGCTGCTGCACTGCGGTGCCGGGGTTGAGAAACGGCACGACGCCATGGGGGGCGACGCCACGAACGGGATAGCCGCGGTTCGAGGTCGGACCTCCCGAGAAGAACCCCCGGAAGAGCACCGTCTCGACGTCTCGCACGCGCGCGGAGCGGTTTGCGGCTGTCACAGCGTCGTTCAAATGGTTCTGGACGACGTCTCCGTAGTTGCTCGCGAAGAGGAATCCCACCGAGGCGCGCGTGGCGAACGTCGTCTTGCGGCCCACCGGCAGGTACGCGCGCACCTCGGGCACGACCCGCACGTCCTGAGCGCTTCCTCCGAAGACTCCGCCCGCTATCTGCAGGTCGTTCCCCAGATAAAAGCCGGCGTGCGGGTGGGTGCTGTCGTCGCGAAAATCGAGGTGCGCGATGAGCTCGGGGTAGGCGATGACCAGCGTCTGGAGCGCGGGGTCGGGGGTCCCCTTGTAATTGAAGGGATCTTCGACCTGGGCGACGTAACTCAGGCTGACGAAGAGCCGCTTCAGGAAAGTGCGATCGAGCCCGGCCGCGCCCTTGAACTCGCCGTACCCGACGACGGGATCGGATTCCGGCGGTCTGGGATTGACGAGGAGCGGAAAGACGTTGAGCTCAGGCCGCACGAACGCCTCGGTCTCGGCTTCGAGGAAGCTCGGCTGTCTCAGCTGCACGCGGAGGCGCTCCTCGAGCAAGACGTCCGTCGGCTTCACGAGATGCTGAACGTTCAGCGGGTAAAAGACCATCCCGGGCGTCAGATCGACTGACAGGTCGCGTAAGCCGCCTAGGAAATTGTGGTCTTCCCACCCGGCCACGAGGTGGAGCTCGGTGCGGATGGTGTCGAACTCGATTCCTCCGCCGAGCCGCACCTGGCGCAGGTTGCTCGGCTCCGCCCGGACCGTCAGCGGCACGACGTGCGTGTCCGCGAGAGAGAGATCCGGCACGATGCTGACGGACGAGAAGATCTCGAAATCCCGAAGCGCCTGCGCGGCGGCCTCGATACGCGTGGTCGAGTAGGGTTCGCCTTCTTTGATGTCCATCGCCCGACGCAGCGGCGCCTCGGGAATCTGCTGCACCCGAGGGCCCGCGGCGTCCGGATCGAGACCCTGGAAGAGCACTGGGCCGAAGGTGGCCGGCTCGCCCGGAGTGACCGTGAGCGTCGTGTCAGCGCGGCGATGCACGATGTCGAGGTAGCTGTCGCGCTTGACCGTGGCGTATGCATAGCCGCGGTCGGAAAGCGCCTTTCGCGCCTCTTGCTCGCTCGCCAGCGCCTTCTCTTCCGTGAAAGGGGTATTCTTGGGCAGAGCGGAGCGCGCCGCGGCCTCGACGGCGGAGCGGATCGCTGGGCTCACCGACTGGAGCCCCTCGACGACGAGCTCGCGCTGGACGATCGGCTCTCCTTCTTCGACCACGATCTCCACGCGAACGTGGCCCGGCTTCGTGGCGATCACGCGCCCGGCCCGCGCGTGAGCCGAATAGTACCCATGGTCGCGGTAATATCGCTCCACGCGAGCCAGGTCGCGCTGGAACGTGGCGTGATTAAAGAGGTCGTAGTCGTAGATGACTCCCTCGAAGAGTCCCAAGAACTTCGGGCTCTCCTGCGTGGCGAGCTTCTCCTCGATGGCGCCACTGTCGAGCGCGTGCGCTCCGCGGATCGAGAGCGCGTCCGTCGCCAGTTGTCCCGGGGGCAGCTTGGCGCAGGCGCTCGCCGAGACGCCGAACACGACGAGGACCCCCACGGCGCTCCGAGCGAGCGGCGCCGCCCTCGAGCCGGATGGTTGCGCGGCGCGGCCGACAGGGAACCCCAGCACGCCTCGCACGCTAATGCACGCGGAGGCGGGCGCCATCAATCATCCTACGAAGCGTTTTGTGCGTTGCACTGGCGGGCCACATGCCCCACCGACCATACTCGGAAAGCATGCGCAAGCTGACGGGCGAGGCGATGCGCTCTCTTATGCGGGCGTCCCTGGCCGGCGCGCTCGCGTGCGGTGGCAGTCTGCCGGTTCCGCCTTATGCGCGGCAGTCGGAGTCCGCCTTGACTCCTGTCGGCTACCCGCCGCCCCCCGCGCGGGTGGAATTCCTGCCGGCGCGGCCCTCGAAGCAGAGCGTCTGGGTGGACGGCGAGTGGGCCTGGCGAGGGCGGCGATGGTCATGGCGGCCCGGGCGTTGGGTGGTGCCACCGGAAGGGGCCCGGTTCTCGCCGTGGGTGCTCGTTCGCGGCGAGGACGGAGCGCTCTATTTTGCCTCCGGAGCTTGGCGCGATGCCAAGGGTGGCGCGTTGCGGGAGCCGGCGGCCCTTGCGGTCGCGAAACCAACCACCGGCGCCGTGGTGAATCCCGAAGGGGAGCGAGAGGTGACCGGCAACACGCTGCGCGGCACGGCCGGTGGGGCGACCACGGCCACGGTGCCCGCGCC
>JALYHV010000136.1 GCA_030776205.1 Myxococcota bacterium | reverse complement strand
CTCTCTTCGGGCATGGCCGGGCCTCATGGGTGGGGGTTGGTTTCGACACCCAAACCCGTCCCAGGAGTCACCCGGTCCTGCCCACTTTCCTGCCGGAACTTACCCACCACCGACCGACAAGAGCCCCCGGTCGAGGAGCTCACTGAAATCGTTGATGCGGTGCCGGACTTCGGCTTTGAGGCGGCGCACCTCCAGCTTCAGAACGTCCGGAGCAACCTTGATCCCTCGGCGACCAGGCGCGCGCCGGGCCCTACGCCGCCCTGGACTACGGCGCCGTCGCGCGCAAGGCGGAGCACCCTCGTCGTGTGCCTGGCGACGTGGGCATTGTTGGCAGGGCCTTCGACGACGTACAGTCACGCGCGTTCCCCCCGGTAGACGAGCGACTCGAGGGGCACGCTGAGCGGTGGTGAGGCCGTCCGCGGCATCGGGAGCGGGCGCGATGCTCGCGACGGTGCCGAGCGCGACGGACCTGCCCGTGTCACTCACGACCTCGGCGCGCTGCCCCTCGTGCATGTCGTTCCGCTCCTCTTGTCCGACGCGGACGACGAGCCGCGACGTTTGGTCCAGCAGCACCACGCTCGACTCGGGCCCGACGAGTTCGCCCGGCTGAGCGCCGACGCGGTACAGGGTGCCATCGGCCGGCGCGACGAGAACGGACGCAGCCAGCGCCTCGTCGGTGACCTGCGCGCGGAGCATGGTCTCGCGAAGATCGTCCCGGGCGTCGTCCTGCTGCTTCTGCGGGAACGCCCCGGCGGACACCAGCCTTTCCACCTCTTTGGAACTGCGCCGCGCCCGCTCGACGGCCGCGGTCGAGCGTCTGCTGCGCGAGGATCACATCTTGGCGTTCGCCCGCAAGAACCTGGCCCCGGCGGACGGGGTCGCCAGGCTTCACGTACACCGCCGCCCCTGCGGCGGCGGGAGCCGCGATGACGGGGCTTCGATTTCAGTAGGACGCGCGAGCGCGGATCGAGCGGTCTCGCGGACAGCGAGCCAGTGTCCATCGCCCTTGGCGTCAACATTCGCAACTCAGGCAACTCGATCACGTTCACCGCCCGGGTTCGCGGCTCTCAACAGTCCGGCAGAAAGGAGCCGTGCGAGACGGGTGGCGAGGTCAGCGTCAAGCGGCTCACCGAGCAGCAGCCGATACCAGAGCGCACCGAACAGGGCGATCACCGCGGCGTCCACGTCGGCCGCCGTGATTTTCGCGCCGTCGCGCACCGCCGCTTCGACGATGACATGGGCGAGCGCAGCACGGCGAGGCCCGATGAAGCGAGTCCGGAAATCTTCCCGGAAGCCAGCGTCTCCTTGCGCGTGCGCCATGAGAGATCGGATGGCCATTCCGGTGACCTCAAGAGCCCGGAAGGTTCGCACGAGAAATGAGCGAACGGCCGGCTCGAGCGATTGGTGGGACGCGTGGTCGACCGCTGAGTGAGCGTGGGCCACGAAGGCGTCGAGTACGAGGTGCGCCTTGCTTGGCCATCGCCGGTAGATGGTCTGCTTTCCGACTCCCGCCGCTTCGGCTATCGCGTCGGTCGTGACGCCCTCGTAGCCGTGCGCGGCGACGAGCTCGCGGGCGGCGGCCAGAATCGCTGGGCCGGCGGCCTCGTCCCGAGGTCGACCCGCGAGGCGCGGCGCCGCTGGCGCGGTCGGACTTTTTTTCGAAGATGACATTGCGCAACTCTCAGTCTCGTATTACGCCACTTTCGAGTCTTACGGTTGCCCAATTGGAGGTGCGATGAAGGCGGTCTTTCTGGAACGTCCAGGCGCCGTGTTGCAGCTCGTCGATGTGCCGGAGCCCGCCTTGCGCGCCGGCGCCGTGCGCGTGCGCGTAACACGCGCCCCCGTGCTCAGCTTTATGCGCGCAGTCGTTGCCGGTGAATTGGGCTACACGCTCCCGACCCCGTCGGTCCCCGGGCCGAACGCCATCGGCGTCGTCGATGCCGTCGCCGACGACGTCTTCGGAATTGCCGTCGGCCAGCACGTTTTTCTGGATCCGGGCCTCGCCTCGGGTGGGGAGCGCGCGCTTCTCGGGCTCACCGGCATTTCACCGGGGGCAGCGCGGCTACAGGCGCTCTATCGCAACGGAACGTTCGCGGAGAAGGTTCTCGTTCCCGCTGAAAACCTCACGCCGCTCCCTACCGGGACGACGAGCGACGACGCACTCGCGTGTCTCAGTTACCTTGTCATCCCATTCGGCGGCTTGCGCCGCGGCGAGCTGAGGCCAGGTCAGACGGTCATTGTCAGCGGAGCCACCGGTAACCTCGGGGCAGGAGGGGTGCTCGTCGCCCTATCGATGGGCGCGAGCAAGGTCGTTGCCGTTGGACGAGAGCGCGCAGTTCTAACCGAGCTTGAGCGACTGGGCCGCCGGGTCGTCTCTGTTGCTCTCAGCGGGCAACGTGAACGCGATGCGGAAGCCGTGCGCGAAGCTGCTGGCGGGAGTGGCGCCGACTTGGTTCTCGATCTCCTCGGGTCTGCGACGACGCCTGACCCAACGATGGCCTGCATTGCGGCGCTCCGCCTTCGCGGGACAGCAGTGCTCATGGGCAGCGTGCGGGCCGATCTCTGCTTTCCGTACCTCGATCTGATGCTCCGCGAGATCGCGGTACGGGGCTGCTTCATGTACGGCCGCGAGGCGCCTGCCGAACTTGCAGCCATGGTGGCGGCCGGCACCCTCGATCTGTCTCCGATCCGCGCGCGGACGTTCCCGCTTTCCGAGTGCGATCTCGCCTTGGAGGAGGCCTCCCGCTCGAAGGGCCTGCACTACTGCATGCTCGCGCCGTGAGTTCGCCGCCTGGCGAGACGCCTGCACGATGGGATGGTGAGAGTTCATGAATGCCAAGCAAATCGTCGGCGACTGCATGGGGCTTGAGCTTTTGCTTCCAAGCCTGGGAGTGAGCTCGCGAATCGGGCGCGGCTTGCGCAATCGTGAATGATCCGAAGTGCGCTAAACCGTGAGCGGAGGCGAGCCGCTTCGATAGCGCCACGTGCGCGTGTACTGACGCCATCGGGACGGGTTGCGTGGCCTGTAGAGGTCACTGCGCGCTTGCAATCCTCACCGTCGCAGACGCATTAGTGCACGTGCCACAGCCTGACCCATTGGGCTCGGTCGTCGCGGAGGTCGGTTCGACTGTCGCTCCAACAAGGGACCTACCCGCGACGGAAAGATCCATCGTGATCCGTGTGCCGACGGGAGGTTGAGCATCTTGTCCAAACAAAGCGGCAGAGACGACGAGGTGCATGGCGTATTGGCCAGGCAAGCAGCTCGAATTGGAGGCGGTTCCACCGCACGTGCCTTGTTCGCAGACTGGGGGGGACTGTGGGCAGAGCTGCGAAAGCGTCAATGTGACATTGCCCGCTGAACACGTGCCGTAAACGTCGCCAGACGCAAGCGGGTCAGGGACTTGTAAAGTGCATTGTTGCGCCCCCCCTCCGTCGACGTTCAAAGCGAGCGTATACGTTCCCGAAGCCCACACGTTGCCGGGCGATTCGAGAACGATGCGCGTCTGGTTGCACGAAGCGTTAATCGCCGTGCAGTCATGGCCGGCGCACGAGCCGCTCGCGGCCGCGGATGCAAGTAGCCCGACCACACATCCTTCCCACCCTGGGCGCATGGACGGGATGGTACCAGCTGAATCGATAGCTGCAATTTCACCCGCGGGTTGCGCGTGACGCTTTGCGCCGAGCGCACATTGAGAGACAGAAGGCGACTTCTTCGTGAGGATATGCGCGATGAGCGACGGAGCGAGCATTCCGTCGCTCGTAGATCTCTTTCGGATTCGTCGCTGCCACGATCTCGGGAGCGCTGCATCCCCGCCCGAAGCCGTCATGGCGCGTTACCGGAGCAATCAGAAACGGGCCGCATTGCTTTTTCCAGGGAAGAAGCGCACCGTCCGCCCTGGTGCTCGAAGCTTTTATCACCGTAAACCGCGAAGCCATCATCACTCGTGCTCGTGCACGTGTGGCGTCTCGCATGAGCCCGAGACCGACTGACGTGGAACTCAGGAACGGAATCCCTGTGTTCTTGGACCAGCTTGGTGATGCGCTGCGTCTGGCTAAGTCGACCGAAACCATCGATCATGATCAGCTCGGGAAGAGCGCCGGTCGACATGGCAGCGACCTCTTTCGGATGGGCCTCACCATCGGACAAGTGGTCCACGACTACGGTGATGTTTGTCAAGTCATCACGGAGATCGCCGTTCAACAGTCCATGCGCATCTCCGCGGAAGAGTTCCGGTTGCTCAACCTTTGTCTCGACGACGCCATCGCCAATGCGGTAACCGAGTATGCTCGGCATCGAGAGAGTGCCATCAAGAGCCAGGGCACGGAGCGCCTCGGCGTTCTCGCCCACGAGTTACGTAACTTGCTCAACGCGGCAATGATCGCCTTTGAGTTCATCAAAAGCGGTCGGGTTGCGATCAGTGGCAGTACTGGCGCGCTCTTGGGCCGGAGCATGGTCGGCCTGCGTGACCTCATTGATCGGTCGCTCGCCGATGTCCGTCTCGACGCAGGAATAGAACGTCTTGAGCGCATCTCGGTGGCAGAGTTCATCGAGGAGCTCGAAATCGGTGCGTCGATGCAGGCGGAATCGCGCGGCCTTCGCTTCGCTGCGACGCACGTCGACCGCGGAGTAACCATAGAGGGAGATCGCCAGATCCTCGTCGCGGCCGTTTCGAACCTGCTCCAGAATGCATTCAAGTTCAGTCGCAAAACCGGCGCCGTGACCCTGACGACCGAGGTGACCGCCGACCGCGTTCTCTTTCATGTCGAGGACGAGTGCGGTGGCCTTGGGTCCAGCAAGGTCGAGGAGCTGTTCCGTCCTTTCGAGCAGCAGGGCTCAGATCGTAGCGGTGTCGGCTTAGGGCTCTCCATCTGCCGCAAGGCGGCCAAGGCCAACGGCGGCGACATTCGCGTCCGGGACCTCCCAGGAAAGGGGTGCGTCTTCACGCTGAACTTGCCGAGGAAGGTGCCCCCGCCCCTGTCGGTCGTCGGTGGAGGAAAGGGGAAAGCAGGTTCGTCGGGCGGCGGAGGCAGCGCTGAGGGGACAGCAAGAGGCGGCGCGGTTGTTCGAGCGGCCCCGCTGCGCTTCACAACGAAGAGCCGCTGTTGATGGCAAGCACAACGGTCGCAGCTGTCGTATCGAGGTCCGTCACGTGCTTGCCCACGTCCAATCCCGGATCTCCGGCATATCCTCGAAGTGCTCGGCGACGTACGCGCGGTGCTGCGCGAGCATCTGTAGGCACTCCTCCGTACGCTCCCGTGCGTCGGTGATCTGTCGCCGCGAACGCCGAATGGCATCCATGCAGATGTCGAAACGGCTCGTTTGGTTGAGCACGACCATGTCGAACGGCGTGGTCGTCGTCCCCTCCTCCTTGTACCCCCGGACGTGGAAGCGTGACGCATTCGGTCGGGCGTGGAGGAGCTGATGAATCGCAGACGCGTACCCGTGAAAGGAGAACACGACGTGCGTCTCCTTCGTGAAGAGTTCCACGAAGCAATCGTCGGACATCCCGTGCGGGTGCTCGCGCGGCGAGAAGAGCGTCATCAAATCGACCACGTTCACGACTCGCACGCGTATTTCGGGCGCGTTTTTCCTCAGCCACGACGCGGCGGCCAGCGTCTCGAGCGTCGGAGTGTCGCCGGCGCATGCGAGCACCACGTCCGGCTCGCCGTCGCTCCCGACAGCGGAATCCGGTGAGCTCGCCCACTTCCAGATGGAAGCCCCCCTCGCGCAGTGCTCGCGCGCCGTATCCATGTCGAGCCACTGCAGCTGGGGTTGCTTGTCGATGATGACCAGGTTGACGTAGTTCGTGCTGCGCAAACAGTGATCGGCGACGGAGAGCAGGCAGTTGGCGTCCGGCGGTAGGTACACACGGGCCACGGTCCCCTTCTTCGAGACGATAGTGTCCATGAAGCCGGGCCCCTGATGGCTAAATCCGTTGTGATCGTTGCGCCAGCACGTGGACGTGAGAAGGATGTTCAGCGACGGAATCGGCGCGCGCCACGGCAGCTTCTCACAGGCCTCGAGCCACTTCGCGTGCTGCGTGGTCATTGAAGCGACGATCAGCGCGAAGGCTTCATAGGTCGCAAAGAGGCCGTGCCGGCCGGTGAGGAGATATCCTTCGAGCCAACCTTCGCAATTGTGCTCGCTCAAGACCTCCATGACGCGTCCGTCCGCCGACACGTGGTCATCGTTCGGAAGTGTGCGAAGGGCGAGACAACGCTTTTCGATGTCGAAGACGGCGCCCAGGCGATTCGAGTTGGTTTCGTCCGGGCAGAACAAGCGAAAGTTGTTCGGATTTGTGCGGTAGATGTCGCGAAGCATCTCCCCGAGTTGGCGCGTGGACTCTCGATGCTCGGTGCCGGGGTGCGCTACGGAGACCGCATACGATTTGACATCTGCGAGCTGCAAAGGTTTCGCGATGCGTCCGCCGTTCGCATGAGGATTCGCGCCCATACGGCGATCCCCTTTTGGAGCAAGGGCCGCGAGATGGGGCAAGAGACGCCCGCGATCGTCGAAGAGCTCTTCGGGGCGGTAGCTCTTCATCCACGCTTCGAGGATCGCAAGGTGCGCGGGATTCGTCCGCACCTCGGCAACGGGCACCTGGTGCGCGCGGAACGTTCCCTCGATCGGGACGCCATCGATCTCCTTCGGTCCCGTCCACCCCTTCGGCGTGCGAAGGACGATGGCAGGCCAGCGTGGGCGCTCGGACACGCTCCCCTTCCTGCGTGCGTCACGTTGTATCTGGCGGATTGTGTCGAAGCACCCTTCGAGCGCTGCTGCGAACGCCTCGTGAACAAGCATCGGATTGTCGCCCGTGACGAACCGTGGGTCGTAGCCGTGTCCGGTAAGCAGGTGCTGGATGTCTTCCTCTGAAGAGCGACCAAGGACGGTGGGCCCCGCGATCTTGTACCCGTTGAGATGCAGCACGGGGAGCACGGCGCCATCGCGTACCGGATTCAAAAAGCTTATTCCCTTCCACGATCCTTCGAGCGGCGCCGTCTCCGCTTCGCCGTCGCCGACGACCGCGACCGCGATGAGCTCCGGGTTGTCGAAAGCTGCGCCGAAAGCATGCGTCAGCACGTAGCCAAGTTCGCCTCCTTCGTGGATCGATCCGGGGGTCGGCGGGCTCACGTGGCTCGGCACGCCTCCGGGCGTCGAGAACTGTCGAAAGAGAGAACGCATGCCCGCGACGTCCTCCGTGATCGTTGGATAAAATTCCGAGTAGGTCCCCTCGAGATAGACGTTCGCAATCACCGCCGGCCCGCCGTGCCCGGGTCCTGCGAGGAAGATGACATTGGCATCGTCCCGCCGGATCAGGCGATTGAGGTGAACGTAGATGAGGCTCAGGCCGGGCGAAGTCCCCCAGTGCCCGAGCAGCCGCGGTTTGATGTGGCCCGGACGGAGCGGCTCACGCAAGAGCGGGTTGTCCATAAGATAGATCTGGCCGACCGTGAGATAATTTGCGGCGCGCCAGAGGGCATCGAGACCGTCAAGTGCTTGGCGAGACACGGGCATGGACATTCTCCGGTGAGGCGATCGGTACACGGTGGCGGTATTTGCGCGCGCCACCAAGTAGGTACCGCTTCACGATCTCGACAAGAACGAGATAGGTGAGCGAGGCGGCGGTGAGAAAGAGGAAGTACCCGGCGGGAAGCGGCTCGAAACCGAGCACGCCGGCAAGGGGCGAATAGGGCAAGATGACGCCGACGACGACGATGACGATCGTCGTGATCGCGAGCGGCCAGCTCGGTCGACTCCGGAGCGGGTTTCTTGGAGTGCGGATCACGAACAGCACTAGCGTCTGGGTCGCGAGCGACTCGACAAACCAGCCCGTGTGAAAGAGCACCTCGCCCGCGTGGAAGAAGTGCAGAAGGACGAAGAAAGTGAGAAAATCGTAGAGCGAACTGATGGGGCCGATGATCAACATGAAATTGCGGATCGTGCGGATATCCCAGCGCTGGGGCGTCCGGATCACCTCCGGGTCCACGTTGTCGGTCGGAATCGTGATCTGCGCAAAATCGTAGAGCAGGTTGTTCAGCAGCACCTGCGTCGGGAGCATGGGAAGGAACGGAAGAAAGACGGATGCCCCCGCCATGCTGAACATGTTGCCGAAATTCGAGCTCGTGCCCATGAGAAGGTACTTCGTCACGTTTCCGAACGCCCTGCGGCCCTCGAGGATCCCGCGATGAAGAACGTGAAGGCCCTGCTCGAGAAGGATGATGTCCGCCGCGTCACGAGCGACGTCGACCGCGGACGCAACGGAAATACCGACGTCCGCCGTGTGAAGCGAGGGTGCATCGTTGATCCCGTCGCCGAGGTAGCCGACCACGTGGCTGCGGTTCTTGAGGGCGAGAATGACCCTATTCTTCTGGGCGGGCGACATACGCGCGAACACGGAGGTCCGTTCGGCCACCTGCGCAAGCGCCCAGTCGTTCATCGCTTCGACGTCGGTGCCGAGAACCATCTTCGTCGCGTCAAGCCCAACCTCCTCACACACGTGGCGAGTCACGAACTCGTTGTCTCCGGTGAGGATCTTGACGTGCACACCGTCGCGCGTGAGCGACAACAGCGCCTGCTTCGCCCCCTCGCGGGGTGAATCGGCGAAAGCCACGAAGCCGATAAGGACGAGGTCGCGCTCTTCGGCCGCGGAGTACGCGGGCATCGTAGGTACCATGCGCGTCGCCACCGCGAGCACACGAAATCCGCGCGCGCTCAGCGCCTCGTAGCACTGGCGACACTTCGCGCGCTCATCGGCGGTGAGCGGCACATTTTCGTCGGCACCGGCCGCATACGCAGTTGCACACGCCAGGATCCCCTCCGGCGCCCCTTTGGCAATAAGGCATCGTTTGCCCGATTTATCAACGACGATCGATAGCCGGCGCCTCTCGAAATCAAACGGGATCTCATCGACTTTCGTGTATGCGTCGGACCCTTCGGTTTCGACGCACTCGAGAATGGCTGTATCGAGCGGACTCCGGATCCCCGTCTCGAACGTGCTGTTGAGACGAGCGAAGAAAAGGGGGGCTTCGGAGGCGCCCCCGAACGCATCGCACGACGAATGGAACGCCATGATGCCCCGTGTCAGCGTCCCGGTCTTGTCGCTGCACAGAATGTCGATGCTGCCGAGGTTCTGAATTGCTGACAGGTGCTTCACGATCACCTTGTGCTTGGCCATCGTCACCGCGCCGCGCGCAAGCGTCACCGAGGTGATCATCGGCAAGAATTCAGGCGTGAGACCAACGGCGAGCGCGATGGCGAAAAGCACCGACTCGAAGGCGCTCCGATGTGTACCGATGCGCACGACGAGGATGAACATCACGAGTCCGAAGACGGCCTTCATGATGAGGGAACCAAATTGTTTGATTCCTCGGTCAAACTCTGTCTCGGGCGGTCGCGCACGAAGTCGTGTTGCGATATCGCCGAACGCCGTCTTGGGGCCGGTCAGAAGCACCAAGGCCGTCGCGGTACCACTCACGACCGAGGTTCCCAATAGCACCATCGTCGCGTCGGACGCGTTGCCCGCCTTGAACTCCTTTTCGACCGGCATCGATTCGCCCGTGAGCGCCGATTGCTGAACGTGAAGATCCTTCGCCTCGAGCAGCCTTGCGTCGGCGGGAACAAGGTCGCCAGCGCCCAGGCGAACGACGTCGCCGGGCACAACATCGGCGCGGTGCACCTCTGAGAAGACACCGTCGCGAAGAACGGTCGCCATGGGCGCGACCGTTGCGCGAAGGCGCTCGGCTGCCTGCTGAGAGCGGAACGTCTGGACGAAATTGACGGCCACACTCAAACAAACGATGACAATGATGATTGCCGCGTTGACGAGCTCGCCCACGCAAGCGGACACGATGCTCGCTAGAAGCAAGATGGTGACGAGCGGATTCGCAAACTGCAAGAGCAGTTCCACGAGGTACGGCCGCTGCGTCTTCGGGGCGGGATTGTTAGGCCCGTATTCAGCAAGTCGTCGCGCTGCTTCCGTGGAGGTGAGCCCTGCTCTTGAAGACGCCGTTGAGGTCGGCTCGACGCTCACACTATTCGATTTCTCAGATGGAAATACTTCTTTGCGTAAGCGATGAGTTGTCCATCGCTAGGATGATCCACGCTCTCGACGCCCACGATTTTCGGTTCGAGCGCATGGTCATGCTTGTGCACGTATCTGATGAAATCGAGCTTCGCTGTAGACGGCCCCACAATGAGAATTTCTTCGGTTCCTTCGAGTGATCGGGCGACCTCATGGAAGAATCGCTTGGCGTCGTCAGGGTGCTCCTTGGCGCCTTCCGGTCCTTTCGGATGCTTATTGTGGACGTGTTGCGGAGCCGTGACTGTCATTTCGTCGGCCTTGTCCGGCGTGACATGGAAGATGCGGGCCTCTTTGTGATCGATCCAGATGGCTGCGTGCTTGGACATGATGGGACCTCCGACAAATTCGTGAATGATGGCCAATAGCGTTTTAGGCCGTTGGGCTCGGTCGTCGTTGAGGTCGGTTCGACTGTCGCTCCAACAAGAGACCGACCCGCGACCGAAAGATCCGTGCAAATAGCCCGGCCACACATCGTTCCCACCCTGGGCGCATGGGCGGGATGGTACCGGCTGAATCGATAGCTGCAATCTTATCCGCGGATTGCACGTGACGTTTTGCGCCGAGCGCACATTCCCTGAGGCGTGCGTCACACGTGGACCCGGGTTATGATGGGTGCAGAGCAGGAGAGTAGGCCCGCTATCGGCGTCGTTTGCCGAGGCGGCCAGGCTTGTCGTGCTGCCGGCGCTAGCCCAGGCAATCGCCGACCATGAGAACGAGGCCGCGTCGGAAACGCCACGTGACGGGGCGCGGCCTCGAGCGGGCCATGTTCACAACGACGTCCCGGATCACCTGCCGACGGAACGAATCGAGATCGAGCCGCCCGTGTCGCTGCGTCCATGCCCATGCTCGGTGACCGGGCGCTGCCGAGGTACATCTTGCAACTGCGTGGAACCCGGCAGTCTGCGGACGTATCCCGCTTCTACTGTTCTACAGACTTCCGTCGATCGCTGGAGAGCGCGGAGGCTCGCTCCTGGCTTCTCCGGATTTGAACGGCGGAGAAGCCGAAGAAGAGCACCACCCAGAGCGTCGAAAAGGCACCAACGACCAGCGTAGGGGTGTCAGACATCGGAGTTCCCGCGCGCCGACAACTTGGCGAAGCAGCCGAGGGAAAGAATCGAGGGCACCCAAATACCGACGAAAACGCCCGCCTCCTTGTTGGGAGCGCCGAAGGCGCCAAACCAGAGGACAACCGAATAGACGAACGCAATGGCCGCGCCCGTGAGGAGAAAGTAGTCCCGCTTCTGGAACATGGCCGCTGGTCCCCTTTGTGCTCACTGCGGGAGCAGAACCGAATCGATGACGTGAATGACGCCGTTCGAACAAGCGATATCGGCTTTCACGACCTTTGCCCCGTTGACCATCACGCCGTCGGCGTTGTGGGAGATCTTCACCTCCCCGCCCTGGACCGTCTTTGCCTCGCTCAAGGCGACGACCTTCTCGGAGCCAACGCGCCCTGAAACGACGTGGTACGTGAGGATTCCCTGCAGCTTCGCCTTGTTCTCCGGCTTGAGGAGGTTATCGAGCGTACCCGGGGGCAGCTTGGCGAAGGCGCTGTCGGTCGGCGCGAACACGGTGAACGGTCCGGGACCCTTCAACGTGTCTACGAGGTCGGCCGCCTTCAGCGCGGCGGCAAGTGTCTTGAACGAGCCCGCGGCGATCGCGGTGTCGACAATGTCCGACGAGCCTTGCGCGTTCGTTGCCGCTGCCGTGTTCGTCGCGGACGTGGCGGTGGACGCGCCACCGCACGCGGACGCCGCAATGGAAAGGAGAATGCAGGGAATTATGCGCGACGTTTTCATGGGAGCCTCCGTGGCAGGTTGATGAAGGGTCATGTTTATGTCTTGTCCAACTTTTGTCAAGCCGGCGCGATGTGGGATGGAGCTGTTTGCCGCCGAATAATTCGCGCAGGCTCAAGTTGACTAACGATTGTCCATTCGGCACGATGCGTCGCATGGATCCTTCGCGACCCACGCGTCCGGCGAAAGCGGCCCGTGGCCCGTCCCGCCCCGTCGATGCCGCCTCGGCCGACGTTGGGCGGACTGCTGCGAAGTATTCGATCCGTGTCACCTCCCGCCTCACGTCGATCGAGCTCGACACCCTGCGAATGTGGGAGCGGCGCTACGGCTTTCCCCGTCCCGTGCGAACGAGCGGCGGAAGCCGCGCCTACTCGGAAGCCGACGTCGAGGCTCTGAGGCTCATCAAGCGCGCTCTCGACGAGGGGTACCGGCCGGGAGAGATCGTCGGCAAGCCACTCGACGAGCTCACGCAGCTCGTGCGCGTTGCAGCCGAAGCTCCGTCGCCTGCCGCAACGGCCTCTCCGACGATGGCCACGATCGTCAGCGTGCTTATGCGGGAAGAGGCCGCTCTTCTCCAGGCGGAGCTCCGCCAGGCGGCCGTCCTGTTCGGACCCAAGAGATTCCTCGCCGAGGTGGCTCACCCGGTCTGCGTTCGGGTGGGCGATCTCTGGGCGGAGGGGAAGCTCGAGGTGAGGCACGAGCACCTTCTGAGTGAGTGCTTGTCCGCTCAGCTTCGAGTGCTCATGGCCGCGTACGAAGAGCGGCCGGGCGCTCCGCGAGTCCTGCTAAGCACGTTGCCAAATGAGCGGCACGGGCTGGGTCTCGCGATGGCGGGGGTCTACCTCGCGGTGAGCCAAGTGACTCCCGTCTTTCTGGGTGTGGAGACGCCCCCAGAGCAAATCGTGAAAGCGGCGCGCAGCCACGCCGCGGACGCCGTGGGCCTCTTGGTCACGGACGCATCGGACGCGAAAGCGACGAGGAGCCACATTCGCTGGATGCTCCGTGAGCTTCCGCGCCGCGTGCGCATCTGGGTAGGAGGCGCTGGCGGACCGGGCCTCGGGATCGACGACGACGCGGTTCGCATCGTCGCGACGTGGAGCGCGATGGACGAAGCCATCGTGACACTTGCAGGGAGGAGCACATGATCGACGTGAAACCCTCATTGACCGGAGCGGCAATCCACTCCCAGGCGGTCCACCCATGAGACACGTGCTCGAACGCGAACAATTCGTCGCGCGGCCAAGGTCGGAGGTGTTCGCGTTCTTCGCGGACGCGGCGAACCTCGAGCGACTGACGCCAAGCTCTCTCCGTTTCGAGATCGAGTCCGCGCTTCCGATCGAAATGCACCGCGGGGCGCTGATCGATTACAAGATTTCGCTCTTCGGCGTCGGCCTGCACTGGCGCACTCTCATCGAGGCGTTCCAGCCGGAGACCCGCTTCGTCGACGTTCAGCTCAAAGGTCCCTATCGCCTGTGGCGACATACCCACGAATTCGTCGATGCCGCCGGCGGCACCATCGTCCGCGACCACGTGGAGTACGAGGTGTCCCTCGGTCTTCTCGGTGAGCTTGCGCACGTCGTCTTCGTCGAACGGCAGCTCGGCGCGATCTTCGACTTCCGCCGCAAATCGATCGACGAAATTTTCGCCGCACGTTCCGACGTCTCATCTGCCCACGATGGAGTCTCTCATGGCCACCGTCCATTCGACCGGTAATCCACTCCTCAGGACCGTCGCCCAGCATCCACGGGTCGAGCTGGCGAGTAGTGCCGCTCTGCCCACCGAGTTTGGCAACTTTCGCATTCAGGTGTTCACGAGCGAAAAGGACGATCGCGAACAGGTCGCGATCGTGCACGGTGAGGTCTTTGGCGTGGAAGCGGTCACCACGCGGATTCACTCCGAGTGTCTCACGGGCGACGTGATGGGATCGCTTCGCTGCGATTGCCGCAAACAGCTCGAGCTCGGTCTCCGTCAGATCGCGACGAGGCCCTGCGGTGTCCTCCTCTATCTGCGCCAGGAGGGACGCGGGATAGGTCTGGCCAACAAGGTCCGCGCCTACAAGCTCCAGGAAGACGGGCTCGATACCGTCGACGCAAACATCGCCCTCGGGTTCCGCGACGACGAACGAGACTACGGCGTCGCGGTCGGGATGCTTCGAACCCTGGGCGTGCGATCGGTGCGGCTCATGACCAACAATCCGGACAAGGTCGCCCAGCTCGGTCGCTACGGCCTCCCGGTTGCCGAGCGGCTCGGGCACGTGATCCCCCCGAGCGTCCACAACCGCGGCTACCTAGAGACGAAGGCCAGGCGCTCTGGACACATCATCGACCTCACGGCACCTCCCCTGCTCTTGCCTTCGCAGCCCGAGCCACCTCTCGCGGGGGCGTCGTGAGGGGGATGCGTCACGAAATTCGAAATCGCTCGTAGGGAGAAGCGCGGGCGCAACCAGACGAAAGCAGATGCCATTCAGCGCGATCTGGAGAAGGACGAGCCCTATCGCGTGAATCAGGCTCATTGCTGGCCAAACGGCAGGTCCGCGGCTGCCGGCTGCCCGTGCTAGGCAGAAGCGGCTCGCGTTGAATGGCTGGGGTCACGAATGGCGAAGCAACCTAGAAGCGCGGCGACCGCAAACGAGCGACCGGGTCCACGATGAACACGGAATGGCACAGAAAGCGCGTGTTGCCGAAGGGCGCATCGACGGAGCAGCGGCTCGCATGGCACCGCGAGCACCAGAAGCAGTGCGGGTGTCGTCCGATCCCGAAAAGCCTTTTGCATCAAATGTCCCGCGATTCCGCCATCGACGAGTACCTGGCGGGCGTGAGCCCGAACAGCCGCTCCTTGCTTCGAGAGGTGCGCAAGACCATCCACTCCGTCGTTCCCGAGGTGGAGGAGTGCATCAGCTACGGCATGCCGGCGTTTCGCTATCGAGGGCGGATCATCGGAGGGTTCCAGGCGACGTCGAAGGGCTGCTCGTACTACCCGTTCAGCGGGTCGACGTTGAAGGCGCTCGCGGCGGACATCGAAGGGTACAGCCGGACCAAGAGCGCTCTTCATTTCGGTCCCGAAAAGCCGCTGCCCGCGACTCTCGTGCGCAAGCTGCTCGAGGCGCGCATCGCCGAGAAGCCGCGCGGTTGACTCGCACCCCGGTGAGTCGGTCGGCGAATACCTACGCTTCGCGTAGCAGCCCCGAGACTATCGAAACGCGGAGGCGTTCTCGCGTGCCCACTCGCGCCACGTGAGCCCTCTTCGCCCGAGCAAGCGTTCCAGGGTCGGAAGCACCTGCCCCCCTCCACTGCGGACGAAAGCGGCGAGTTGCATCAACCCCTCGACGAGCAACGCAGGGACGCCCGCCTTGCTCATGCCGTCCCGCGCCGCCTCCTCGGTGACCGGGACGTACGCGATAGGTTTGCCGACAGCCTCGGAGAGGATCTGCGCCACCTCGACCATGTTCAGGGCGTCTGGCCCGGTCAGCGGGTAGGACTGCCCCTCGTGCCCCGGCGTCGTCAGCGCTTTGACCGCAACGGCCGCGACGTCACGCGGATGGATGGGCACGATCCTGCCGTCGGCGTAGGGCTGGAAGATCTTGCCGTAAGCCTTTACGGCGGGCGCCCAGTTTAGGGCATTGGACATGAACATGCCGGGGCGCACGAAGGTCCATGCAATGCCCGAGTCCCGAATCGATTTCTCCGCCACCTCGTGCCATCCCGTGATCGGGTTGGTGCTGCCGGAGCCGACACCCAGTACCGAGAGCTTCACGATGTGCTTCACGCCGGCTTGGCTCGACTCGGCCGCGAGGTTCCGCTCCTGCACCCCCAGCTGCGGACCCGTGGAGAGCGAGAAGACCCGCTCCGCTCCCTCGAGCGCTTTCCGCAAGGTCTCTGGCTTGCCCAGATCGCCGGCCACGACTTCGACGCGCGCATCGAAAGACGCCTTGCCGGGATCGCGGGTGAGGGCGCGCACTTTCTTTCCGGCAGTGACGAGCTGCGCGACCACTTCACGTCCCACTGTCCCGGTTGCGCCTGTGACGAGAATCATGGTGTTCGGGCCTCCTCCGCACCATCGTCGCATGCGCGAAAGGGCAGCGGAACAGGCGAACAACCGCCTCGCGGCGTCGAGCTGCCCGGCCTCCGCGTGCAGGCGCAAGCGCGCTAGGCGTCGCGCGTGAGCTGGCCCCATCGCGTGCGTCGCAGGGATGCGCCTCGCCGAGGATCCACTGACGCCGAAGTTCAGGAAGACAGTTTGGGAGAAGCCCGATCAAGTACCTCACGGACCTTCGTTCCCAGAGTCGTCGGCGTGACCGGTTTTTGAAGGAAGGCCATACTCGATTCGAGAACGCCGTGGCGAACGATGCTGTCGTCGGTGTATCCCGATATGCACAGCACCTTCATGTCGGGCCGGGTCGAGGCAAGGCGCGTCGCCAAATCCGGTCCGCTCATCTGGGGCATCACTACGTCGGTGACCAAGAGATCGATCTTTGCCGCGTACTTTTCACAAACCAGCAATGCTTCTCCGCCGTTCTGTGCGGAAATCACGTGGTAGCCAAGTCTCCGGAGAGCGTTCAACACAATCGTGCGAACTTGCTCCTCGTCTTCGACGAGGAGGATGGTCTCCGTGCCGCGGAGCGTTGCGGGGGCAACGGCGGTCCGCACGCTGTCCAATTCGGCGGATACACGCGGTAGGTATACTTTGAATGTCGTACCCTTCCCAGGTTCGCTGTAGACCCAAATCGCGCCGCCGCTCTGCTGGACGATCCCGAATACTGTGGAGAGTCCGAGGCCGGTCCCCTTCCCCTTTTCTTTGGTTGTAAAGAATGGCTCAAAGATGCGGCTCTGGGTAGCCCTGTCCATCCCGCAGCCAGAATCGGTCACCGCGAGCATGACGTACAGCCCGGCTTTGGCGGGCAGATGACCGCGCGCGTAGTCGTCGTCCAAATCGACGTTGGCGGTCTCGATCATGAGCTTGCCGCCGGTCGGCATTGCATCCCGCGCGTTGACGACGAGATTCAGGATCACTTGTTCG
>JALYHV010000135.1 GCA_030776205.1 Myxococcota bacterium | reverse complement strand
CGCGCCCCCCGGACGCGGCGCTCGATTCGACGCTGGCGAGCGGGGCGGAGGCCGCTGTGGGCTCGGCCGGCGGCGAAGCGGGTCAGGACTCCGCGATGCCCGCGGCAGGGGAGGGCGGCAAGCCCGTGGAAGCCGACGGGTGTCCCGCGACGGACCTGCTGTGCGACGGCGGTTGCGTGCCGAACGACACGCACCACTGCGGCACGTGCGGCAACGACCGCACGGTGCCGACGCTCTGCGGGAACGCGTGCGTCGACACGACGACGAGCGCCACCCACTGCGGCTCGTGCACGACGGTGTGCACGACCGGCGCGAACCAGTGCTCGAGCAATCCGAGCAACGGCGTGCAGGCGTGCGGAGCAGACGGGAAATGGGCATCGGTTATGCCACCGACCATCACGGGCCCGTCGTCATTCTGCAGCCGCGGAAGCGTGACACTGACCGCCAACGCGCGGAGCGCGGTCGCCTATGCTTGGTCGAACGGGAGCACCCAGCGTTCGATCACGGTGAGCGCCGGGAACACGTTCACTGTCAGGATTACGGACGCGAATGGTTGCAGCGCGACGTCCGCAGGGTTCACGGTGACGCAAACCGCGGGAACGGGGTTGGTGACAGGTTGGAACTCGACGTGGCAGGCGTGGGCGCCTCGAACTGTCAGTCTTCGGGCGCCGGCGGCTGGCCGAACGGCGGTCGGGCCGGCTGCGGTGCAAGCGCGCAAGAGGGCGGCGGGGCGGAACCAGCCGCGTTCTCGGACCCACCGGAGAAGACCTTGTCTACGCCGCAGGAGGAGGCGGCGCCGGTGACCAGTTCGGCGACGGATCCGACAACGGGGGAGCAGGCGGCTTGCCTGGTGGCGTCGGAATGCCCGGCTTGGCAATGGGTGGTGGCGCTTTCGGATCAACCGGTGGGCTCGGGGGTACTTTTGCTCCCGAGTTTGGCACCGACCCGCCCGCGGGCGACGGCGCTCCCCCGAAGTCCGGGGGCACGGGTGGCCAGGGCGGCACCGGCGGATCGTGCACGAGCGAGCCTTCCGGCGTTCAGGCGCATCTCGGTGGCGGAGGGGGAGGAGGATATGCGGGGGGCGGAGGCGGCTGCTTGCAGGGAGGGGGCGGCGGTAGCAGCTTCGTGCATCCCACACTCGGAACCCAGCTCGCGGAATCGGCTACGAATTCGGGAGCGGGCAGGGTAACAATCCAATGGATGTGACGGGGATCAGCGCGGCTGAGCACGGCATCGCTACGAAAATGGCGGATGCCGAGAACCTCGGGGGCCCACCCGATGGTGAGACACCGAACTGTCCCGTGCGGCTCATTCAGGAACTTGGCCCCTCCCATCGAAACGATTCAATCGTCGGGAGCCGCCGCGCGCGCCATCACCATTGTGAGGGCGACTCGGCGATGACCAAGCGGCGCCGCTCGGACAAAGGCGAGGTGGCGCGCCCCAGCCGTCCGCGAGCAAAGCGCACTACCCGGGCGGGAACGCTTCGCATTCTCCGCCGCTCCGAGCCTTGACGAGGTGCGTGAAACAGGGTGAGCTGACCCCATTCGAGACGGCGGATCACTCGCCTCGAGACCCCGGGTCGGCAGACTCGAGTCGGAGTTGACGGCCGTCATGGAGTTCGATGCGGAGGGAGCAGCGGGCGTTCGGGCGGGGGACGTGCTCGCGGGCAAGTACCGCGTCGAACGGGTGCTCGGGGTCGGCGGAATGGGCGTGGTCGTCGCCGCCCATCACCTCCAGCTCGACGACCGCGTCGCCCTCAAGTTTCTTCTGCCCGCCGCCCTCGGAAACCCGGACGCCATCGCCCGTTTTGCGCGCGAGGCCCGCGCAGTCGTCAAGATCAAGAGCGAGCACGTCGCCCGCGTCATCGACGTCGGGACGCTCGAGTCGGGCGCCCCGTTCATCGTCATGGAGTTCCTGGAGGGACGCGATCTCGCCGCGTGGCTCCGCCAATGCGGGCCGCTCCCGGTGGAGCAAGCCGTGGATTTCGTCCTGCAGGCCTCCGAGGCCATCGCGGAGGCGCACGCGCTCGGCATCGTCCACCGTGACCTCAAGCCGGCGAACCTCTTCGTCGTGCGCGGCCCCGACGGGTTGCCTTCGATCAAGGTCCTCGACTTCGGGATCTCCAAGCTGACGGCCCTCGGCGCCCTTGGCCCCGACCTCGCCACGACGAAGACGAGCACCATCATGGGCTCGCCTTTTTACATGTCCCCCGAGCAAATGAGAACGCCGAAGGACGTGAACGCCCAGGCGGACATCTGGGCGCTCGGCGTCATCCTTTTCGAGCTTCTCTCGGGCCAGCCGCCTTTCGTCGGCGACACGTTTGCCGAGGTCTGCACGAAAATCACGGTCGAGCGGCCTACGCCGCTGCGGCGTCTTCGGCCCGATGCGCCGGCCCGGCTCGAGGCCGCCCTCGGCCGATGCCTGGAGAAGGACCGCGCACGGCGCTACGGCAACGTCGCCGAGCTGGCGCACGCGCTCCGCGAGTTTGCTCCGGAAGGGGCAAGGCCGTCGGTCGACCGGATCACGCGGATCATCGCGATGGCCGGGCTCGCGCCGAATGCGTTGGGACCGGCTTCGTCGCCGGACGGCGCGGCGTCGGACGTGAGTCCTTCGCACGAGACCCAGACCATCGCGCCGCTGGGGAGGACCACGCAAGGGACGAAGACCGGCAAGGTCGCCTTGGCGTTCGTCGCCGTCGCGTGCGCGCTGGGCCTGGCATCGACCCTCGTCTTTGCCGTGGCTCGTCGAGGCGCAACGAAGCAAGCCGACCCGGTCGCGGTGCCCTCGGCTCCCGCCGGACTCGGCGGCGTCCAGACGACGCCCGCAGAAAACCGAGCCGAAGAACCAAGCTTGCCGAGGCTGGCCGCTCCGGCGTCACCGCCCAGCCCCACGGCAGAAGCCGCCCCCCCGCCGGATCCCTCCACGTGGGAGATCGCGTCGCCCCCGGGACGGCCGCGGC
>JALYHV010000134.1 GCA_030776205.1 Myxococcota bacterium | reverse complement strand
GCGTAGCGCTGCACGCGACGCGGTGGCGCGCGGGGCCGCGTTGTTGGTGGACGCGTCGCTCATCGGCTCGTGGCTCGAAGGTGCGGGCGAGGTGTGGACGCACGACCAAGCGTCTTGGGCCATGGCTGCGCTTCTCGACGAGGCAGTCGTTCCCCCGGATACCGCAGTGCTGGGCGAAGGCTGCCACATCGCCGCCAACGTGGTGCTCGGGCCGAGGGTCGTCATCGGCGCGCGTGTACGCATCGGGCCTGGGGCGGTAATAGGGAATCCCGGGTTCGGCTGGGTTCACGGCCTTGGCGGCCGTCTACGCGCGGTGCCTCAGCTTGCGGGAGTGGTCATCGACGACGACGTCGCCATCGGCCCTCTTTGCACGATAGACGCGGGGACCCTCTCTCCAACGCGCATCCGCCGGAACGCGAAGCTCGACGCTCACGTCCATGTCGGCCACAACGGCGATGTGGGGGAGGGCACCTTGATCGCCGCGCAATGCGGCTTCGCGGGCTCGGTGACCATCGGCCGGGAGGTCCTCATCGGGGGCCAAGTCGGAGTCGCGGACCACGTCACGATCGGCGATCGCTCGCGTATCGCTGCGAAGAGCGGCGTCATCGGCGATGTACCGGCAGGAGCCATCGTGGCAGGATATCCGGCGGTCAGTCGCGTTCGTTGGCTCAGGGCGCTCGCGACGCTTCATCGCGGTCTCAGGCCGATGGGTAAGCCGTGAAAACAAGCACCGCCACGATCGAGATCGACCGCATCCTCACGATTTTGCCCCATCGGTGGCCGTTCGTTTTGGTCGATCGAGTGACGGAGGTCGTCGCCGGCAAGCGCATCCTCGGCCACAAATGCGTGACCATGGGAGAGCCCTGGTTTCAGGGACACTTTCCAGCGCGTCCCATCATGCCCGGTGTCCTCATCGTGGAGGCCCTCGCGCAAATCGGCGGCATTCTGGCGTACGCGACGGAACCCTTCGATGCGTCCAATTCGCTCATGTATTTCCTCGGCATCGACAAGGCCAAGTTTCGGCGTCCGGTGATTCCAGGCGATCGTCTCGATCTGCAGGTCAGCGTCGTCCATCACCGCACGAACGTCTGGAAGTTCCATGGAGAGGCATCGGTGGAAGGCACGCTTTGCGCCAGCGCGGAGCTCCTCGCCAGCGTCGTTGCTCGGACCATGTAGCCATGCCTCGAATCCATCGGAGCGCGATCATCGACGCGCGCGCGGAGCTTGCCGACGACGTCGTCGTCGGGCCTTACGCGGTGATCGAGGGCCACGCCGTCCTCGCGTCGGGCTGCGTTCTGCATGCCCATGCCCTCGTCCGCGGTCCCACGGTCATCGGCGCGCGCTCCGTCATCCACCCCTTCGCCGTGATAGGCGGAGAGCCGCAGGCGACGAGGCATTCCTGCGGCACCCCTGCGCGTCTCGAAGTCGGTGACGGAAACGTCTTTCGCGAGCACGTCACCGTCCATGGCGGGACGGAAGGGCGAAACACCTCCATCGGCCACGGCAATCTGTTCATGGTGGGCTCTCACGTTGCGCACGACGTCGTGATCGGCTCCCATTGCGTTCTGGCCAATGGGGCGCAGCTCGCCGGCCACGCCGCGATCGAAGATTGGGTCACGTTCGGCGGCCAGAGCGGCGTAGCGCAATTCGTGCGGGTGGGGGAGAGCGCGTTCGTTGCGGCCAGCTCCGCATGCGAGCGAAGCGTGCCCCCATTCGTCGTCGTGCAGGGCGACCGCGCACGCGTCCGCGGCCTGAACGTGGTCGGCCTTCAGCGGAGAGGGGTGGCGAAGGAACACTTGGACGCCTTGCGACGGGCGGTGAGAAAGCTATGGATGTCGAAGTCGCCGCGCGCTTCCGTTCTCGTAGGTCTTTCCGGCGAAGCCGACCCCTACGTTCGGCGCTTGGTCGAGTGGCTCACCCGACAAGACGACCACGTGCCCAACATGATGAGGAGCCGCCCGGGCCCAACCAAAGCCGGCTAGGGCAGCTTGCCGCCGCTCAAAATGTCGTTGAACGCGCGATCGAACTCATCGTCGGACCCGACCGCGACCGCTCGCACCGGCGCTTTGGGTTCGGCACGCTGAAGCCGCCGGATTCGTTCCTGGATGTCGCGAAACGCCGGGACGAGGCGCGCCGCTCGCTGGAAGTACTCGAGGGCCTGCTTGGTCAGCCGCTTCGCTTCGAAGGCGGAGCCGAGCTCGTAGCTCAGCGATGCGTCCTGGTCCTTCGTGCGATCGGGGGCTTGGAGCGCGCGAAGGAACGCCTCAATGGCCTCGTCGACGTTCCCGCGCTCCATCTGGATGTTGCCGATCATCGAGTGACACACGCATGCGCGCCGTGCGTCGCGGGCGGCGGTCTCGAACTCGCGCATGGCGTCGTCGAGCAAGGCCATCTCCTTGTAAGCAACCCCGAGGTCGTAGTGGCTCTGCGCATCGTCCACTCCGATCTGCTTCGCGACTCCCTCTTTAAACTTCGCGAACACCTCCTCCACGTCGACCTGTTGGACCGCCGTAGACATGCTGGGCTCGGCGCCTACGCCCATACTGCGATCTGCTCCGTCGATCGACCCCAGCGATTCGGCGATGTCGAAGGCGCGGTCCTCGAGGATCTCCGCCGCAGGCGAGGGTCGCGCCCCCGACTGCCCGTGCAGTGCCAGCTCCTGCTCCTCGAGCTCCTGCAGGCGTTCCAATACGAGCGGGTGGTTGGGCAGCCTCGCCATCTGCTCGTCGAGGATGGCGCGCGCGTCGTCGTAGAGCCCCCGAGACGCGAAGAACTCCGCCTCCTCCAACGCCGCTTCCAGTTCCGGCACACCCGCCGGAGCGACCGAGCGCGGCCGTCTGGCGTGCGCCGCGGGGGTGCCGAGGGCGGTTTCGCTATCGGGCAGCGGAAAGCTCGGCAGCGGCCCGTCCTGAAACGGGTCGTCGATTTCTCCAATGCTCCCTCGCCAGCCCGTTTGGGGCTGCATCGGCACGGGCGCCTGGCCATGCGGCTGCGAGAATGCGAGCCCGCCGATCGCGTCTAGCGCGGGGGGATCCTCGAGGGCGTACGAGGGAAGGGGTCCCTCGGGATCGTAATGGGCATAGTCAGGCGGCTCTGGCGCCCGTTCCCCGACCGGCTCGAGCACGCCCTCCGAGGTGCGGGCCTCATCCACGACCTCGTATCCCAGTGCGTGGAGCATTTGCAGGGCGCGCACGTCGCCCGGTTCGATGGCGAGCACTTCCTGAAGCGTACGCGTCGCGTGATCGACGTTGCCGTCCGCCGTATGGAGCTCGGCCAACGTGATCATGCAGTCCGCCGCTTCGCGCTCTCGATTGGCCTCGATGAGCACGTCGCGCAACATTTCATGCAGCTCGATCGAGCGGGGCACGACTCGAAGACCGCCGCGGAGTACCTCGGCAGCCTGAGCGTGCAACCGTGCACGCCGGCACGACGCCGCATCGTTCATTATCCGCGCCACCTGCTCGTCGCCGGCGTGCGGCGCCTCTTCCGTGTCGACGCTGCTCTCGATGACGACGGCGTCTCCGTCGTCTGCGGCGGCTGGTATTCGTCGGGACAGCTCGAGCGGTGGATCGGCCTCTTCTATCTCGCCATCGACCACGTCTTCGTACGCGTCCTCGAAACCTTCGTCTTGGTGCGCCGAGTGATCGTGGCCAGGCGCTTCCGATACGGAGGGGGGGCCGGGAGGCTTCGAGCTCGCGGCGAGCTGGCGCACGGTTTCGTCGTTTGGGACGAGCTTCGAGAGGTGCTCGATGATCTCCTTGAAGAGCTCCGTCCTGCCCGTGTCGCGCGCAATGCGCGCCATTTCCTTTTGAACCTCGATTGCCTTGGCTGCCTGGCCAATGTGATTGAACGCGCGGGCGAGCAAGCCGAGAGTGTCGAGATCGCGCGGGTTTGCTTGAAAGCAGATTTGCAGCTTCGCGAGCGCTTGCAGGCCGTCATTGGGCCCGCTGCGCGCGAGGTAAAGCTCGGCCGCGATGCGCGCGTGTGTCGACTCCGGCTTGTGATGGAGCAGCCGCTCGATCACCTTGAGCGAATCGTCCCTGCGGCCAAGTTTCGCGAGCTGCCCTGCGGCGAGCGCAAACTCGGCGACCGCGCCGTCGCTGTCTTTGGCATGTGACAGGGCTTCGGCGAGTCGGAGGTGAGGCAACGGGTTCGTAGGGTCCAGCTCGACGATCTTCCGGAACACGTCTATCGCGTCGTGGTCTCGACCCTGCCGCTGCAAGCGCGTGGCTACCTCGTCGAGAGCAGCGAGGGCGTCGCTCGTCAGCCCGAGCTGCTGGTAAAGATCGGCCAGCTTCGGCGTTACGTGGGCGTATCGATCCTCCAGCTGCGGCAGGTGCTTCGAGATGATCTCGCGGATCTGCTTGTAGACCGCGATGGCTTTGAGCGAGAACCCTTGGCTCGCATAGAACCGGCCCACGCGCTCGTACGTGGCGACGGAGTCGGCGTACGCCTCCATCTTCGATTGGAGATCACCAACCTTCAGCAGGGTCCGCGCGTCGTTCGGATCCTCCTGGATGACCTTTTGATACTCCGCGACCGCCTTGTCGTACTTTTTTTTCTCGACGTACTTCTGGGCGGCGACGAGAATCTTCTCGCGGTCAATCGCCACGACTCGGCATGCTCCTGGGGCTCGGGTCTAAAGCAAAGCGAATCCAAAGCGATGCGCCCTCATAGGGCGTGCTGGTCAGCCGCTGCAGTGGACGGACGACCCAAGCCCGAACGAGCGAGCGTGCAGCCACGATAGCGAAAACGAACCGGCGTGTGGGAAGCGTCAGCAGAGCAACCCAAGGTTACCTCGGTTTCACGGGTGCTGCACAATTGAGGTGGTCCGCCCGCGTTCGGGACCGGCATCGGGGGGGTGCAAACCCGACTCTGCCTTGAACCGCGCTCGTCCCGCGCGCTGCCCGGTCAGGTTCGACGTCGCGCGCGCTCCCCGCCGTCGTACGCGGTCCTACGCGGTCCACGTGGTCCACGTGGTCACCTTTTGCTCCGATTCCTCGGGATGACATCCCGCCAGGTGTGAGGCCAAATCATGGTGCCCTCGACGAGCTGCGAGGCAGTACGTACTTTGAGCGGCGTACGCATGTTGCAAACTCCGTCCAATCCATCGAGCTCGTCACGCGGTTCCGCCCCTCGCACCCAATCGCAGCTCTACCGCGCTCCGTTCGCGTCCGGAGGAGCCTCCGCCGTCGACGCCCTTCTCGCGGAGCGGCTGCTGTCGATCGCGCTCGCGCGAGGAGGCGACTACGCGGACCTTTTCTTCGAGTACCGTGCGGCGGGCGGGTTCGTCTTCGATGACGGCATCCTGAAGAGCGTCTCGCGCGGGGTATCTATGGGCCTTGGCGTCCGTGTGCAGAAGCGCGATGCGACGGGCTATGCCTACGTCGAGCGCCTCGATTGGGACGCCATGAAGCGAGCCGCCGAAACCGCGGCACAGATCGCCAGTGGCGGGGGCTCGACGACACCCGTTCTCGCGCGGGCACTCGAGTTGCCCCGGCGATATGACCTCGACCAAGTGACGCTGGATGTCGCCGGGATCGAGAAGCGTCGCCTCCTGGAGCGCGCGGCCGCCGCGGCGCACGCGCACGACCCTCACGTCGTCAAGGTCGAGGCCAGCTTGGCCGAGGAAATCCGCGAAATCTTGATCGTCAACAGCGACGGAGCCATGGCCTCCGACACACAGCCGCTGCTGCGCTTCGGCATCCGAGTCATCGTCGAAAGGAACGGCAAGAGGCAAGAAGGATCCAGCGGGGGCGGCGGCCGGACGAGCATGGGCTACTTCGAGGGTCGAAGCCCCGAGGCGCACGCGCGCGAAGCGGCGCGGCAAGCGTTGACCATGCTGGACGCGCAGGAAGCCCCCGCCGGACGGATGGATGTCGTCCTTGCCCCTGGCGACAGCGGCATTTTGTTGCACGAAGCGGTCGGGCACGGGCTGGAAGCCGATTTCAACCGCAAGGGCACTAGCAACTACTCGGGGAAAATCGGCGAGAGCGTCGCGAGTAATCTTTGCACGGTGATCGATGACGCCACACTGCTCCAGAGCCGAGGGACCATCAACGTCGACGATGAGGGCAATGAGCCGCGGAGCACGACGCTTATCGAAAATGGCAAGCTGGTCGGGTACATGCACGATCGCCTGAGCGCTCGCCATTTTGGGCTCCGTCCAAGCGGCAACGGCCGTCGCGAGAGCTTTGGGTGCGCGCCGATGCCGCGCATGACGAACACCGTCTTGTTGGCGGGGCCGCACGATTCGGCGGAGATACTGAAGACGGTCAAACGGGGTGTCTATGCGAAGAAGTTTGGCGGAGGGCAGGTCGATATCGCGAACGGCGATTTCGTGTTCTCGCTGACGGAAAGCTACCTCGTCGAGGACGGCAAGGTGACCGCTCCGCTGAAGGGTGTAAATCTCATCGGAAACGGCCCGGAAGTGCTGCGTCGCGTGACGATGCTGGGCGACGATGTGCAAGTCTCGGACGGTGTCTGGACGTGTGGCAAAGACGGTCAGAGCGTCCCCGTTGGCGTCGGCTGCCCGACCATAAAAATCGAGGGCATCACGGTCGGGGGTACGAGGGTCGGCTAGAGCGAACGAACGCCAAACCCAAAAACGCCGCTCGACTCGCGGCTCCGCGCACGATATGGGACGGGTTCTGTGGCGGTCGCAAAGCCTGGTTCATTCGTCCTGGTCGTCGGCCATCGCCCGCAGCTCGATAACCCCGACGGTGCTGCTTCGATGCTCCGGCAGCTCGGGTCGGAGGTGCGACTGCTGGACCTCTGGGACGATTTCGCAGACACGGTCGAGCAGGCGCGGACGAGCGGCGGTGTCCGCGCGATGGTCTTCGAAGCGGGAGAACGGCCGGATCTCGCGGCCGCTGCGTTGCGCGCCGCGCGAAAGGTGAGTGAGCTGGCGGAGACCCCGACCATCGTCACGTTGCCTCCCCGTCAAATCACGGCTTTCGATCCATCGAGCGGCTTCAATGACTTCATCATCGTGCCGTGCCCGCCTTCCGAGCTCTACGCCCGCATACGGGCGCTCGAGTGGCGTCGGAGCGAGTTCGCGACCGAAGAGCGATTGAAAATCGGCGCGCTCGTAGTCGACCGGGCCGCTCATGAAGTGAGCGTTGACGGAAGACGAGTCACGCTCACGGCCAAGGAGTTCTCGCTCCTGGCCTTTCTTGCGGCCAACCGAGGGCGAGTGTTCTCGCGAGAGGCCTTGCTTGCGCGAGTTTGGGGTAGCCGTTACGAGGGCGGCGCGCGCACGGTCGATATTCACGTGCGGCGCCTCCGCGCCAAGCTGGGCGACGCGTTGCCCCTCGAGACCCTTCGCGGCGCGGGGTACAAAGTCAGAGCGCCCAGCGAGGCCGCGAAGGGCCGATGACCGCCCGCATTGCGGTAAGCGTCGGCTGTCCGTGCGGGATCGGTCCAGAGGTCAGCGTGGTCGCCGCGGCTGGGGAGCGTCGTGCGCGCGTGCTGCTCGTCGGGGATGCGGCGACAATCAGAGCTGCGGGCGCTGGCCGCGGCATCGATGCGCGCCGGCTGGTCCGCGTTGCCCAACCAGGCGACGGCTGGCGCTTGCCAATGGACCACCTCGCCGTCTGGCAGCCCACGCCCGACCTAGCGTTGCGCGATCGGAAGCCGGGCACGCCAACCGCGGTCGCAGGTGCGGCACAGCTCGCGTGGATCGACGAGGCCTGCGATTTGGTCGCCCGTGGCGACGCCGACGCGCTCGTCACCGCGCCGGTCAGCAAAGAGACCATCGCCGCCTCCGGGGCTCCCCGCGCGGACCACTTCCTCGGTCATACCGAGCACTTACAGCGACGGTTGCGGGCGCCCGAAGTGGTCATGGCCTTCTGGTCCCGGCGCCTCGTGACCTCGCTGGCAACTACTCACGTGCAGCTGGCCCGCGTGCCGCGCGCGCTCACACCAGTCGTGGTGGCAAGGGCGACCTACTGGTTGGCGTGGCTGCTTTGCGAACTGTCGCCCCGAGAGGCGCGTATCAGCGTCGCATCGCTCAATCCGCACGCGGGTGAGGGAGGGCTCCTCGGCAGCGAAGAAAGCCGACAAATCGTCCCCGGCATCGCGTTGGCGCGACGCCGCCTGCGAAGCGCGCACATCGAGGCAAGCGTCGAGGGGCCCGTACCGGCGGAAACGGCGTTTCGTCTCGCGCTCGAAGGCCGTTGGGACGGGGTCGTGGCGATGTACCACGATCAGGCCACCATCCCGATGAAGGTGACCGGGTTCGGGGCGGCCGTGAATGTCTCGCTGGGTCTGCCCATCGTGCGCACGAGCGTCGACCACGGGACGGCTTACGATCGCGCCGGGACCTGGGCCGCGGACGCGCGTGGCATGCGAGGGGCCATCAGGCTCGCGTGGCGGCTCGTCACGAACGGCGCGCGTTCCGCCCGAAGCGTCAGTGTCGCCCCCAGACGGCCCACGCCAGCCAGGCCAGCAACAGCATCGAAACGGAGAGCCCGCTCAGTGTGATCGGGAGCGGCACCTTGCCGGGCGGGGGCGTCTTCATCGAGAGCAACATCTGCGTGGCGGCGACGATGATCCCATCGAGCCTCTTTTTCGCTTCCGCGCTCCTCGCGGGATCATCCAGGAGAAGGCGGTAGCGGCCCGCGGCGTCTGGTAGTTGTTGCGACCGCATGGCATGATCCAGCAGCGCCGCGTGCGGCGCGTCGTCGTGCCACTCCGCGAGCACTCGCAGCCAGAGCGCTTCGAGGACGGGGTCTCGTACTGCCTCTTCCGGCACGCGCTCATTATCGCGCCGCGGTCGTAGCGCGGCTACATTCACGCCGATCGCGCAGCCGAGTCGATGCAGAGTGTGACCGGCCCGTCGTTCGCGGAGTGCACGCGCATGTGCGCCCGAAAACGTCCTGTAGCAACGGGGATGCGCGTCGAGCGTGCTGCTCGAACGAACGCTTCGTAGGCCTGCTCGGCATCGGCGGGAGCCATCGCGCCATCGAAGCTCGGCCGACGGCCACGGCGAACGTCGCCATACAGTGTAAACTGGCTTACCAGCAGCAACGCGCCACCGACCGACGCGACGTCTCGGGCCATCTTTCCTGCGTCGTCTTCGAAGACCCGCAGCCCCACGATCTTCGCCAGCACCCACGCGCAGTCTTCGCTGGTGTCGTCCCGTCCGAACCCGAGATAGGCAAGGAGTCCGCGGGCGATGGCGCCGACCTCGACACCGTCGATTTCGACGGACGCGCGAAGGACCCGCTGCACGACCGCTCTCATCGAAGCGCCACGCGCAGCTCGCGGAGCAGCCGAGAAGTCGTAGCGAAGTAGGTGCTGCGATCATACGGCTGGTTCAGGATATGAAAATCGCTTCTCGAGAGACCGACGCAGCCGAAGCAGTACGTGCAGCCGTTGCAGCCTATGCATCGAAAGAGGTACGCGGACGAGAGGCAGCGCTCTGAATCGACGCAGTGCTGGCAAGCGAGGCATCCATCGCAGCGGACGCAGTGCGCACTGTCGGCGCAGTCGGAGCATTCCACGCAGTAATGGCAGCGAGTGAGCGCTTTGCCTGCGACGCAGAAAGTGCACTGGTTGCAGCGCTCGCAACCATCGCAGGCGAGACAGCCGGCGTTGCTGCGCGACTGGCCAGCAGCGGAAATCAGCTGGCGAAGCCCTGCCTCGAATTCCTGGGCATTCATTGGGGTCGCAAGGGTTCTCAGTCGCACGCGCGTCGGTCAAGCCATAGTGTTTTCTTGGCCCACCGCAGGCTTGTGCTCCAGTGTGCGACACGGAGGTTTTCAATGGTCGCTCTCGCCGGTCTCGTGTCGCGCCCGCTAGCTTTCCTCGCCGCTGCACTCCTGCCGGCGGTTGCGGCCGCTCATCCAGTGCATGGCAAGTCGGGCGTGACGGCGCGGGTGCACAAGCTCGAAAGCCGAGCGGACGCAGGGCGCCGTGCGGCCGCCCCTCAGGAGGCCAGCGGTCACGGCGCGTCGTCGCTGCGCTCCGGAGGGAGCGCGCCCTCTCGCGGGTGTTTCAGTCAGCCCATCGAAATGGTCGCTGGCCGCGAATCGGCCATCTTTTCGCTGACCAAGTGCGACGGATCGGCGACTCCACTGGGGGTCGACCAGCTTTCGGTTCTCGCCCGCCCCTCGACCGCTTCGAAGCCGAAGCAGCCGCTCGAAATTCTCGCCAATGCAGCGGGAACCGACCTGGCTCCGGGGATCCATCGATTCGATCCACGGATCGTGGAGCGCCTGGCACAGATGGTCGAACACTTTCAGGCTCCGGGTCAAACACCGCAGGTCGTGCTCGTCTCGGGCTACCGGCGTCGCGGCAACGGCAGCTACCACTCCGCAGGTCGCGCCCTGGACTTTCGCGTCACCGGCGTGACCAACGAAGCCCTCGTCGCTTTTTGCAAGACGTTGCAGGACACTGGTTGCGGCTACTACCCGAACAGCGGCTTCGTCCACGTGGACGTCCGCGAGCCCGGGGCGGGTCACGTCTCGTGGATCGACGTCAGCCGGCCGGGGCAGCCGCCGCGCTACGTCACGCGATGGCCCGCCGTCGAGCCGTCGAAGCTACCGGCCCTTCCCTCGCCGGACGCGCAGGTCAGCACGACCTCGCCTGGTGAGCCGACCAGCGGCGGCCCACATTCGATCTGACCGCGCGCTCGGGCCAAACGGTGCCGTCAGCCGGCGGCGCAGAAATTCTCGTAGTCGATATACCCGGTTATCGACGGCGACGGCCCGCACACCGGGCAATCCGGAGCGCGCCGCAACCTCAGCTCGCGGAATTTCATCTTCAAGCTGTCATAGGTCAGCAGACGTCCTGCCAGCGTCGTTCCCCTCCCGAGCAGGATCTTGATGCCCTCCGTCGCCTGCAGCGTGCCGACGATCCCGCAAAGAATGCCCAGCACGCCTGCTTCTTGGCAGCTCGGAGCGAGGTGCGGCGGAGGCGGTTCGGGATAAAGGCACCGATAGCAAGGCCCTGCCGCAGGCATGCCAAGCTTCTTCGCGGCACTGTCGGAAATGAACGTCGTGACTTGGCCATCGAACCGAAAGATGCTGCCGTGAACGACGGGCTTGCCCAACCAAACGCTGGCGTCGTTGACGAGGTAGCGCGTGGGAAAATTGTCCGTGCCGTCGATGACCACCTCGTAATCGGCGAAGATCCGTTCCACGTTCTCGCTCGTCAAGCGCTCGCGGTGAGCAACCACCTTCACGTCGGGGTTTAGATCGGCGATTGCGCGTGACGCGCTCTCCACCTTGGCCATACCGACGCGGCTCGTCGCGTGGATGATCTGCCGTTGCAAGTTCGATTCGTCCACGACGTCCGCGTCCACGATTCCGAGCGTCCCCACCCCTGCCGCTGCGAGGTAAAGTGCCGCGGGCGAGCCGAGACCACCCGCCCCGAGAAGGAGAACCTTGCTCCGCAGCAGCTTCGCCTGTCCGGCCTCTCCAACCTCGGGCAAGAGGATATGCCTCGAGTACCGTTCGCGCTGCGCATCGGTGAGCTGGGGAGGCGCTTCGACCGGAAAGCCCAGATCTTTCCAGCGGACGAAGCCGGGGTTCGCCGTCTCCACGTTCGTGTATCCGAGGGTCTGGAGCGTTGCTGCGGCGAGGGCCGAACGGGTGCCGCCCGCGCAGTACGCCACGATGGGAGCGTTCTTGTCCGGCAGCTTCTGCTCGGCCTGGATCTCCAGGAAGCCTCGGGGGATAGAGACGGCGCCTGGGATGTAACCACCGCGCCATTCGTCCTTTTCTCGAACATCGAGCAGCACTATCTTTTCGCCGGCCGCAAGACGACGCTTGAGCTCTTCCAGCGAGACCTGCCTGGTTCGCTTGCGTACGTCGGCGATGAGGTCCGTGTACGTGGTGGGCATTGCTTTCCAGAGGTGAGTAGGGCTTTGGATGCCGCGCCGCGCGTCCGGTCGCTCAGGCCCGTCTCCGGCGGCTCGCACCTACCTAGTAACCTCGCATCCCGTCCAATACCAGCAGCAGTTTGCCGCCATCTCTCGGTCGGCTGTCGTCGGGGCCGGTGCACGCGGAAGCGAGCTCGCGCCAGTGCTGCGCGTCGGCGGCGACCTCGTCGAGTGACTCGAGCGCGTCCTCGAGCACGCGTCCGAACCCGTATACGTCGTCCCGTGCGTCGCTCGATCGCCCCGCGAGCCGCTCCGGAGATACGTAACCAAAGCTTCCCGGTGGGCTCGGCTCGCCGACACGACGCGCCGAACCGAAGTCGCTCAGTAGCGGCCGGCCGTTCGACAGAAAGAGTACGTTGGCTGGCTTGAGGTCGTGATGCACCCAGCCGGCTTCGTGCACCCGAGCTAGGGATCGGGCGAGCGGCGTCGCCCAGTTACCGGGCTGGCCCCAGCCTGACGACTGCAGCGCCGAGCGTAGGGTGCCTGATGGCGCCCACTCCATCGCAAGCCAGCCGTGCTCCGGATGGAGATCGAACACGCGCACGACCCCCGGACCAGCCAAGGCCGCCGCGACGCGTGCTTCATGTAGGAGCTGGGCCCAATCGCGGTCGGGACGGTGATAAATCTTCAGTGCAACGTGCCGCCCGAGGTCGCGATCCTCCACCTCGTAGACGGTCCCGGTCGCGCCCCTCCCGACCTCCCGCAAAACCCGAAACGGGGCTTTGGGTGCGGCGACGACGACCGTGGCCGACGGGTCCGGTCTTGCCGGTTGCTGCGCAAGCCCCAACGCTTGTCGGCAGCGGGAATGCCTATCGCGAGCGCCTGGCCAGTGAATGTCGCGCGACAAAACACGCTCCACCAAAGCCATCGCTGCAGCCCACTCTCCCGCGCGCGCGAGGAGATCCGAGCGCACGATGAGGGCCGGCGACGAGCTTGCGTTGGACAACAGGCGTGCCGCAGCGGACTCCTCGCCGCGATCGATGAGCGCCGAGCCTACGGCGACGAGCAACGGCTCCGGGAGCGCGCCCGTCCGCCCGCTGACCAGGGCCTCGATGGCCGCGCTCTCATCGGCCGTGGACCGCGCTCGCGCAAACACCCGCAGCGCCTCCTCGCACGACGGCCCACCTGGCAGGCCCATAGCGCGGAGCCGTTGCACGTCGGGGGAGATCCGCCTGCTACTGGCCACGTTCGCTCAGCTCGAGAAGAACCCTGCCTCCGCGCTCCTCGGCAAAAACGTCTCCATGGAGCAGGGCAACCCGCGGCGAAAGGCGCAACGAACCTGCAAACGCGGGTGGTGCGTCATCCGTGGCGAGCTCGACCCAACCGTCCTCCGCGCGCTCGAGGCGCCAGCGGCCTATGCCGAGCCGGGCGGGTCCGAGCGGTGCGACGTAACGCGCCCCTGCCACTTCGACCGCGACGGCGCCTTCGAGCTCCTCCGCCGGCCGAATTAATACGCGAACGTCGCGACCCAACGTCAGCTCGATGCCTTGGCCGACGTTCGCATCCGCCGTCAGCGCAAGCCCACGCAACTGCGTTCCGTTGCGGCTCTCGAGGTCGCGAACGACGACCGACTGCCCCCGTCGCGAGACGCGCAGGTGCTGACGGCTGACTGCCAGAGACGCAATCCGAATCGCGCCGGAGCTCGAGTTGGCTGCTGCCTGGTCGGGCATCCGCCCGATGACCACTTCGTCGCCGAGCGCAATCTGCGTTCGATGCCCCTGAACCACGGCAGCTACGATCGGGCCATCGACCCGCCGCGCCTCGATGGCCGCCCCGCGCACCTGCAGCGATTCGTCGGTGGAAGCGCGCGCCAGCCGGGCCGCCTCTCGACGCCGCCCCATCGCCTCCATCGCGGTCAAATCGCCGTGCGCGCGTCGCATGGTCAACACGCTGCGCTCGCGCGCTTGCTCCTCGCCGAGCAACGCGTCCAATCTCTCGATTTCGCCTCCGAGGACCAGAGCGCGCATCTGGCGTGTGATTTGCCCAGCCCGGGCATAGGCATCCGCGGCGTCGCCGTTCTCACCAAGCGCTTCCAACTCCTCGCCGGCTTGGACGAGCTTCCGCTGCAGCCGATCATCGAGAGGGGCGTTCGTCGCCATGGCAAGGACGGCCATGGCCCTCTTGCGGCGCGCGTGAGCGCGCACGACGCTGCGTTCGGGGGCGGTCATCACCGCCTGCTCGTAACGCCGGAGACGAACCTCCGTATCCGACTCTCGATCGCCGCGCAGCAGAAGGACCCGCGCGGCCTCGTCGAGCCGCCCCCCCCGGGAGAACAGGACGGTTGCTCCAGCCAGGTCACCGCCTAGTTCCGCGGCTCGCGCTTGCAACAGCGCGCGCGCTTTCCCGAAGAGTTTATCAAAGAGCCCCGCCATGAGCTTATCGGGCAATAGGCTACATGGGGCGAGCTTCAAGCGGCAGCTCGTCGCGCATCGTTTGCCGCGATCGCCGCTGGACCCTGTTACTCTTCCTAGGCATGGCCAACAACAATCGGCTCGGCGAGCTGCTCGTTCGCGAGAAGCTGATCTCGCTAGCGCAGCTCCGCCACGCGCAGGATGAGCAGCAGAAATCCGGCCAGAATCTCGGGTACACACTGGCGAAGCTCGGTTACGTCAGCGACGACGAGATCACGACTTTCCTGAGTCAGCAGTATCGCGTCCCCACCGTCGACTTGGACGAGTACGAAATCGACGCCGAGATTTTGAAGTTGGTCCCCAAGGAGCCGTGCGAACGCCACAAAGTCGTTCCCATCTCGCGCACCGGCAACTCGCTCATCGTGGCGATGGCGGACCCGACGAACCTGAACGCGATCGACGACTTGAAATTCTTGACTGGCTACAACATCGAGCCGGTGATCGCCAGCGAGACGGCCATCCAGACAGCAATCGAAAAATACTACAACGCCGGTCCCTCCTACGAGGAGGTGATGGCGGGATTCGACGAGACCGAGATCGAGTTCACGGGAGACGAAGAAGACGTCAACCTCCTCGAGCTCGAGAAAGCGAGCGAAGACGCGCCGGTCGTTCGCCTCGTGAATATGATGTTGCTGAACGCCATCAAGAAAGGCGCGAGCGACATTCACATCGAACCGTACGAAAAGAAACTCCGGGTACGCTATCGTATCGACGGCGTTCTGGCGGAGGAGATGACACCGCCGCTTAAGCTCAAGAATGCGATTACTAGCCGCATCAAGATCATGGCATCGCTCGACATCGCCGAGCGGCGACTGCCCCAGGACGGCCGTATCAAGCTGAAGCTAGGCAAGGGGCGGGAGATGGACTTCCGCGTCTCGGTCCTGCCGACGATTTGGGGTGAGAAGGTCGTCATGCGGCTGCTCGACAAGGGCAACCTGCAGCTCGACATGATGAAGCTCGGCTTCGATGCCAAGCCGCTCGAAGACTTCAAATGGGCAATCAATCAGCCGTGGGGAATGGTCTTGGTCACTGGGCCGACGGGATCTGGCAAGACCACCACACTGTACTCGGCGCTGACGGAACTGAATAAGGTGGCCCATAACATCAGCACGGCCGAGGATCCGGTCGAGTACAATTTGCATGGGATCAATCAAGTGCAGATGCACGACGAGATTGGCCTAAACTTCGCGATGGCGCTGCGGTCCTTCCTTCGGCAGGACCCGGACATCATCATGGTCGGCGAGGTGCGCGACTTCGAGACCGCGGAAATCGCGGTAAAGGCCGCCCTTACGGGGCACTTGGTTCTCTCCACTCTCCACACCAACGATGCGCCCGCGACGATATCGCGCCTTCTCAACATGGGCGTGGAGCCATTTTTGATCACTGCTAGCGTGAACCTCGTTCTGGCGCAGCGGCTCGCCCGCAAGATCTGCGTCGACTGCAAGCAACCCGCCCGATACGAGCAAAAGGTGCTGGAGGATTGCGGGTTCTCGCCCGAGCAGATCGCCACTGGCAAGCTTCTGAAAGGTGCTGGTTGCCGGACCTGCAATGGAAGCGGCTACAAAGGGCGAGTGGCGCTCTACGAGGTGATGCGATTCACGGACGGGCTCAAAGAAATGGTGCTGCAGGGGGCATCTACCGCGGAGCTGAAGTTGGGAGCCATAAAAAATGGGATGTGCACTCTGCGCATGAGCGGAATCCGAAAGATCATCGACGGGGTAACTACGCCCGAAGAGATCATGCGCGTCACGATAGCGGATTGAGAGTCATGACCGAGTCCGGCGAGACGAAGATCAATCTGCACCAGCTTCTCAAGGCGATGATCGAGAAGGGGGCCAGCGACATGCACATCACGACTGGCACCCCGCCCCTGCTTCGCGTCGACGGGAGTGTCATGCCCCTGAAGCTCACTCCGCT
The DNA here is from genome assembly GCA_030776205.1 of Myxococcota bacterium. Lineage (GTDB taxonomy): Bacteria > Myxococcota_A > Polyangia > Polyangiales > Polyangiaceae > Palsa-1150. Next base: position 4,590 of record JALYHV010000134.1, on the reverse strand, counting down.
GGGCCCCATAGAGACCAAGCAGCTCTGCTTCTCGGTCCTCACAGAGGAGCAGCGCGCTCAGTTCGAAAAGAACAACGAGCTGGATCTATCGTTCGGAGTCAAGGGTCTGTCCCGGTTTCGCGCGAACATCTATATGCAACGCGGCGCCGTCGCAGGCGCGTTCCGGACCATCCCTTTTAAGATCCTGACATTCGACGAGTTGGGATTGCCAGCGGTGGTCAGCAGCTTCACCAACAAGCCTAGCGGCCTGGTTCTCGTTACCGGCCCGACCGGTTCGGGGAAGTCGACGACCCTGGCTTCCATGATCGACAAGATCAACTCGGAGCAGCGGCTTCACATCATCACGGTCGAGGACCCGATCGAGTACTTGCACCCCCACAAGCTATCGATCGTCAATCAACGCGAAGTAGGCACCGACACCGAGGGGTTCAAGCACGCCCTCAAGTACGTATTGCGCCAGGACCCGGACGTCGTGCTCATCGGTGAGATGCGTGATCTGGAGACGATCGAGGCGGCGCTCACCATCAGTGAGACCGGACACCTCGTCTTCGCGACCCTGCATACCAGCAGCGCCATCTCCACGATCAACCGGATCATCGATGTTTTTCCGCCCCACCAGCAGCAGCAGGTGCGATCGAAGCTGTCTTTCGTCCTTCAGGGCGTCGTATCGCAGCAGCTTTTGCCACGCGACAACGCTCCCGGCCGGGTGCTCGCCCTCGAGGTGTTGGTGCCGAATCCTGCCATCCGGAACCTCATCCGCGAGGACAAGGTCCACCAGGTCTATTCCCAAATGCAGGTGGGTCAGGACAAATACGCGATGCAGACGCTGAACCAGAGTCTCTACTCGCTTGTCCACCGTCGGCTGATCTCCCAAGAAGAGGCACTGGGCCGTTCGCTCGAGGTCGACGAGCTGCGAATGATGTTCGAGGGGCGCACCGCCATGCAAGTCGGGACTGCGGGTTTTGGGGCTCAGGCGGCCGTTTCGGCCACCAGCAAGCGCTGAGGATCTCGCGTGCCCTGCGATGTGCTCGTCGTCGCGGCGTTCGATCCGGAGTTGGCGCGGATTCGCGAGGTGCTGGGCGGTCGCGCGGACCGGGCGGCCATCTCGGCTGGTGAAGTGAGCGTCGTCGTTCGCGCCGTGGGGATCGGCTTGCCCATGGCGGCGGCGGGTTCCGCAAGGGCCATCGCGGAGGTCCAGCCTCGCGCGGTCGTCGCCTTAGGTACGTGTGGTGCCTATCGCGGCCGGGCTCTGGCGATCGGCGACGTGGTCGTCGCGACGAGCGTGCTACTGACCGATCCGTCGGTGATCGAGGGGCGCTCGCAGTTTCCCGGGCCAATGTCGCTGGCCAGCGATGCCGAGCCGTCGTTGGCGGCCGCGCTCCAGCTCGCCGGCGCACGTGCGGCCCGAATTGCGACGACGCTCTCCATCACGGTGGACGAATCTACCGCGGCGCGCATCGCGCAAGCAACGGGCGCGGAGGCCGAGCACCTCGAAGCGCACGCGGTGGCTACCGCATGCGAAGCTTGCAAAATCCCGTTCGGCGCCGTCCTCGGCGTCGCGAACTACGTGGGTAGCACCGCTCGCGATGAGTGGCGCGAGCACAACGCCTCGTGCGCATCGGCCGCCGCGGAGGTCGTGGTGCGTTGGCTGCGGGCTCTAGCGATCCGATAGCCAACGTGCAGCCGCCCGCCGCTCGTCGTCGTGTATCGCCATACGACGGCCGGCGCAGCGTCGAGGAACACGGGGTGTTACAAACGGGAAGTGCCGTTCTCGCGGTTCGTATGCTGGCTGCTCGTCCTCACGGGCTGCAGAGCTGCTCCTCGCCGGGACCCAGCCCCGTCAATGTCGGCGACGGCGCTCGCAAGCGTCCGTGCCGCGCCAACGATGACGTCGCCGGACCCGCCAGCTGGGGTGACCGCAGCCGCAACGGTCGCCAAGGCGACTGCGCCACCACGCCCCGTCGGGGACGCCGCCCCGCCGACCTGTTCCGTATTGCGCGTCCCAGTCTCTTTGCCTCTTCGTGGGCCGATTTCCCTCGCGCTGCGCGGAGAAACAATCGACGTGGCCATGAACGAGGATGGCTATGGTCGTATTTTTTCTTTCTCGACGGGGTTCTTGTCCCCGTCGCCCTTTCCGCCACGGGAGTCTCTGGCTGCCGCCGCTTCGCCGCCGTCGACTGTCCCGTGCGCATTCGCCGGAGACAGTCTTTTCTGTCCGAATCGGTCCGGCGCGGTGCATCGCTCGACGCGGGGCCGCGACGTAGGGCGCGTCGTCGCCAGCAGCCGTTCCGGTTCGCGCGTTTCGGCCGCCCTCCTCGGAGACTCCCACACGGCGCTCGCCTATCTGGCCAGTCGCAAGACGACGGAGGGCTGGGTCAGCGAAGCGTGGCTGGCCATCGACGACGAAGCGCCGTCGCGCATCTCCGATGACGGCAGCGGCGCCACCGCGGTGATCCTTGCCTCGCGCGGCGCCAATGTGATCGCTTTATCCATCGATGCGCGCATGGCGCTTACCGCGATGCACGCTCGCGTGGTGACTTACGACAAGCGGTTGAACGTCGGAGACGATACCGTCGTCTTCGTCGGAGGCCCTGGAGACAGGGGTACCGCGGCGGCCCTTGCCGCGCCCCGGGACGGCCCCGCGTGGAGCCTCCTGCCGATCGCAAAGGACGTCGGAAGCTTTGGTCTCGCGCTCGTTCGTCTCGATACCCCGCCGCGTGTGGACGAGCCGGTTACCTGGTCGATGTACCCCAATGGTCTGGACCCTGCTCCGGTTGCGGTCGCATACGGCAACCGTCGCCTCTTGGCCACGCGCGTTCGCCCCGAAACCGCAAATCCGGTCTCACGTCGCGTTCTCGAGCTCGGTGAGGTGGATGGATCATCAGGCGTGTTTTCGCCTGTACAGATTATCCCGACGACCGGAAACCCCACCGACGCGACTCTGGTCGTCGACGCGCACGACGCTATCTGGCTCGCCTGGAGTGACGCGGCCGGCGGCTGGTTGGAAGAGCTTCGTTGCAAATGATGCGCGCGCATCGGGTGATGCGTCGTCAACGATCGCAGCTCACCGCGGCAGGCGTGCAAGTGGACGGCAGCGGCCCCCTGCATTGGTGGCTGCAACAATCATTGTCCGTCGCGCATAGCTGGCCATCCGTGCCGCACGTCGCCGAGCAGACGAGCCCGCCCCCCGGAACGGTGCTGGCGACGCATGCTCCGCCAGAGCAACAATCGGTGTCCGCCATGCACGGGGTTGACGGCTCGCGACATGGACCGATAGCCCCGAGATCGCACCTTCCAGTCAGGAAATTGCACGCGGTCGAACAGCATTGGACGCCGGCGTCGCCTCCGCACGCCTCGCCTGTCGGCCTGCAGCTCTGCGCCCGACGCGGGACATCGCAGACGTGGTTGTGCTGTGTGTCGCAGTGTTCCTCGCAGCACTGCGGGTCGCTCGTGCATGGCTCGCCAATCCGTGCGCATGTCGGACCTCCACACAGTCCGCCGTTACAGGCGAGCGAACAACAGTCGTGCGGACCCATACAGGGCGAGGTGTCAGGCCGGCAATACCCGGTGCAAACGCGGCCCCCGCCTTGGTTCGAGGGTTCGCACCTCCCACTGCAACAGTCCGAGCGTCTGTTGCACGCGGCGCCCGGCGCGGCGCAGGCAGCTCCGCTCAGGCACGTTCCCGTGCGACAGACCCGACTGCAGCAATCGCCGTCCGAGACACAGGTTTCGCCAAGAGGGAGGCAGCGCTGCGAGACGATCGCCGAAGAAGAGCACGCCGAAGACTCGATGCCAGCCTCGAGCGAGGCCTCGAGCGGGAGGGCACTCACCGTCCCGTCGGTGGAGGCCTCGGCGCCCAGATCCCGTGAGAAATCTACCGGCTCCGTGCACGCGCAAACCGTGACGGATAGCACCATCGAAGCCCAGAGGGAGCTCACGGCTTTCGCGCGCGCCATCAATCAATCCCCACACAGATACGCACGCCGAAGAGCCCGACGACCCTCGGTTCGACCGCCACTTGAAAGACCTTGTCCACGGTGTAGCGTTGAGCCCGGAATAGGGTCGACGCTCCCGCAGAAGCGCCGATGCCCAACTTGGGGCTCAGGTTGAAATCCAGGAGTCCTGCAGCGTCCCAAGCAGGATTCAGCCGGAGCGAATGGACGGGCGTTGGTGACAAGGGAGTTGTATCCCCATCGAGGCTGACGAGGAGCAAGCTCGGCCCCGTTTGCAGCTCCAAGGCGAGCCAAGGCACCACCTTCGTGCGTACCCGGGCCGTCGCTTGGAACGACGTCTCCACGAGCGATCCGTGAAAAACAGAGGTGTCGACGATTGCGGCCGGACCCCCTCGCACGCCCACGCCGGCGCCGAAGTGAGCCCCCCCTCTCTGGGGCCATACGCTCGCGCCGAGAGCGAAGCGCATTTGTACGGCGGCGGCCACACTCGTCGGCGTTGCGACGGCGGCCTCAGCCTCCATGCGCCACACGGGTTCAGGTAGGATCGGGACGCGCGCCGGTGCGGTGTGCTCAGCCACCTCCGCAGCCGAAGCCCCGTGCGGGCCGGCCGGTGGAGACCGCGGCGCAGGTGCAGGCC
>JALYHV010000133.1 GCA_030776205.1 Myxococcota bacterium | reverse complement strand
TCGAAATTGCGCAGCAGATCTATGACGGCGGGCTGGTCAACGAATGGCAAGACTGGGGCTGGTCGCCCCACGAAATGCCGACCGGGCAGCCCGCGCGTGTGCGCTTTGAACATTGGGGCGGTTGGATCCTGGCAAAGCCGGGCCTCACAGGCGATTACGGCGGCCTCGTCTTTCGTGTCAAGACGACGGAGGCCGAGTTTCTCCAGGTCCGCGTGGAGTCGAATGGGGGCAACGTTTTCCCGCGAGTGAACGTGTCGCCCATCCACCACAGGGCGTTGAGTGATGGCTGGAGCGAGGTGTTCCTGTCGATCGGCGAGCTCGATCCCGACGGGCTGCCTTTCGATCGGGTCGTGCTTCACACGTTTCGCGACGTGGGCAGCGGTTGGGTTCTCATCGACAAGGTCGCGCTCACCAAACCTTCCGGCGGCCCCCCTGCCGCTGCGCTCGTCGACCCGGCTACTCTGCCGCAGGCGCCGCTCGCGATCCAGTGCGCTGCCCGGGCGACAAAGATCAATCCCATGATCTACGGCATGGCGTACTACGCGCCAGACGAACCCGAAAAGCAGAAGGCCCAATGGCTTCTCGACGCAACCGCGCGGCGCTGGGGTGGAAACACAATGTCGACCTACAATTACGAGGTCAGCGCGTGGAACGCGGGCAACGATTGGTTCTTCGAGAACCTGGACGTTTCGTCCTACACGTATGCGAGCTTCCTCAAGGACAACGCCGCGCACGGGATGGCGAGCGCATTGACCGTGCCGATGATGGGGTGGGTCGCCAAGGACGGGACGAGCTCGTCCTTTCCCGTCTCCGTCTTCGGCCAGCAACAGGCCGTGGACCAGTGGCGCCAGGACGCGGGTAACGGGAAGCGGAAATCGGGTGACCTGATACGCCCCGGTCCGCAGAGCCGCGCCTACGTTCCCATCACGCCGGCCTTCGTCAAGAAATGGGTGGAGACAATTCGACAAGAGGACGCGAAGACGGGCAAGCGCAGTGTCCAGATGTACATCCTCGACAACGAACCGGTGCTTTGGAATACGACCCACCGGGATGCGCACCCGGAGCCGCTCTCCTACGACGAGCTCATCCAGCGAACGATCGATTATGGAACGGCGATTCGAGAAGCCGATCCCGACGCGGTCATCGCCGGCCCCGCAGAGTGGGGGTGGAGCGGGTATCTGTATTCCGCGAGAGACCTGGCCGCCGGGGTTTCGTCTCGGCCAGACCGCAGGGCCCACGGGGATCTGCCATTGGTCGCCTACTATCTCCGGGCCCTTGCCGCGCACGAGAAGGCGACGGGTGTGCGCGTGCTCGATGTCTTGGATTTGCACGGCTACCCGTATGCCGATCGCGTCGGAGGAAGCGCGGCGGCGGCCGAGACTGCGGAGCTTCGACTTCGGACGACGCGCATGCTTTGGGATCCGTCGTACGTGGACGAGTCATGGGTGAAGGAGCCGGTGAGGCTCCTGCCGCGGATGCGGGAGTGGGTCGATCAGAATTACCCAGGACGTGGTCTCTCCATCGGCGAGTGGAACTTCGGTGGCGAGGAGCACATCAGCGGTGGTTTGGCCACGGCGGAAGCGCTGGGTCGGTTCGGCCAGTTCGGGCTCACCTCCGCGTTTTACTGGGTGTACCCACCGGCAAACTCACCAACAATGTGGGCGTTCCGAGCCTATCGAAATTACGACGGCAAGGGCGCGCACTTTCTCGAGTGGTCCGTGCCCACATCGACGACGTCGCACATCTCTCTCTTTGCGTCCCGGGACGACTCCGGTGGCCACCTCGTGGCCATTGCGTTGAACCTATCGAAGACAGACGCCGTTGCTGCCCGTATCGACGTCTCTTCCTGCGGCAAAATCGCATCGAGGCAAGTCTACTCGTACGCGGGCGGCGGGAGCGGTTTCGCTGGTCTGCCGCCGTCCACGGACGCTGCTACGGCGATCATCAGCCAGAGTCTGGCGCCCTTTTCGATAACCGTGATCGATGTCCGGCTCACCGATGCATCCCCAGTCGCAAAGTGAGCTGCCTGCCCCCTCCGGTCGAGGGCGGGTCCGGATCGGCCACGTTGCCATCGACTCGCTGCGCTTCGACGAAGCGATCGACGCGGTTGAGGAGCTGGTCTCGAAGGGAGAAGGCGGCGTCGTCTTCACTCCCAATGTGGACCATATCGTTCTGGCGGAGGAAGACGCCGAGTTCCGCGCTGCCTATGCAGCGGCCGACCTGTCTCTGGTCGACGGAGCCGCCGTCCTCTGGGCGGCGCGCGCACTCGGTGTTCCCCTGCCGGCGAAGGTCTCTGGGTCCGATCTCCTGGGGCCGCTGATCGCGCGCGCCGCCGAGCGGGGCTGGCGCGTGTACTTGCTCGGAGCAGCACCGGGCGTCGCGGCTCGCGCCAAAGAGGTCCTCGAGCGCGAGCACCCGGGCCTTCAGGTCGTCGGAACGAGCGCGCCGGACGTCGGTCTCTCCATGAGCCGCGAGGCCGAGGACTCCATTCTGGAACCGGTGCGCGCGGCGCGCCCTCACCTGTTGTTCCTGGCGCTCGGTGCGCCAAAACAGGAAGTGTGGGCCCATCGCGTTCGCGATCGGGTCCGTCCCGCAGTGATTCTGGGCGTGGGTGCGTCGCTCGATTTCGTGGCCGGGACCGCGAAGCGCGCCCCGCGTTGGATTTCGGAGGCTGGCTTCGAGTGGTTGTATCGTCTCCTTCACGAGCCTCGCCGCCTTTGGCGGCGCTATCTGGTTCGCGATCCGAGGTTCCTTGCCATCGTGCTGCGGGAGGCCGCGGCGCGGCGGCGCGGATAGTCAGCGCGAAAGGGACCGCACGAGCGGCACGAGAAGGCGGTCATTCAGCGCAGCGTATCCAGCCTCGTCGAGGTGCAGAAAATCCGACTGGTACTCGGCCTTGATGCGTCCACGGCTGTCGTCGAGGATGGGGTCGGGGTCGAGCAGGAGCACCCCGTTCGAAGCGAGCGAGCGCAGGTGAGCGTTCACTCGTCGCACGACGGTGATGACGTCGTCCGACCAAAACGGTTTGCGCCACACCGCTAGGTCGCCGATTCCAAAAATACCGACCAGAACGACCTTTGCGTTCATCGATCGGATACGCGCCACCATGCGATCGATGTTGCGCTCGCAATCGTCGACGATCTCGTCGCGGCGCTCCGGGAACTCAGCGACGGCCTTCAAATCGTTGACGCCCGCCTCCAGAACGACGATGTCGGGTCGGAGCGGCGCGAGGTCGGCCTCGAGGCGCAACGACACCTGGGCCGTCGTCTGGTTTCCGATACCTCGATTGACTACGCGGTATTCGGTCAATGCCGCGGGGCTGGTCCACATCAGCGCGCGGGAATCACCGAAGAAGACCAGCACGGGACGCTTCACCTCCTCGCCCTGGCGGTGGCGGTCTGCCTCGTAGAAACGAAGGCCAGCGGGATCGAGCCGGACGGCAACAGCGTCCTTGAAGTAACGATGGCTCAGCCGAACCAGGTAGACCGTACACGCCATTGAACCGGCCGCGACCACCGCCAGTATAGTGACGATGCGCCACGCGGGCGCCGACCTCTCGTGACCGGCCGGCGCTTGGTCGTGCGGGCTCGCCCGCGAAGGGCGAAAACTTGATTGCGACACGGCTTTCGCATGCAGCCAGTTCGCGATCGCGTCAAGCGGGCGGTTGCGTCACGAGTGGACGTTGTTTACCGTTGCGACGTGCGTCGCGTGATGATTGTTCTCTATTTTCTCCTGCTGGTGGAGGACGTAGGCACGACGTACTCCAAATACCTGCCATCGCCCTTCTCTTGGGCGCACGACATCTTTTGGCTGCCTCTTCCGGGGGTGAAGGTGCGGCCCTTCGACCTCGTCATGCTCGCCATCTTGCTGGTGACGGCGGCGAGGCGCACGTCGAAGGCGCCGCTCGTCGCGCCGATGCGCAATGCGCTCCTCCTCTCGGCCGGGACCGTGGTCGCCTGGTTCGCGTACGGCTTGGCGCGGGGCGGTGACGCGCGCGCTGGCAGCTGGCAGATTTACCTGCTCCTGACCACGGTGCTCGTCGCCTTCACGTTCGCAGCCACCTTCCAGACTGCGGAGCACTACGCCACGCTCGCGAAGGTCCTGGTGGCGGCCGGCTTCTACCGCGCGATCATGTGCTGGACATTTTACTTTTCATATGTGTCACCCCACCGAATCGATCCCTTGCCCGATTTCGTGACGACACATGACGACACGGTTCTGTGGGTCACCGTGATCATAATTTTGATCGTCAATGCCCTCGAAAAACGCGCGCGGTGGACGACCATCCGCACGGTCCTGGGGATCCTCTTCGTCGTCTGTGCAATTCAATGGAACCAGCGCCGCCTCGCCTGGGTGAGCCTGGTCATGGGCCTCGTGACGATGTTCTTTCTGCTGCCGCCGGGAAAGACGAGGCGCCGCGTTTCGCGAATCGCGCTCCTCGCGGCGCCAGTCATCGCTCTCTACGTCGCCATCGGCTGGGGCCGGGGGGAGAGGATATTCCTCCCGCTGCGTTCTCTCGAGACGGTGACGACGACCGAGGACCTCTCCACCAAGGCGAGGAACATCGAGAACCTCGGGCTGGTGGCCACCGCACACACGGGCATCCTCGGAGGCACCGGTTGGGGTCATAAGTATATAGAGCTATCGAGCAAGTACAGCATTGCGGCGTATTTCGAGCTTTGGCAATATGTCCCTCACAACAGCATTCTAGGACTCCTTGCCTACACGGGTGTTCTGGGATTCATCGGCTACTGGCTGGCCTTTCCAACGGCGGTGTTCTTCAATTCGCGCATGAGCAAGTTGGGGAACAGTTCGGCCGTACGCAACGCGGGCATCGTAAGCGCCGTGCAGATGATCATCTGCGCGAACGAGATGTACGGCGACATGGGATTGTTCTCGCTCAAGACGATGTACATCCTCGCGGGGAGCTACGCGGTCGCGATGCGCCTACCGATCACCGCGGGAGTCTGGGCGCCAGCGAAGCCGCGGCAGGCGTCAGGGGCGGCCCGGTGAACCGAGGCAAGCAGTGCCGAAGCTGATCTTGCTCTCCATCGTACTAGTGAGCGTCGCTCTGCCGATCCGCCTGTCGGCACGGGTGGCGCCTCGACGCGCACTGCGCCTGACCCAATGGATCATCGCGGGGTTCGTCTTCGTCTGGGCATACATGTGCGTGTCTTGGTATCCCCAGCTCGTCCCGCTCGATTGACTCCGCGGGAGTCGCGCGCGAATGCTGCTATCCAGGGCGTCGCCGCCTCACTGCGCTTGCCGTTCTCGCGAGGAGAGGAGAGACGCCGCTCGTGGGCACATCGGATTGCGCCGCCTTGTCCAGAAAGTCGACGCAAGAGTGAATCATGGCACGGAACGAGCCTGCCTCCTCGCGCATGCCACGGAAGTACTCCATGCCAAAGACGAGACCGGTTGCACGGAGCGCGACTCGCTCGAAGCCGATTGCATCGGCGACCTCGGCAGCCTTGTACACCACCCCAGCGAGCTTTTCGCCCATGGCAGGCGCGAGCACGCTGGGCAGACACATGATCCTGCCGGCGAACGGCAGCGAGAACGCGAAACGCCACGGGTCGGCGTGCGGCATCGACGGGTGTTTTCGGGCGATCGACGGTTCGAGCTTGCCGTGGATGTACGCCCTCGCGCGCCACTTCTCTGGCTGGGTGTGGTCGGAGAGATGAATCGAGTACGCCGTCTCCGAGAAGACCAGCTCGACCCCGATCTCTTCGAGCTCGAGGCCGAGCGCCATGTCCTCGGCGCGTGGCAGAGAAAGGTCCAGCCCGCCCGCGCGAAGATAGTCATCGCGGCGCATCGACGCGTTGCCGGTGGCAAGCAAAGTGCCGTCGACGCGCAGCTTGCCGCTTGCGATCGCTTTCGAGAGCTGATCCCATTTCAGTCCGTGATAGCGCTCGAAAATCGCCTTTTCTCCGATTCGCGGATCCGACACGTAGCGGCCGAACACGGCCGTCGGGCGGCCGCTCGCGTGGTGGGCGAGGTGCGCTTCGAGAAAGCGGGGCGGGAGCTCCATGTCGTCGTCCACGAGCACGAGGATCTCGCCGCGCGCGTGCAGAACGCCACGGTGGCGCGCCGCCGCCGGTCCCGCGTTGGCCTGCTCGATAACGACGAATTGAAAGGGGTACCGCGACGCTTCAAGGTGGGGCCGGACCGGAACGGCCGACCCGTCGTCCACGACGATCACTTCGAACTCGCTTGGCGACAGCGTCTGGTTCGCGAGGCCGTCGAGCAGGCGCCTCAACAAGTCGAGCCTGTTGTAGGTCGCGAGCACGACGCTCATCTTCGGTGCGGGGCTCGCGTCGTCCTGCGTCCCTTTGGTGTTGCCATTGCGCGACATCTCGAGTTCGTTCACGGCGGCCCTCGGAGCCCGCGATTTATCATGTCGGTCATAGGGCAGCTACTCCCCCCATGCTAGCGTCCGCGAGCGGTGCTGAGCGTTCGGACTCGAATGCCGCCAAGAAGGCGATAGTGCGAAGGAGCCTGCTCTTCGTCACGGATGTCTTCCCTTTCCCGCTCGACCGCGGGCAGCACGTTCGCGTGTACAACCTCATTGCCGCATGTGCGCGCGCGTTCGACGTCACGTTCGTCGGACCGCCGCCGGTCCATCCGGAGTACGCCGGCGCCGTCGAGAGTCTCTGTGCACGAATGGTGTACACGAAGGGGCCGCCACCGAGCTGGCGCGAGCGCATGGCCGTCGTCGCCGGCGCGATCAGCGCCGCGCCGGGTCTTCCGCGGCTCGGCAGGGTGCGGACATACGAGCCCTTCGTCGCGGCGCTGCGGGAGATCGATCTGAATGCCTATGACCTGATTTGGGCCGAGCGGTTGCATATCGCGCGGCTGTGCCGCTCGGTGCGCGCGCGGACGATCGTCGATCTCGATGATCTCGAGCATCTGAAGATCGCGCGCCTCCTCAAGCTTTACCCCCGGCGATTTCTTGCACGCGAATGGTATCGATACGCGCTCTACCGCTCCGCCGAGCTCCGCGGTTCGAAGCGATTTCTGGCATCGGTCGTCTGCTCGGAGCAGGACCGCGCATACCTGTCGGGGCACGGCTGCGACAACGCGGTGATCGTTCCGAATGGAGTGTCTCTTCCGGGCAACGGGCCGCCATCGAGCGGCCCACGACGAGCCTCGCCGGGGGCGCCGCGCATCGCGTTCCTCGGAAATCTCGGTTACGCGCCCAACGCCGACGCGGTCGCATTCTTCGCGCACGATGTCTTGCCCCTTTTGCGAACGCGGCTGCCCGCGGCAACGTTCGACGTGCTCGGTCCCGGAGCCACCCCGGAGCTCGCCGCGGCGTACGGCTCACTCGTCCATTTTCGTGGGTTCGTGGAGGACCTCGGCGAGACTCTCTCGGAATACGACATGCTCGTCGCGCCCATTCGCTTCGGCGGGGGCACGAAGCTGAAGGTCCTCGACGCCATGGCCCACCGGATTCCGCTCGTCACAACTTCTGTGGGAGCCGAGGGATTGTCCCTGGTTCATGGAGAGCATGCGTGGATCGCGGACACCGCCGATGCCTTCGTGGAAGGTGTCACGGCGCTCGCGCAGGACCTTGTCTTTGCGCAAGGCATGGCATCGCGGGCGTACAACCTGGCACGCGATCGCTTTTCCTGGGCAGCGATTCAGGACCAAATGGTCGAGTGGCTGACGCACCTCCCGCCGCCGCCGGCGAGCTAAGCGGCAGGATCCGGAAGAGGCATTCCGAAGTCGGGTTTGTCACGCTGGCCGAGCACCCAGCGGTACACCTCGAGGACCTGAGCGGCCTTCGCGTCCCACGTGAAGCTGCGAAAGACCCGGCTGCGAGCTCGTTCGCCGATGGTTCGGATCGCGGATGGGTCGGCGACGAGCCGCTGCAGGACCCCCCGCAACGACTCCACGATCTGCGCCCGTGAGCCCATCGGCAGCGCGTAACCGGTAGCCGGAGTGACGAGCTCGCCCGGACCACCGTACGCCATCACGATCGGAACGAGGCCGAGCGCCATCGCCTCGAGGACGACCGCTCCTCCAAACTCACGGATGCTCGGGAATGCAAAGATATCCGACTGGGCGAGCCGCTCTTGCAGCTGGTGATGCTGGATCCAGCCGGCGAACATCGTCCCCGGCAGGCCTTCGCGAGCCGCCAGAGCCCGAAGTGCGGGCGCCTGCGGCCCGTCTCCGATAATGTCCAGCTTCAACGACCCCTCGCGCACGAGGGGTGCGGCGGCCTCGAGCAACATATCGGGTCCCTTGTACAGGGTCAGCCGTCCAACGAAGGCGACCTTGAGCGGCAAAGTGACCGGCTCCGTCTTTCGATGGGTAAAACGTTTCGGATCGACCGCGTTCTCCGGGATGTACACGGTCTTTTGCCGATACTGCGGAGCGATCTGCATCCGGGTGTCGCCCGAGCCCGTGATGATCGCCGACGCGCAGCGGCGCGTGATGCGGTACCCGGGGAGAATCTTGTACGCCTCCCGCACGTACGTGAGCCACTCGCGCTCTGCGTTTCGCGCATGGTCGAACCCCTTTGGCCACGGCACACCGCCGTTGAGCGGACCGACGACGAAGGGGACTCCGTGCTGGGCGCAGCGGGCCGCAAGCAAGCTGGGCGTCGTGGGCGTGAGGGGAGTGACCCGGTGCACGATGTCCCATTCGCGTGACCTGATCCGGCGGCCGAGCGTTCGCCAGAGGACGTGCTCGAAATAGTAGTAAGGAAACGTGCTGACGGCGGTGAGCGTGGTCAGTCCGCCCTCGGACCGTCCTCGCAGGATGTCGGCGACACGTGCCATCGGCCGCTCGACGGGCGACGAGTCGATGATCGTGACGCGCTCCGGAGCTTCACCCGCTTTGAAGATGTTCTCCTGGTTGCGGACGTGGGTGACGAGATGCCCGTCCACGATTTTCGATAGAGCGTGCCAATGCGACCAGCCCTCCAGCGGGACGCTGACCCAGTCGGGATTTGCGAGCTCCGCGATGACCAGAACACGAATTCGGTCGGAAACCGAATGCGCCGGAGTGACCAAGGAGGTTGCGTGCATCGCTGAGTACCGCAGATTGGGCGCGGCGTGGTCTTGCGTCAAGGCTCGCGAACGGCACGGAACACCGCTACACTCCCTTGCCGAACGACATGCGAACGGACAGAAAAATTCTGGTGACCGGCGGCGCGGGATTCCTCGGCTCGCACTTGTGCGATGCTCTGGTCGCGCGAGGCGAAGACGTGCTGTGCCTCGACAATTTTTTTACGGGCGCCAAGCGCAACGTCGAACAGCTCCTGCGAGAGCCACGATTCGAGCTGATGCGGCACGACGTCACGTTTCCACTTTATGTGGAGGTGGAGCGCATCTTCAACCTCGCCTGTCCGGCCTCGCCGATACACTATCAGTTCGATCCGGTGCAGACGACGAAGACGAGCGTCCACGGCGCCATAAACATGCTCGGTCTCGCCAAACGGGTGAAGGCCCGTATCTTACAGGCGTCGACTTCCGAGGTGTATGGCGACCCCGAGGTTCATCCCCAGCCAGAGGGCTACTGGGGTCGCGTCAACTGCATTGGTCCACGCAGTTGTTATGACGAGGGCAAGCGCTGCGCGGAAACGCTCTTCTTCGATTACCAGCGCCAGCACGGCTTGGACATCAAAGTGATCCGTATCTTCAACACGTACGGACCGCGCATGCACCCCAATGACGGGCGCGTCGTCAGCAACTTCATCGTGCAGGCGCTTCGAGGCGAAGACGTGACCATCTATGGGGACGGGTCGCAGACGCGCTCCTTTTGTTATGTCGACGACCTCATCCAGGGGATGGTCCGCATGATGGACTCGGAGAAGGGCTTCTGCGGGCCAGTGAACCTTGGCAACCCCGGCGAGTTCACCATGCTGGAGCTCGCAGAGAAGGTGCTTCGATTGACGGACTCCAAATCGCGGCTGGTCAAGCGACCATTGCCGCCGGACGATCCGAAACAGCGTCGGCCAGATATCACCCTGGCGAGCTCGAAGCTCGATTGGACGCCGAAGGTGGCGCTGGACGACGGCCTCAAGGAGACAATTGCTTATTTCAAGAATCTCCTCTCACTCTGAGAAGTGAACGCACACGGCGAAATCATCGGACTGGCGAGAGCACGAGAAACCGCAAAGTCGCCCTTCCGTTGACGACGGCAACGTTCGGCGGTGCGAAATCCGGCGTGGGCGTCGTCTTCGAAGGCGCAGTCGGCTAAAGTCGATGTGTGCGCGCCTCTTCCGGCGCGGGCTAAAAAGGAGTGTTGCGCATGAAGCTTCGCACGAGGGTACCGCTCCGCCTTCTGTTCGCGGTCGGCGCATTGGCCGGCACGGCTGGCCTTGCGGGATGCTCGGCTTCGACGGACACCGCGCCGGCTGGAGCAGGCCCCAACGAAGCCGGCTCGAGGGCGTCCAATGACGCGGCCGCAAATGGCACCGGCGGCGACGCAGGCCGCGCCGCAAACCTCGACACGGGGGGGTCCTTCGCTGCGCCAAACGAGGGAGGCGGGCCGAGCGACGCCGGGCTGGGCGGACAAGACAGCGAGGCAGACGCCAACGCGGATGCGCGCGGAGATGACGCGTCGATCCCGTTCGACGCCGGACATGGCCTCGCCGACGCCGGGACGAATGCCGACGCGGACTCCGGCGCGGACCTGTGCGCGAACGCGTCCGCGTGGCTGGCTCCGATGAATCAAGCGCGCGCCGCGCTCGGCGTGGGAGAACCTCCGCTCACGTGTGACCCCATCGCGGCGCAAGTAGCGCTGACCTACGCGACCAAGTGCAATTATATGCACAACGCGAATCGGAACATGGAGTACGCGGCGCTTGGCGGCCGAGGACCGGGGGTCGGGGAAAACCTCGCCGCAGGCGCGCCTACGGAGAGCATCGCGCAGGCCGTGGCCAGCTGGCTTTCGGAAGCGTCGAGCTACACGTACGCAACGAACGGCTGTGCGAGCGGGGCACAGTGTGGTCATTACACTCAGATCGTTTGGAAGACCACGACCGCGGTCGGGTGCGCGCATGTTGCGTGCGCGACGGGTAGCCCCTTCAGTAACTCCGCAAAATGGGATTTCAGCGTGTGCGACTACAGCCCACCCGGCAATTACGTGAACATGAAGCCGTACTGATGCCAGCGTTTGCGGATTCGGGCACGAGGCTCATGATGACCGCACATCTTGATGCCGTGATGGGTGCACGAAAGCGACGGACTCGTGCGCCCATCTCCGGCGAGAGCGGTACCGTTCACGCAGGCTAAGCGCACACGCATCTCGCTGCCCTCCTGGTGCTACCAGGCGGACATCGTTGACCGCTTCGATCGCCGGTGCATCCTTCTCTCCATACTCCTGTAGTCGTGTCGTGGGGTGGGGACACGAGCGTGGCAGCGTCGCGATGCGACTCCATGGGAGTCGCGCACGATACTCGCGGTATTGGTGTCTCGACAACGAGAGGAAGATGCAGCAATCACCCGGTATGGGGCACGAAGCACGCGATCAACGTGCAGGAGCGACGCGAGTAAGATCCACGAAGCACGCGATCAACGCGCAGGAACGACGCGAGTAAGAGCTACGAAGCACGCGATCAATGTGCAGGAACGACGCGAGTAAGATCCACGAAGCACGCGATCAACACGCGGGAACGAGGAGATCAAGATCCACGAAGCACGCGATCAACACGCGGGAACGAGGAGATCAAGATCCAAGGGGGACGTGACCAACGTGCAGGAATGCGTCAATCAAGATCCATGAAGCAGGCGATCAACATGCAGGAACGAGGTGTTCACAATCGATGGATGGCGTGATCAACATGCATGAAAGCGTCAAGCGAGATGAAGCAATGACGTGATCGAGATCCATCGAGCACATGATCAAAATCCATGAACGAAGCCATCGAGATGTAGGCGCGAGGCGATCACGGTTCCTGAACGAGGTGATCGAGATGGATGAACGACCTAGTTCATATCCGCATGCGCGTCGCTCGATCCACGAACGAGGCGCAGGCGCCCTCGGTGAGAATGGTCATGCGCGCCAGAAATTGCAATCAGAGGAGGGGCGCTCCGGCCGAATGGGTGGCGTCGATCGTGTCAGGACGCTCGATGTCTGACGTGTGACGGCAGCTCCCGACGGGAGAGGTGCCGCGCATTGTCTCGATGGTCGCAACGAGCTGCCGGGCGAGCACGGTCGCGTCGAACTCCCTTTCTGCTCTGCGTCGCGCCGCGGCTCCAAGCCTGGCGATCATCGCGCGATCGCGATGCAGCGTCAGAAGCGCGTCCGTGATGCCTCCGACGTCCTCCTGCGCAACGAGAAGGCCGTCCACCCCGGAGTCGACCATGTCCGCCGTTCCACCGATGCGGGAGCAAATCGCGGGAACGCCAGTCGCCATAGCCTCCATCACCGCGACCGGAGAGGCTTCACCCATGCCTACGCTGGTCAAGACGAACACGTCCGCCGCCTCGAGCAACTCGGCGACGCCTTGCTCGGACAGGGATCCCGCAAACCGGACTTGCTCCCCCAGCCCGAGGCGCGCGACCTCGGCTTCTATTTTTACGCGGTCGGGACCGGAGCCGGCAATCGTGTAGCGCAGCTCGGCGCCGGCATCGATGGCACGCCGCACGGCCGCCAGCGCGAATCGATGGCCCTTGCAGTCGGCCAGACGGCTGATCGACACGAGGTGCAGCGGCCCGGCCGCGTGTCCCGGTTCTTCTGTCGGCCGAGCCCGCAGCCGCAATCGCGACAGATCCACGCCCATGATCATTCTGAAAACGCGCTCCCGCGGGACGCCGATCTGGCTGATGATTTGCTCCTGCAGGGGCCGAGCGGCCGCGGCAATGAACGACGCGTGGCGCATCTTCATCGCATGATCCGTTCCGTAGACTGGCAGATCGCCGTGGAGGTGGAGGCTGTAAGGCAGCCCGCTCCACAGGTGAGCCATGGCCGCAACGTGGGCAGCATCGGCGCACGAGTGAACATGCAAATGATCGATGCCACGACGCTCGGCGAGATCGGCGAGGTGGGCGGCGCAGACCGCGTACCCGAGCGCACGTCCTCGCGAGCCGGCGGTGAGCGACGACAGGTACTTTGCCACGCGCACGACGCCGCGTCCGTGACCCATTCCTCGTGCGGAAGGCCCGAGCGCAGGCGGGTACACGTAATGCGTGAGCGGCGCTGCTTCCCGTGCGAACTCGTGGGGGCAGGGCTCCTTCGGCCGCCGCGTGGAAACGATCGATACGTCGAGCCCGAGCCCCCTCAGTGCGGCAATCTCGCGCCAGAAGAACACGTGCGTCTGGGTGGGGAACTCGGGGATGAACATACCGATTCGCATCAGCGTCTCCTCTTCGGTCGAGCCCCGACGGGCGCTCTTCTTCTTAGCGACAAGAGCCCGCGCCGTCGAACGCCCGTTTGCCACGCGCAGCGCGAAGCAATCGTCCGCGCCGATCTGCCACAGGATGCCCGCGCAACCGCGCTCACGTATAGTACCCGCGTCGCGCGCGGCTTCCCTCCGCTCTCCTGCAGCGCGCGCGTGCGGAACGTGAAGGCTCAACCCTGTGCAGACTGATTCCGGGCCTCTGGTCGGCGAAGCGAGCGAAGCGGCGCACCCGCGCACGCAAGCGCACGACATCGCCGTCGCTCTCCGCAACGGCGTGAAGCTGGCCAGCTCGCTCATGGTCACGTGGTCCGTCGCCATGATCGTCAAGCTGCAGGTGCCCGCGCACCTCGGCCCAATACGGCAAGGCCAGTTCGGGTTCGCCGAGAGCTTCGCAGGGATGTTCTTCACCACGATCGGGCTCGGCATCGACACCTACGTGATGAAGGAGGTGTCCGTTCGACCGAAGCACGCTTCCGAATTCACGGGCGGAGTCTTTGCGCTGCGAGCGGCCATCAGCGTCGTGCTCTTTGCCGCAATGGGCGCGACCTTGTGGGCGACCGGACGACCTCGCGAGATCCAGCTGGCGGTGGCGGTGTTCGGCTTGATTCAGCTGGTCATGTGCTGCAACTCGACGTTGTCGGCGATACTCCAGGCGACCACCCACGTCGGCCGGCTGGCGATTGCCAACGTGGTGGCCAAGGTCATATGGGGCGTCGGGATGCTATGGGGGCTTCACCGCGGCGTCCCGCTCAACGTGCTCGCGATGCCGCTGCTCGCGGCCGAGCTACTGCGGACCGCCGTGCTCATCCCCGCTGCGCGCACCGCTGCGGACCTCCGCTACCGGATCGACCTGCGCGCCTTGTGGGTGGTGCTCCTAGCCAGCGTCCCCTTCTTCGTCAGCGGAATGGCGGTCGGTCTCGGAAACAACCTCGCGATGAGCGCTTTGGAGTTCATACGCACGGACGAACGCGAGGTGGGGTGGTTCGGCGCAATTCAGAATCTGTCTTCATTGGCCATGCTCCTCAGTCCGCTGCTCCAGTGGGTGGTGATGCCACTGCTCTCGCGGGCCCACGCGCGCTCGGAGGAGGAGATGATGGGCATTCTGCGGCGCGCGATCGAGGGCATGCTCGTCATCATCGTACCGATAATGGTCCTGATCTCGGTCGGTTCCGAGCTATGGGTGAAGCTCGCCTTCGGGGCGAAATACCTTCCCGCCGCGACCGGGCTGTCCATCCTCTCGCTGGTCTTCGTCATGACGTACCTGGCCATGACGCTGGCGGGGTCGCTGGTCGTCCTCGGGAAGTCTTGGTCCGTCACGATGATCTCGGCGGGCGCGATTCTTTCCATGTCGGGCTTCATGCTCGTCGGAGTGCCGCTCGGCCGGGCGATCTTTGGTACGGGCGGCGAGTGCGCCGGCGCGGCGATGGCGGTTATCGCAAACGAGACCTGCGTCGTTGTCGCCATGCTGCGACGCTTTCGCACACCGCCGCTCGACCGCCGCAACGTCGGCGTCCTGACAAAGAGTCTTTCCATTGCCCTTCTAGTCATTCTGCTCGACCGCGGCATGAGGGGGTTGGGACCCGCGCGGCTCATCGTCGACATGGCATTGTACGTCGTGCTCGCGCTGGTCACGCGAGTCGTCCGCGTCGACGACGTGCGGCGCGCGCTCCGCGTGATGAGGCCCGGGCCGCGCTCCGTGGGACCCGACCCGTAGACAATGCTGCCGCGCGAGCTTACGAGAGACTTCGACCGGCAGGCGCGGACGTCGCCGCGGGACGGTATTCGAAGAAGCGCTTCAATCCGAGAAAACGGCGTTCGAAGAGCTCGAAGCTCGCGACGGCGAGAGCGAAGGTCGCCGCGGTACCGCAGAGCGCGTGGAGGCAGAACCCCGCGAGCTCCGAGCCGGTGACGCGCTCGAAGACGGCCGGCGGAAAGGCCCGCACGAGGGCCGGCCGCAGCAGCTCGTGCAACATGTAGGCCCCGTAGCTGTACTTTCCGCAGAAGACGAGCGCTCGACAGGTGAGCGCCCTCCGAAGCCGAGATGTCGGCGGCGCCGACACTGCCGCGAGCAAGACGGAACCGAAGAGCATCGCGAGCGCCGAGAAGCCAACGACCTGCACTGGCTCGGCGAGGTGAGTCAACCAACGCGCGCGCGCCGTCAGCCCCAGAATGACCAGCAGCCCCAGGCCTCCCACCCACCGCACCAACGGCCGCACGCGCCCGTAAAGCGCAGGGTCGCGCATGACGAGGGCGAGGAACCCGCCAAAGGCCAGAGCATCGAAGCGAAAGACCGACAAGCAATAGATCGTGTCGGGCGCGACTCCGCTGGCCCACATCGCTGCCCGGAGGAGCGGGAGCACCACGATGATCGCAACGCACGTGCGAAGCATGGCCTTGCGCGACAGCACGAAGACGAGCAGCGGCCAGACGAGGTAAAAGTGCTCCTCGACGGCCAGCGACCAGAGCATGCCCAACCGCAGCCAGTCTGCGTTCCACACCCAATGTCCGTGCTCGAGCGCGACCGATACATTGGCCGAGTACAACCACAACCATGCCTGGGCTCCAAGGAGAGCTCTCAGCGGTGGTGTGTCGTAGGAAATGAGATGCGGCAGAACGACGAGCGTCACGAGGAGCACGCCATAGTAAAGTGGGAATATTCGTAAGACGCGGCGAGCGTAGAAATTACGAAAATAAAACGGACCTGATTTCGAATCGAGCAAGATGCCGGTGATCAGAAACCCGGAGAGGACGAAAAACAGGTCGACTCCCACCCAGCCAAAGCTTCCGACGAAGACGAACAGCTTCGCCGGGAGTCCTCTCGGTGGCGCCACCCACGCGAAGTGGAACGCCATCACCATCAAGATGGCAAGCCCCCGCAGCCCGTCGAGCGGCGCCATGTGACCCCGCGCGCTTGGAAGCGACGGCGCCTGTTTCGTCGTGACGCTCGGCATCGGCGGCGAGCACGAGCTGGCGAAGGGCTGCACAGGGCTCGACACGCTGCGATGGCGGCGTAGCAGCTGCCTGCGAGGGTGTCCACCGAGGCGCGGCACGCAATCCCGCGCCGGCCTGCGCGCGGCGGTTGACCGGCATCCTCGTACGAGTGAAAATCGGAAAAGATTGCTCCAGCCTGGCTCGTCGCGCATGTCCGAGAAGCCGGAAGCCGCGGCCGACTGGCTGGCAGCGCTCGATGGTCTGCGAGGGGTGAGCATCTTGCTCGTGCTCACGGCGCACATCTACACCGCGGGCTGGCCTCGGCTCGGTGGCGGCTTCGGCGTCACGGTGTTCTTCGTGCTGAGCGGATTCCTAATCACGAGGCTGCTCTTGCGGGAGAGGCGATCGACGGGTTCGGTCGACCTCCGCGCGTTCTACGTGCGGCGCGCGTTTCGGCTCTTCCCGATTTATTATCTCGTGCTCGCTGTTTACTGCCTGCTCCTCCTCGTTTTGCGTCTCCGCGAAGACCTTCGTCCAGCGTTCCTCGGCGCTCTGCCGTGGTACGCGTTCTATCTTCAAGAAATCCCGTTCTTCCGCGGCCACGGAGACCCGCTCCCTTTTTATCAAAGCTGGTCTTTGGGCATCGAAGAAAAGTTTTACTTCGTATGGCCGTTCCTCGCCTTCGGGTGGCAAGCCGGCGCCGGCACACGGGTAGTCCTCGCTGCGATGAGCGTCGTCGCCTTTTCCGCCGCGCCGTCGTTCACTGCCGCGGGCCGCTACGTATTTCCCTATGCCGCCATCTCTGCGGGGTGCCTTCTTGCGCTTTTGTACGACAGGCCCGGCATTCGGGCGCGACTCGAAGCGGCGCTCGGCTCGTGGAGGGCATGGATCGCGGTCGCGCTGCTGGTCGCCGTGCACATCGTCGCCGTGGTCGGGCCGGAGGCAGTCGCCCGTGCGGCCGAGCTGTTCTACCCCGTTGCTGTGGCGATGGTGCTGGTCGGGAGTCTGTCGTCACCCTCCCTGGGGGCGGCGCTCTCGATCCGGCCGCTCACGTTTCTAGGTCGGCTGTCCTATGGAGTCTATCTCATACACTTGTTGATTCGAAACGCCGTGGAATCGGTCTTGCGTCGGGCGGATGACCACGCCATCGCGCATTCGGGCCTTACCGTTTACCTGCTCATGCTCTCCCTTTCCGTCGTGGCGGCCTGGTTTCTGAACGCCCGCGTCGAGACGCCGCTGCGCCTTTTGGGGAGAAATCTGGCCCGCAAGAGGGAGCGCGGAACGGCGCGCATCGCGGGCTAATCATTCGCGCGCGCGAGAACGCGTTGCGCCTCAGCGGACGTCGGGCGTACCATGCATTACCGGGGTATGGATCGCACGACGACTAAGCGCGCGATTTTGCTCTGCGACGCGGGGCACTACGGCACACTTGCCGCCGTCCGTGTCCTCGGACGTGAGCGCGTGCCGGTCACCGTCGTTCACGCACAGCGGGCTGCACCGGCGCTCTGGTCACGACACGTGACGCAGCGGGTGCACTGCCCACCCATCGCCGACGTGGAGCGATTCGCCGAGTGGTTGATCCGCTTCGGGGAGCGGCAGCCAGGTCATGTCCTTTACGCGACGAGTGACGAGATCTGTTTCGTGTTCTCCCTTTATCGGGAGGAGCTCGCCAAGCACTTTGCGCTCTTTCAGCCCGAATTCGCCGTGCTCGCGCGAATCCTCGACAAGGGCGAGCTACTCGCCAGCGCCCGTACCGTGGGTATGGACCTGCCGGACACCTGGCTTCCCGAGAGCGAGGACGATGTCGAGCGTGCGGCGCGCGAAGCCGACGGACCGCTCCTCATCAAGCCGCGCACGCAGATCCTTCTGACGACCCACAGCAAAGGCGAAATGGCGCCGACCGGGCCTCGCGGGCTGCGCGCGGCGTACGCCCGGTTCGTGCGGTTCAACAGCTACGGCGACGCCATAAAGAAGCGGATGCCCGCCGCCATACGTCCCATGCTGCAGCGGTTCTATCCGGAGGCGATGGATGCAGTCTACTCGCTTACGGGCTTCCGCAGTCGGGACGGCCGCCACTTCAGCGTGCTCGGCGCGAACAAGGTGCTGCAGCGACCTCGAAATCTCGGGATCGGCCTTTGCTTCGAAGCGGCGCCCGTCGATCCAGACCTGGCCGCCAAGGCGGCGCGCCTGCTCGAACAGATCGGCTACTACGGGGCGTTCGAGCTCGAGTTTATTCGGGTCGGCGATCGGTGGTTGCTCATCGACTACAACCCGCGGTTCTATAACCAGCTCGCTCTGGACGTGGCGCGTGGTCTTCCGCTGCCTCAGCTGGTTTACTCGGCGGCGCTGGGCCAGGACCGCGAGGTGGATCGACTCATGGCTGGAGTGCCGCCTCCCGATGCGATCGCGACGTACGCCTTTTGCAATCAGATCTCTCTCAACGTGCTCCTAGGGGCGCAGCGCATTTTCGGCGCGATGTCGCCGGAGGAGGTGACACGGTGGCGTCGCTGGTGCGTTTCGAAGGGAAACCGACTGGTAGACGCCGTGTCCGCTCCGGACGACCCGTTGCCGTATCTCGCTGAGGTGACGAAACAGGTTCTCGAGCTCGTTCGGGATCCGCGAATTTTCTGGCGCGTGCATCGCCCGCGCCGCGAGCTCTCACGCCCCACGATTGATTGAAACCATGCAAGCCAATCCCATCGAGGTCGCCATCATCGGTTCGGGTCCGTACGGACTGTCCCTCGCGGCTCACCTCCGCGAGCGCGGCGTTCCATTCCGTATCTTCGGCCTGCCGATGCAGACCTGGCTCTCCATGCCAAAGACGCTGAACCTCAAGTCCTTCGGGTTTGCGACGAGCCTCTCGGTACCCCGGCCCAACTACACGTTTCCGGAGTACTGCCGCGCGCGCGGTCTCGAGGACTTCGACCCATGCAGCATGGAGTCCTTTACGCAGTACGGGCTGTGGGTACAGAAGCGGTTGGTTCCGGAGGTGGAGCCCGTGGAGGTAACCGGCGTCAAAACGGTGCCCGGCGGCCAATTCGAGCTCTCGCTTGCAAGTGGGGACGGCGTTCGGGCCCGACGGGTGGTTGCCGCGATGGGACTCCGGTACTTCACGCGGATCCCTCCGTTCCTTGGCGGGTTGCCGAGCGAGCTAGCCAGCCATACATCCCAGCACAGCTCGTACGACGCGTTCAAAGGCAAGGATGTCGCCGTGATCGGCGCGGGCTCGTCGGCGCTCGAAGCCGCGGCCGTTCTCCATGAAGTGGGCGGTCGCCCACAGATCCTGGCGCGTGGCGCGCCGCCTCTCTTCTTCGACCGAATCAAGTCCCATCGTTCGCTGCTCGAGCGGATCATCGTTCCGAACTCGGTGCTGGGGCAGGGCAGGCTCCCGTGGTTGCTGGAGCACGCCCCCCTTGCGCCCCGCTACCTCGGTCACGAGCGTCGCGTGCGATTCGTCCGAACGTACCTCGGTCCTTCGGGGGCGTGGTGGCTTCGTCCGCGTATCGAAGGCAAGGTCCCGATCCGATCGCACTGCCGCGTCGTCAGCGCCACACCGTTCGAAGGCCGTGTGCGCTTGCGGCTGCAGGAGGACGGAAACAAGGAGCGCGCGCTCGACGTGGACCACGTCCTGGCCGGAACCGGTTACGAGCCGGACGTGAACCGCCTGTCCTTTCTCGACGCCGGCCTGAGGTCGCGCCTGCGTCGCATCGAAAATGCCCCCTGGCTCTCGCGCAACTTCGAGTCCTCGGTTCCCGGTCTGTTCTTCGTCGGTCCCGTTTGTGCGTTCAGCTTCGGGCCGCTTTTTCGGTTTGTCGCCGGCGTCGAGTACACTGCTCCGGCGCTTGCTGCGCACCTGTCGCAGGTCGCACGCGGCAGACCCACTGGTCGAAGCGCGCCGCCTCAGGCGGCGATCGACTCGCCGGAAGCTTAGGCCCGCGAGGCGGGGCGTCGTCGAGCGCGCGGCACGGCTACATCCACACCTGCCACGGAATACGGCCCTGCTGCACGAGCTCGTCGAGCTGCATCTTGTCTTTGAAAGTGTCCATGTTGCGCCAGAAGCCGTCGTAGGGGATCGCGAGGAGCTCGCGCTGTTCCATGAGCCGCTGAAAGGGCTCGATCACCAGCTCTTCACCGGGGCGCATGTAATCGAAAATCTCTTTTCGTAGAACGAAGAAGCCGCCATTGATGCGAACCGCGGACTGCGCAACGAGCTCCAGCTTCACCGCGTGGTGCTCGGAGTCGGTATGCACGATGTGAAACGTGTGTGGCGCCGGAACGCTGATGAAGCAGGCGATCTTGTTCCGCTTGCGGAACGACTCCACGTACCGCGCGAGGTCGAGATCCGACACGCCGTCGGCGTAGTTGGCGAGGAACATCTCTTCGCCTTCGAGGTGAGGACGGACGTGCCGGAGGCGCTCTCCGATGTTGGAGTGCAGACCCGTGTCGACGAACGTGATCCGCCAATCGTCGATGTCCTTGTCGAGCAGCTCTATCCGGTTTCCTCCGCCGGAAAGAACGAAGTCGTTGGACACGCACTCGTCGTACTTCAGAAAGAAGCTCTTTATCGCCGTGGCACCGTGACCGAGACACAAGATGAAGTCCTTGTGACCGTAATGCGCGTAGTACTTCATCAAGTGCCAGAGGATGGGACGCGAGCCCACCTCCACGAGAGGCTTCGGGATCTGCTCCGAATAGTCTCTGAGTCTCGTGCCCTGACCACCGCAAAATAGGACGACTTTCATCGTGGCTCCTCCGAGCGACCGAAGCGGCGCGGCGAACACGCCCTAGCCGAATGATAATACGAACCGTTTGCGCGCGAGCAGGCTTATCTGTCCGGCAATGGTGCTCGCCACCCCGTCCGAATCGGCATAGGCTGAGGCGCGAGGCCGACCAGTGAACTTCTCCCGCTCGCGTCAGCTCCAAGAGCGATTGCGCAGGTTGATCCCGGGTGGCGCCCACACGTACGCGAAAGGCGCCGATCAGTTCCCTGAGTCGGCCCCCGGCGTGATCGTCCGTGGGAGCGGCTGCCACGCCTGGGACGCCGACGGCAACGAGTTCATCGAATACGGCATGGGGCTTCGTGCCGTCACCCTGGGCCATGCCTACCCTCGAGTCGTGGAGGCGGTGCAAAAGTCGCTGGCGCTCGGTACGAATTTCACGAGGCCGGGCGCAATGGAGCTCGAATGTGCCGAACGCTTCCTCGAGATCATCGACGGGGCGGAGATGGTCAAGTGGACCAAGGACGGATCCACCGCGACCACGGCAGCGCTGAAGCTCGCGCGCGCCTACACCGGGCGTGAGCTGGTCGCGATCTGCGCCGAGCATCCTTTTTTTTCGTACGACGATTGGTTCATCTGCACCACGACGATGGACGGAGGTATTCCAGCGCACGCGCGGACGGAGACGGTCCGCTTCCAGTACAACGACGCAGAAAGCCTTCGCGCCCTGTTTCTCGCCCATCCGGGGCGGATCGCCGCGGTCTTTCTGGAAGCGGCGCGAAGCCAGGAGCCCGCGCCCGGATTTCTTGAGTCGCTGCAGGCGCTTTGCCGCGAACACGGCGCGGTCCTGGTCTTCGACGAGATGATCACCGGTTTCCGCTGGCACCTCGGCGGCGCGCAGAAGGCATACGGCGTCATCCCGGACCTCTCCACGTTCGGAAAGGCGCTCGCGAACGGCTTTTCTCTGTCGGGCATCTGCGGGAAGCGCGAGATCATGCGTCTCGGCAGCCGGGAGCGCGAGCAGGACAACGTCTTCCTCCTCTCCACGACGCACGGCGCGGAGACGCCGCCGCTGGCCGCCGCGATCGAGACGATGGCCATTTATCGAGCCGAGCCTGTGGTCGAGCACCTGCACAGGCAAGGGGAGCGTCTGCGGCGAGGTCTCGCGGACGCCGCGTCGCTCCACGGCGTGCAGCGCCACTTCGAAGTGGTGGGAAGGGCGTGCAATCTCCTCTTCGGCACGCGTGGGCCCGACGGCAAGCCCTCGCAGGAGTTCCGGACGCTGCTCTTGCAAGAGACCATTCGACGCGGCGTCCTCATGCCCTCTCTCGTGGTGAGCTACTCCCACTCGGACGAGGACATCGATCGCACGATCGACGCGATAGCGGCTGCCCTCGGCGTATACGCCCGGGCGCTCGAGGACGGCGTCGAGAGGCATCTGGTGGGCCGACCTTCCCGCACCGTCTTCGACCGCCGCTGATCGAAAGCTCCTTGCCCGGACGGGCTAGCTCTCCGAAGCGCGGACGTCTCTCTCCGTCATGTCGCAGGCAGCTCATCGAGGAGCCCGTGCGTGGCGAGCACGTCAGCCGCCGCACGGATCGCTGCGAATCCAACTCCGGAGCGCTCCGCCACATCGAGCAGCGTGTGCTGTCCATCGGAAAGGTTCAATACCCACAACAACGCGAGCTGAAGATCCGGGATGTTGGTGCCTCCCATGGCACGATAGAGCCCGCGTCGCCCTAGTTGCGGCTCGCCGAATGGCTGCAGGTTTCGGTACGCCGCGTTTCCATCGAGCACGTCGACGATGCGGCGCAACACCTGGAGCGACTCGCGCATTCGGTCCGGGGAGACGAAGCTTAGGTCGTCGGCCGACGTGTGATACTGCGGAAATTGGCCATGCCGGCCGCGCATCAGCGAGCCGACCGGAATGCGAAATCCAGGCGAGTTGTACTGGCGCTCGTCGTACCCGTAGGGAAAAAAGTCGATCACCGCGTGAGGCAGCTTGCTGGTCGCGAGGACCATTGCCGCGGCGCGGTCGACCTCGCTCGCCCCGGCGACCGTCTTTTTGTAGGTGAAGGGGTGTTCGTCGCCGAGGCAGGTCAGCGTCAGGCCGTGACGCACGAGGGGGACCCGATCGCGGTTCTGTGCGAGCCAGGTGATGGCGCCGATGGTGCCCGGCGCATAGAGGAATCGCATCGTGTAGCGACGGTTCGTGGTCGCCGACAAAGCGCGCGCGAGAAAGACGGACACCGCGATCCCGGTGAGGTTGTCGTCGCATAGCGACGGGTGACACACGTGCGTCGAAATGAGGATCTCGCGCTCGCTCCGGCCCGGCAAAACGAGCTCACCATAGGTGAGCGCGCCCGGCGCGAGAGTCGAGTCGATGCAGACCTCGTAATCGCCCTCCGGCAACGCGTCGAGCGTGCGACGCGCCAAGCAAAATCCCCACGTCTCGTCGTAGTACGAAGTCCGGTACGGAATCGCATCGGGCTGGTCCGGCAGGCAATGCAAGTGCGGCCGCAAAGCGGCCAATGACATGCGTCGACGGATCGGGACGCTGTAACTGACGACATGCAGGTTCGAAGCCCGGAAATCGACGACGCGCGCGCCGCTCGCGTCCTTTATCCAGGCGTCCCGGATGTTCCACTCCTTGGGAACGGTCCAGTCGAGAACACTCGTCCCCGATGGGACTTCTGTGACCTTCAAGGGTACGTACCGGGACAGAATCTCGAGGGTTGCACGGACGCCGGCCCCCGTGATGCTGCGGCAAATCGGGTAGAGGTCCTCGACTAGGCGGTACATCTCCGCGGAGACGTCGCTGTCGAACGCGCTCGCGTCGCTCATGGCTCCCCATCGAACGTCGCCAGATCGAAATCGGGGTAGCTCGCGTCCCGCGACGTCATCACGACGGGGGAGATGGGCCAGCGGACCGCAAACGCCGGATCGTTCCACCGCAGCCCGCGGGCGCTCTCGGCGTGGTACGGGCTGCTCATTTGATAAAAAATTTCCGTGTCGTCGCGGAGAGTGATGAACCCATGGGCAAAGCCCTCCGGGACGAATAGCGCCCGGCCGCTCTCGGCAGTCAGCTCGACGCCCAACCATTCGAAGCGCGTCGGAGAGCTTACGCGGAGATCGATGATGACGTCGAAAACGGAACCTGCGGAGCAGCGGACCAGCTTGCCTTCTCGATGCGGGGCTGCCTGAAAGTGCATCCCCCGAAGGGTCCCCGACCGGATGCTTCGCGATATGTTGCATTGCGGAAAGCGGGTGGGCAGGCCGTGCGCACCGAACTCGGCCTCGCAGAACGATCGCGCGAAGAGCCCCCGCTCGTCGACGCGGGGCTCGAGGTCGATGACGAACGCGCCGGCCAGCCTCGTGCCGGTGAAGATCATGGGAGGACATACTACAGCGCGCTTCGCGAGCATGGAATGTCGGCGTAGCCGACTCTTGCGGCCGGCAAAGGGACCCGCGTACGCTCTCGATCATGAAATCAGTCGCGTGCCGCTTTTGCGCCACGGCCCTCGAGGACACGGTCGTAGACCTGGGGATGTCACCTCTCTGCGAGAGTTTTCTGTCCGCCGAGCAGCTCGATCGGATGGAGCCGTTCTACCCCTTGCACGTGTGGGTATGCCGAAAGTGCCTTCTGGTCCAGCTCTCGGAATACGTGAGAGCAGAAGAGATTTTCACGGAATACGCCTATTTCTCATCGTTTTCCTCCGCGTGGCTGAAGCACGCGGAGGAGTACGTGTCGATGATCTCGGAGCGGCTCCGCCTGGGGAAGGAGAGCTTCGTCGTCGAGCTCGCGAGCAACGACGGCTATTTACTCCAATACTTCGTGAAGCGTGGTGTTCCCTGTTTGGGAATAGAGCCCGCGGCAAACGTGGCAAAAGCGGCGAAGGAGAGGGGGGTCGACACGCAGGTCGCCTTCTTCGACGAGAAGAGCGCCACGGCTCTGCGTGCTGCCGGCCGCTCCGCGGATCTGGTGCTCGGGAACAACGTTCTCGCCCAGATTCCCGATCTGAACTCGTTCGTGGCGGGGATTCCCATCATACTGAAGCCGAAGGGAACCGCGACGTTCGAGTTTCCGCACCTGATGCGCCTCTTCGAGGGCAATCAGTTCGATACGATATACCACGAGCACTTTTCGTACTTTTCGCTGCTGAGCGTGGAGACTATCTTCGCCCGCCACGGCCTGACGATCTTCGACGTGGAGGAGCTCTGGACTCACGGAGGCTCCCTGCGCATCTACGCTCGGCATACTGCGGACGAGACCAGACCGGTCACCGAGCGTCTTCGGGCTCTTCGTGAGCGCGAGGAAGCCGCTGGCTACCGGCGAATCGAGACGTACACGGGCTTCGAGCTGCAGGTGCGCGAGACGAAGCGCAAGCTGCTCGATCTGCTGATTCAGGCCAAGAGAGGAGGCAAACGCATCGCCGCCTATGGTGCGCCGGGCAAAGGCAACACCCTGCTCAACTATTGCGGTATCCGTACCGACTTCATCGACTTCGCGGTCGACCGCAATCCGTACAAACATGGGAAGTTCTTGCCCGGTACGCACATCCCGATTTTCCCGCCCGAGCGCATCGACGAGGTGCATCCAGACTACATCCTCATCTTACCCTGGAACTTCAAGGACGAGATCCTCGCGCAGCTCGCTCCGGCGCGAAGCTGGGGGGCGCGCTTCATCGTTCCGATCCCGGAAGCCATCGTGCTCTGATGCTGGGACTCACTCTCGGCCGCGAACCGCGGGGACCGCTGCGCATCTTGTGTCTCGGAGCCCATAGCGACGACATCGAGATTGGGTGCGGCGGAACGGTTCTCCGATTGCTGTCGGAGCGCGAGGGCTGCTCGGTACACTGGATCGTCTTCTCGAGCAGCCCGCTCCGCGAACGCGAAGCCCGCGCGAGCGCGGCCGAGTTCCTTTCGCAAGCCGGACGAACCACGGTTGTCGCGAAGAGCTTTCGGGAGAGTTATTTCCCGGCGGCGTGGGCCGATATCAAAGATTGTTTCGAGGAGATCAAGCGAGAGGTCGATCCAGACCTCGTACTCAGCCACCACCGGCATGACGTACATCAAGACCACCGAGTCGTCGCCGAGCTCACGTGGAACACGTTTCGTAACCACGTGATCCTGGAGTATGAAATCCCCAAGTTCGAGGGAGACCTCGGGACGCCGAATGTCTTCGTTCCCCTCGCCCGGGTCGTGGCCGAACGCAAGGTGGATTTGCTCCTGAAGCATTTCGGGTCCCAGGCATCCCGAACCTGGTTCCGCTCCGATACTTTTCACGGACTGATGAGTATCCGAGGCGTCGAGTGCAACGCGCCCGACGCCCGCGCGGAGGCATTTCACGTCCGCAAGCTGATCATGTGAGCTTCCGATTCGTTCGACTCCCGAAACGGCACTGACGACACGCAACCTACGCAGCGAGAGGGCACGCCATGAAGGTACTCGTCACAGGTCATCGCGGTTATATCGGCGTGGAGATGGTCCCCGCCCTGCGCGAGGCAGGCCACGAAGTCGTCGGTCTCGACACGGGCCTCTTCGATGAGTGCGACTTCATGAACCCTCCGGACGACGTTCCGAACCTGGACGTCGACCTTCGCGACGTGACCCCTGCCCACCTGAAGGGCTTCGCCGCGGTCATCCACCTCGCGGCGTTGTCGAACGACCCGCTCGGCGATCTGAACAAGGCCATCACGTACGACATCAACCAGCACGCTTCTTTTCGACTCGCGCAGGCCGCGAAGGACGCGGGCGTCAGGCGCTTTCTCTTCTCGTCTTCGTGCAGTCTGTATGGGGCAGGGGGCGATAAGCCCGTCGACGAAAAGGCCGCGTTCTTTCCGGTGACCGCCTATGGTGAATCGAAGGTCCTCGTGGAACAGGAGCTGGCGCGGATCGCCGACGGAAAATTCACGCCGGTTTACCTCCGAAACGCGACGGCCTACGGCGTTTCGCGGCGTCTCCGCGCCGATATCGTCGTCAACAATCTGGTTGGGCATGCCTTGACCACGGGAAAGGTCCTGCTCCAAAGCGATGGCTCGCCGTGGCGACCCCTCGTTCATATCAAAGACATCATCAACGCCTTCACCGCCTGCCTAACCGCGCCCGTCGACGCCATCCACGATCAGGCGTTCAACATAGGACGCACGAGCGAGAATTTTCAGATTCGGCAGGTCGCTCAGATGGTCGCTGACGTCGTACCGCGCTGCGAAGTCGCGTTTGCCCCGGGCGCCTCCGCGGACACTCGCAATTACCGGGTAGATTTCACGAAGGCCGAGAACCGTCTGCCAGGATACAAACCGCAGTGGACGTTGCGGGCCGGGATCGAAGAACTCTACGCAGCGTACCAGCGGGCCGGGATGACGAAGGACATGTTTCTGGGACCGCGCTACTACCGGCTGCGAACCGTGAAGGGACTCCAGGAGCGCGGGCTTCTGGACGACGCGCTCCGACGCATTCCGCGTCGCACGAGTCTTTAGCCGCGCCATGACACCACTCGCCATCCTGAACGCGTCGCGGGTTCCGGCCGTAGAATTCGAGGACGGCGCCGATGGCCGCATGCTGGTTCTGTCCATGCGGCAGATCGCCGACCTCGTCGGATACTGCGCTCTCTACGAGTTCGAAGACGCGGTCACCGATTTAATGGGCGCGGACGTGGGCAAGTTCGTCCAGGTCGACCATCTCCATCTGGCTCGCCGTGTCTACAAGTTCGCTCGGTACGTGTCCGGTTCGCCTCGGATCGCCGGAACGATCATGCCGCCGACAGGCGCGCAGCCGTTGAAAAAAGTCTACGACTGTCTGTTCGCCGTTTTCAATCACCCGCACGAAATCTTCGCGCTCAATGCGCTCCGGGGTTGGCGACAGCAATGCCGTTTTGCAGCGTGCTACCTGTGCGAGGCGTGGGAGGCGCAGCTCCCCGTGTACCTCGTCGAAATGCTCGAGCAGTTCGATCACGTGTTCGTGGGCGTGAAGGGCGCCGTCGACGCGATTGCCCGGATCTCGGGTCGCCCGTGCACGTACCTCCCTATGGGGGTCGATTCGTTGCGTTTCTGCCCCTATCCGAGCCCCGCAGTTCGTTCGATAGACATCTGCGGAATCGGCCGGCGCTCGCGCGTGACCCACGAAGCGCTCCTCGAACACGCCACGAAGAACAACTTATTTTATTATTACGACACGATTCAGCTGAGCGCCGTCAAGGGGTCCAGCAAGAACATGACATTTCGCGTGACCAATGCGCGCGAACACCGCATGCTCCTTGCGGGTCTCTTGAAGAGGAGCCGCTACTTCATTGCCAACCGCGCGTGGGCGGATCGCCCGACTCTGACGCGAGGAAAAGACGAGATCGCGGCCCGGTTCTACGAAGGGGCGGCGGCAGGGACCATCATGGTGGGCGAGCCCCCGGACAGCGATGATTTTCGCACGCAGTTCGGCTGGAGCGACTCCGTCATCCGGATTCCGTTCCACGCGCCGCACGTCGCGGAGGTCATCGCCGAGATCGATGCCGATCCGGCGCGCTCGGCGAAGATCCGCAGGGATTCCGTCGTGAATTCCTTACTTCATCACGATTGGGTCTATAGGTTGCGGATGGTTCTGAAGGCGGCCGGTCTGCACCCCACGGACCGTCTACTCGCGCGCGAGACCGCGCTCACGACGATGGCCAACGAGATCCGCCAAGCCGGCGAAGAGGCCACCAAAGCCTAGGACGAAGTTTCCAACGTCTCGCCAATAGGCAGGTTTCGGGGCGGCTCCTCGCTCCCCGATTGGGGGCTCAGCGCTTCGCGACGAAGAGCACGTGCCGGGCACGGGAACCGGCCCGAGCGGCGACACGCAACACCTCGACGTCGAAGCCGAAGCCCTCGAGCTTGCGCTGGTAGCGGGCGTTCGGCCCGGCCGACCATATCGCGAGGACGCCGTTCGCTGTCAGGGCGGCGTGGCATGCGCGCACTCCCGGATCGCCATAGAGTCGCTGGTTTTTTGCCTGGGCAAGCGCCTGCGGGCCGTTGTCCACGTCGAGAACGATGACATCGAAGGCATGGCGCGAGCGTCGAATGACGTCGAAGACGTCCGCGACGACGACCCGGCAGCGTGGGTCGTCGAGCGGATGGTCAGCGAGCGCGCCCAGATGCACACGGTTCCACGTAACGAGCTCGGGAACGAGCTCCGCCACGGTGACCTCCGCCTGGTCCGACACGGTATCGAGGACGGTGCGCAGCGTATAGCCGAGGCCGAGCCCGCCCACGAGGACGGAGCGGGGATCCTCAGCTCGTTCGAGCGCGTGCTCCGCGAGAGCCTCTTCGGAGTCGTGCATGCGATTCGACATGAGGGTGCGCTCGCCGACCCGGATGACCCAGTCGTCGCCATGACGGGCGAGTACGAATTCGCTGCCGTCGCCCACCCGCGCACGCTCGACGATGTCCCACTTGAGCAAAGTAGACGACTCCACCGCGGGCAGCTGGCCTGTCATTCGTCGCGGCGCTGCAGGATGTAATCGAGGCCGCCCACGCGGTACCACCGGTAACCGTAGCCGCCAAGAACGATCCGGTGCCGGCCTGCGGCGTCCGCGATGCTGTGTTCGTTCGAGAGCAGACTGATGAGCCTTTTTCCCCGCTCGCCCGCCAAGTGCAGCTCGGCCTCCACCGGGCTATCGCCGAGATTGTGGATGACGAGAACGGCGTTGTTCCGCCACTCGTAGCGGAGCGCGAGCACCGCCGGGTTACCCGCTTCGACGACGGCGAAGTCGCCCCATCCAAGCTCGGGGACCTCCTTTCGCATCCGGATGATTCGCTCGGTCCAGTTGAGCAGCGAGTCCACGTCGCGGCGCTGGTCGGCGGCGTTGACGTGCTCGAACCCGTAGGGGCCGCGGTCGATGACCGGCAGGACTGTCTTTTTTGCTTTGCTGAAGCCCGCGTTCGGTTCCGTCGACCATTGCATGGGTGTCCGCACGCTGTTGCGCTCCTCGAGCTCGATGTCGTCACCCATGCCGAGCTCGTCCCCGTAACGGACCACGGGTGTACCTGGCAAAGTGAACATCAGGCTATACGCGAGCTCGATCCGGCGCCGGTCCCCGCCGAGCATGGGCGCCAGGCGACGGCGAATGCCTCGGCCATAGAGCTGCATTTCCTTTTCGGGACCGAACGCGGCGAAGACAGTTTGTCGCTGAGCCGGTGTGAGCCGGCCGAGATCGAGCTCGTCGTGGTTTCGGAGGAAGAGCCCCCACTGGGCAGTTGGAGGGCGTTCTCGCGTGACCTCGATGGCCGCGGCGAGGGGCCGCGCATCGCCTGAAGCGAGCGCATAAAATAGGTGTTGATTCACTTCGAAATTGAACATCATCTGAACGCGCTCGCCTGCGCCGCCGAAGTACTTCATGTCGGTGCTCGGCAGCACGTTGGCTTCGGCGAGGATGACCGCGTCACCCCGGCGCCATTGCAAAAACTCGCGCATGTCGTGGAGCATTTCGTATTGCTCCACGGGTCGCGCGTTCGGGCCCTTCTTCTGAATGACGAACGGCAGCGCATCCATCCTGAATCCGGAGACACCCAGCTCTAGCCAAAACCCCATCACCTTACGGATTTCGGCCTGCACTTGGGGATTGGACGTATTCAGGTCGGGCTGAAAGTCGTAAAATCGGTGGAAGTAATATTCGCCGGCGGCTTCGTCATGAGTCCACGTGGTCTTCTGAACACCTGGGAAGACCATTCCCTCGTTCGCGTCCTTCGGTTTTTTCTTCGACCATACGTAAAAATCGCGGAACTTAGACGTCTTGTCCTTGCGGGCGTCTTGAAACCAAGGGTGCTTGTTCGACGTGTGATTGACGACGAGATCGATGATGACGCGGATACCCCGCTGCCGCGCTGCCTGCGTGAACTCGACGAAATCGCCGAGCGTGCCGTAGCAAGGGTCGACGGAGTAATAATCGGACACGTCGTACCCGTCGTCCCGGCGCGGTGACGCTTGAAAGGGCAGCAGCCAAACGCACGTGATACCCAGGCCTGCAAGGTAGTCGAGGCGGCGCATGAGCCCCTCGAAGTCACCGACACCATCGCCGTTCGAATCCATGAACGTGCCGACGTGCAAGCAGTAGATGACCGCGTTTTTATACCAGAGGTCTTTGATCACTCAATCGACCTCGACCGGCGCAACGACGATGTCGGGAGCGCGGCCGCGCGTGACGTCGCCTTCGAGGCGTGCGGCGGCGCCCGAGCCGAACAGGAGAGTGTACTGGCTCGCGAGTTGGTCGCGGTAAGAGGCCGCCTTCTCGAGCATGACGGGGCGAAGCCGCGCCGCGTTCTCGGACAACCGGGTGAACTGCTCGATGAGACGGTTCACGTCGAGCTCGCCGATGGGTTGGCGGTAACTGGAAAGACCCATTTCCGCGACGAGCGCGTCGTTCTTTACGTTGTATGAGATGGACGCCACCGGCTTTCCGGAGAAAACCGCGAGCAGTACGTTGTGGAATCGGCTCGCCACGACGAGATCGACGCTCCTGATCTGCTCCAGGAGCTCCTCCACGGATTGTGCGGGCCTGTCCTCGAAGTGCTCGGCATGGCGGGCCAATCCGCTGGCCTCGAGCCACACTTTGAGATCCTTGCGCACGGGCTCGTCGTACAGAAAGTCTCCGATGATGATGCGAACAGGGTGTCCCTCTCGGAGCAGCCAGAGCACGAAGCTGCCCAGCTTCTCGAGGTAGGCGCGGTAGGCCGCCGCCTCCGTCCCGCCGCCCTGTCCACGCCCGCAATAATCGAAGACGCCGACCGCGACTCTGGGTTTGTGCACCCCCGCGGATGGCGGCGGAGCGGCCGCGGGCGCGTTTGGAAGGCTGAAGGCGAGATCGGGGAAGACGGCGTCGTCACCCGTGGCGAACCCGATTCGGCGTAGATGTTCGCGAGATTGCTCGTCGCGGTAAGAGCGATAATCGGCAAGCCGGAGAGCCCCCAATATGAACAGCCGCGCGATGCGACCGCGAATCGGCTCGACGCCAACGCTGACGAAGAACAGCTTGCGGCCGCTGATCTTGACGGCGAGTGCCCATTTGAACATGTCGTAGGGAAGGCCGAAATGACCTTCGCTCGTGTCGGTGAGCATCCCGGTTCCCGTCATCACGACGACATCGACGAGGCGCGCGACCGCAAACGTTTCTGACCAGTCCCGGAGCTCGGCGAAGAGACGCCGCAGGAGACGGCGCGGGCTAAAGGGGGAGCCCGCCGGCCGCTCGGCAGTCGCCCAGCGCGATTGGCTAATGGGAAATGCGCTCAACCCGTGTCGCCGTTCGGTGTCCCCCGGCTCGAAGCAGAAGCAGCAGAGCTCCGCTTCGGGTAGACGCGCGCGCACGTTGTGGACGATGGCCTGGAGGGTGCATTCGTTGCCCCAGTTTCGGGTTCCGAAATTGCCCCAGAATCCAATCTTCGAAGCACTAGACGCCAGACGTGACACCACGAGGAGTCGGGGAAGCGTCGCAGTGCGCCGACGACGCGTCAAGGATGGCGCTCGGGCCGCGCCCGGCTCGCGCTATGCTCCCCAGACGCACTACAGCTAGGGGACATCCATGCGCATCGCCCTGCTCTATCCGCCGCCGTGGAAGATTCCAGCGCCCGGTGAATCGCCCGATTTGAACGGAGACGGACCCCCCGCCGAGTACGTCGAAGGCGACCTCGACGCGGATTTTTTCCAGACCCCGTACGGTCTGTTTGCGCTCGGCGCGCAGGCTCTTCGCGCAGGGCACCAAGTCAAGGTGCTGAATCTGTCCGGTTTTCACTGGAGCGCCGTCGAGACCGTAGTCCGCGAGCTCGATGCCGACCTCGTCGGTCTCTCGTGCTGGACAGCCAATCGCCGAGGTGTTGCGCTCGTTGCCCGCGCCGTAAAACGGCTGTGCCCGCAAGCGCACGTGGTCGTTGGAGGTCCGCACGCGACGCCGCTCGCACGCGAGATGCTCGAGCACCATCCCGAGATAGACACCGTCGCGCTAGGCGAGAGCGAGGAGACCTTCCTCGAGCTCGTCGCTCGGCTGGCGGACGGAAGGCCTGCAGCTGGCATTCGCGGAACGGCGTATCGCGTGGGCAATTGCGTGGAGGTTGCGGCCGAGCGGCCCGCCATCGAAGATCTGGACGCGCTCGCCTCGCCACACGACTACTTCGACACGCATATCGTGATGACCTCGCGCGGGTGTCCGTGGCGCTGCACGTTCTGCGGCGCAGAGGCGAGCTGGGGAAGGAGCTATCGCGCGCAGTCGGTGCCTTATGTGCTCGACGCAATCGAGAAGGCGCTCGGTCGACTGCCGGTCAAGATGATTCATATAAAGGACGACACGTTCACGACCAGCCGCAAGCGCGTCCTCGCCATCTGTCGCGGAATACGCGAACGCGACCTTCGGTTCGTGTGGAGCTGCGACACCCGCGTGGACGTGCTCGGAGACGAGCTCCTGCGCGAGATGCGCCTTGCGGGTTGCGAGCGGCTCAGCCTCGGGGTCGAGTCAGGTTCGCAACGGATCCTCGATGGAATGGACAAGAAAATCACCGTCGACGAGATCGTCGCGTCGACCGAGCTCGCCAAGAAGTGGGGCATCAAAGTTCGCTATTACATGATGATAGGCAGCAGGGGCGAGACCGCGGAGACCTTCGCTGAGACGCTGCGCTTTCTCTCGCGTGCCAAGCCGCACCAGACGATTTTTTCGTGTCTCTCCGTCTACCCGGGGACACGGGATTATGACGCCGCGCTCGAGGCTGGCTGGCTGGACGCCGCTTTTTATTTCGAGCGTGACTTCCAGGAGCTCAAGACCACATTCGACGCGTCCGAAGAGGACACGGATTTTTTTCGTCGGTGGTTCGAGTCGAACAAGGGTTTGCGGGAGGCGTTTCGCGAGGGCGTAGACGACTGCAAAGCCATTCTGGGAAGGCTCGGCGACTACCACGCCGCGCACATGGATCTCGGCGGCGCTCACTATCGCGAAGGACAGCTCGACGACGCCGAGCGCCACGTGCGACGCGCGCTGGAGCTCGGTTATCCGCTGCCGGGTCTGGCCCTCAACTACCTCGCGTGCATTGCTGCACGGCGGGGAGACATCCCCCAGATGCGCGCGCATCTTGCGGAGGCGTTGAAGCGCGATCCGCAGCACCTCGTGCTTGCCAGGAACGTGCAGGCCCTCTCGCACGCACCTTGCCGCGACGAAGACGGCACGGCGGCACCCGATCTCGTTGCGGGCCACGATTTTCAACTCCTGGAGAGGACCGCGCAACCGACGCTCCCCGGGCCGCTGCCGGTCGACGTCGCCGTCTGGCAGCCGCCCCTCGGGCCGGTCGAGCGACCCGTCGGCGGGACGCGGACGCCCGACGCACGCAAGCTTCCGGTGCTGCACGTCTGATTTTGGGAACCTTCGGGACGGGCAGGGCTCAACGTCGAGAGCCGACACCGGACCCGAACGGGTTAGCGTGGGCGCATGAATGTTCTCTTCGTCGGCGGCACCGGTATCATCAGCTCTGCCTGTGCTCGCCTGGCCCTAAAACGAGGGATGACAGTGACCCTCCTCAACAGGGGTAAGTCGCTTCGTCACCCGCCTCCGCCCGGCGTGCAGCTCTTGGTCGGCGACATTCGCGACCCGGCGAGCGCGCGCACCGCGATCGGTGAGCGCTCCTTTGACGCCGTCGTGCAGTGGACCGGCTTTGTGCCGGCTCACGCCGCGTTCGATGTGGCTCTATTCGGCGGGCGAACCAGCCAATACGTCTTCATCAGCTCGGCCTCGGTCTACCACAAGCCTCCTCGTTCGCTCCCGATCACCGAGTCGACGCCATTGCACAACCCGTACTGGCAGTATTCGCGCGACAAGATCGCCTGCGAAGAGGTGTTGCGGGAGGCGTACAGGAGGGACGGCTTTCCCGTCACGATCGTGCGCCCGTCGCACACGTACGACGCGGGGCTCCTGCCCGTGCACGGGGGGTGGACGACGATCGATCGAATGCGCTGCGGGCTGCCAGTCATCGTTCACGGGGACGGCACCTCTCTGTGGACGCTCACCCACAACGACGACTTCGCGCACGGGCTCGTCGGGTTACTCGGGCAGGACGCCGCCGTTGGCGAGGCATTTCACATCACCTCCGACGAGGTACTGACCTGGAACGCGATTCACGAGATCCTGGGGCGCGCTGCGGGCGTGCGCCCAAAGTTGGTCCACGTGCCCTCCGAGCTCATCGCCGCGTTCGATCCGGCATGGGGGGCCGGGCTCCTCGGCGACAAGGCCCACAGCATGATTTTCGACAACACGAAGCTTCGAAGGCTCGTCCCCGATTTTCGACCCGCCGTCCGGTATTCTCGCGGCGCCGAGCAGCAGATCGCCTGGTACGAGGCAGAGGCGAGCCGGCGCGTGGTGGACGAGGCTCTCAGCGAGCGAATGGATCGCATCATCGCTTCGTACGAAGGCGCGTGGCCGTCGCCCCGCGGTGCGTCCTAGCCTCCGATGCGCACGCAAGCCGACGCAAGCCCCAGCGGACCTGGTGTACTGCCGCGTCGCGCCGTCCCACCCGCGAGGTGCCGAGGCGGCCGTGTGCTTGCCCGAACAAATGGCCGCGAGTAGTCTTGCGCGCCACTCGGTTCCGAGCCCGAAAGCTCGCGGAGGTGTTTCGTCCCATGAGGCTTATGAGATTGCCTGTCGCTGGCGCCATGCTGTCGCTCACGTTCTTTGGATTGGCCGCCTGTCACAACGAGCCGAGCGCAAACTCGGGCGGTGTCGGTGCCTCGGGCGGAGCACCCGCGCCTGGACCAACGACGGTCTCCGACAAGGAGTGCCCGGCCGACTTCACCGTGGACGACATGGAGGACGCGAACAACCAGATCATCACGCAAAAGGGGCGAAACGGCTACTGGTACACGTTCGTCGACAAGCAGGGCTCGACGATCTCGCCGCCGATCCAGACGACGTTCATCATGTCCGCGCCGGGGGCGAACGGCTCGACCCACGCGTCCCGCATGATAGGCAAGCTCTCCTCTACGGGTGAGCCGCTCTTTGCGGGCATGGGATTCAGCTTCACGAACCCCAAAGGCCAGTATGACGCGAGCGCCTACAGCGGCGTCTCGTTCTGGGCCAAAATCGGTTCGGGCAGCTCGGCCGCGGTCCGTTTGAAGGTGCCGGACGTGAATACCGACCCCGACGGAAAAGTCTGCACCGAGTGCTTCAATGACTTTGGTTCGGATCTCACTGTGACCGGACAATGGGCAAAGTACACGGTGCCCTTCGCGTCGATGAAGCAGATGTCGGGCTGGGGTTCGCCGCAGAAGCCCGCCATCGACAAGTCGAAGATCTACGGGCTGCAGTGGCA
Source organism: Myxococcota bacterium (assembly GCA_030776205.1). Lineage (GTDB taxonomy): Bacteria > Myxococcota_A > Polyangia > Polyangiales > Polyangiaceae > Palsa-1150. The sequence continues at coordinate 3,211 of JALYHV010000133.1, read as the reverse complement.
ATTCACCCAGCCAGGCGCAGCGTACGACCTTTGGGTGGACAACGTTCAGCTGACGGGCTGCCCCTGATCGCTTCGTCGGGTCCGTCGCGGGCGGTCGCCATGCGTCGCGCCCAACGGCCCATGTGCCGGGAAGTGTTCCGTGCCATTCTGCGGGCGTGCCGCTCCCGGCCTCCTTTCACCCTGCGGTTCGAGCGTGGTTCGATCGCACGTTTGGCGCCCCGACCGACGCGCAGGTACGTGGCTGGGCAGAGATCGCAACCGGTCGAGACACGCTGATCGCGGCGCCGACCGGTTCCGGCAAGACACTCGCGGCGTTCCTGACGGCCATTGACGCGCTCATTCGTCGAGCTGCCGCGGGCGTTCTGGAGTCCGGTATTGCGGTGCTCTATGTCTCGCCGCTGAAGGCTCTCAGCAGCGACGTTCAGAAGAACATCGAGCTCCCACTGGCCGGTATCGCGGCGGCCGCGCGGGAGCTCGGGCTCACTCTGCCCGACCTGCGAAGCGCTCTCCGTACCGGCGATACGACTCCGGCCGCTCGGGCGTCGATCGTCCGCCGGGCGCCGCACGTGCTCATCACCACACCCGAGTCGCTGTACCTGATGCTGACGGCGGAGCGCTCGCGCGCGCTCCTGCGGGGGGTCCAGACCGTCATCGTGGACGAGCTCCACGCGCTCATGCGCGACAAGAGGGGGAGCCATTTTGCGCTTTCGCTCGCCCGGCTCGACGCCGTCGTTGAGCGACGCCCTCAGCGGATCGGATTGTCCGCCACCGTTCATCCCATTGCCGAAGCCGCGCGGTTCCTGGCCGGGACGGGCCGGGCATGCGCCGTCGTCGACGTCGGACATCGACGCGATCTCGATCTTGCCATCGAGGTGCCTCAATCGGATCTGGAGGCGGTAGCGACCAACGAGCAGTGGGCCGAGACGTACGATCGCCTCGCCGCGCTCGTGGCCGAGCACCGCACGACGTTGGTCTTCGTCAACACACGCCGGATGGCCGAGCGGGTGGCGCATCAACTCGGCGAGCGCATCGGTGAGGGCTGTGTGGGCGCGCACCACGGCAGTCTCGCCAAGGACCGCAGGTTGGCCGTCGAGCAGCGCCTGAAGGCCGGGAACATGAAGGCGCTCGTCGCGACGGCGTCGCTCGAGCTGGGCATCGACATTGGGTCCGTGGACCTGGTCTGCCAGCTCGGCTCCCCGCGCGCCGTGACGACCTTTTTGCAACGCATCGGCCGTTCGGGTCACGCCCTCGGTCGCACCTCTCGGGGTCGCCTATTTCCGACCTCGCGCGACGAGCTCGTCGAGTGCGCGGCGATCGTCAGGGCCGTTGCGGCGGGCCGTCTCGATCGCATCGAACCTCCCGAGGCCCCGCTGGACGTGCTCGCTCAGCAGATCGTTGCGGAATGCGCGGCGCGCGAGTGTACGGAGGACACCCTCTTCGCGCTGGTGCGCGAAGCGGCGCCGTACGAACGCCTGGGCCGGGCCGACTTCGACGCGGTCGTCGTGACGCTGGCCGACGGGGTGGCCCCTCGGCTGGGGCGAGGCCAGGCGTTGCTCCATCGCGATCGCGTCAACGGGCTGGTCCGGGGCCGCCGCGCGGCTCGTCTGGTCGCGCTGACCAACGGCGGCGCCATCCCCGAGGTAGCCGACTACCAGGTCGTGCTCGATCCGGACGAGACGCTCGTCGGAACCGTGAACGAGGACTGGGCCATCGAGAGTGCAGCCGGCGACGTGTTCGTCCTCGGCTCGCATTCGTGGCGAATCCGACGGGTCGAGTCCCGCCGCGGTGTTCTCCGCGTGATCGACGCGGAGGGGCAGCCGCCGTCGGTGCCGTTCTGGCTCGGTGAGGCGCCCTCGCGCACGTGGGAGCTCTCCACCGAGGTGAGCCGCCTGCGCGCGGACATCGCGGCTGCTCTAGACGCCGGGCGCGATCCGAACGAGTCGCTCCTGAGCGAATGCGCGCTACCGCCGGCCGCTGCCGCGCAGATGGTCCACTACGTTGCCGCTCAGCGCGCCGCCCTCGGTGTCGTGCCCACGATGGAGGACGTAGTTTTCGAGCGGTTCTTCGACGAGGCGGGCGGCATGCAGCTCGTCGTGCACGCGCCATTCGGTGGGCGGATCAACCGCGCCTTCGGTCTCGCATTGCGCAAGCGCTTCTGCGTCTCGTTCGACTTCGAGCTGCAGGCCGCCGCCACGGACGACGCGATCGTCCTGTCGATGGGGTCGACGCAGAGCTTTCCGCTCTCCGACGCGTTTCACTTCGTGCGTGCCGACCAGCTCCAGTCGACCCTCGAGCAGGCGATCCTGGCGGCGCCGATGTTCGGCACTCGCTGGCGCTGGAACGCTTCGCGCGCGCTGGCGGTCGCGCGACGTCAGGGCGGCAAGAAGGTACCTCCTTTCCTGCAACGAATGCGCGCCGACGATCTGCTCGCCTCGGTGTTTCCGGCGCAGGTTGCCTGCCAGGAGAACGCGCCGGGGCCGGTCGAGATCCCGGACCACCCCTTGGTCCGCCAGACCGTGCACGACTGCCTTTTCGAAGCCATGGACATGCAGGGCCTCCGCGCCGTGCTGGGGCGGATGGAGCGGGGCGAGCTGCGCGTTCACGCACGCGACACGACGGAGCCCTCCCCGTTTTCCCACGAAGTCCTGAACGCGAAGCCGTATGCCTATCTCGACGACGCGCCGCTCGAGGAACGTCGCGCGCGCGCTCTCTCGCTCCGGCGCACCCTACCCGATCACCAGCGCGACCTCGGCGAGCTCGATGCCGCCGCCATCGCGAGCGTCGTAGCGGAAGCGTGGCCCGCGCCGCGCGACGCGGACGAGCTGCACGACGCGCTTCTCGGGTTGGTGGTCGCCCCCATCGATGACTCGTGGTGCGAATGGTTCGACGTGCTGCGGCGCTCCGGGCGTGCTGGCGTACTCGCCTCGCCTGCCGGGCCGCTGGCGGTCGCCGCCGAAAACGTGCGTCTCGTCCAAGTCGTGTACCCGAGGTCCGAAATCACGCCGTGCGTCGTGGTCCCGTCGAAGCTGGACGGCCCCGCGCCGCCGCGCGATGACGCGCTGGTCGCCGTCGTACGGGGACATGCCGAGGTGCGCGGTCCGTTTGCCGTGGCAAAGCTCGCGGCGGAGCTGGGGCTCGAGGAATGGGAGGTCGCCTCGGCCGCTGCGCGGCTCGAGGGCGAGGGGCTGCTCCTGCGCGGGCTCTTCACCCG
>JALYHV010000132.1 GCA_030776205.1 Myxococcota bacterium | reverse complement strand
GGGTGCGACCGTACACGACGGGGGGACGACACCGGACGGCGGATCGGCGTCTGCCCCGGACTCGTCGACGGGGGGTGGAGGGGCGGATGCCCCGTCCGACGCTCCGCGAGACGCGCCAAGAGACGCCCCAAGAGGGGGCTGAGGGGCGGGCTACGAGGCGGCAAGGCCGAGCCGCGATGGCCAGCGGCAGCAGATAACTGCGGGCGTAGCGCAAGCTCCAGAGCGTCTCTTTTCGGGAAGGCGCCTGGCGCGTGCATTCTCTACGCGGATACTTTATGTCGCCCTTGGAGGCTTCAATGCGCGTTGGGTTTCGGTTGGTGTCGATTCTCGCTTCTCTCGCCGTGATGGTGGCGGTCGCCGCTTCTTCCGGCTGCAGCTCCAAACCACCCGCGGATACGAGCGCCGAAGGCGGCAACGGCTGCGGCGGGCTCTTCTCCTGCCAGAGCGCGGACGGGGGCACCAATAGCGGAGCGCTGGTCCCGGGCCACTTCTGCTTCCCGAACGGCGCGTGCCAGATGAGCTGTGGCGGCTCGTCGACGAACCTCGTAGGCACCGTTTACGACCCGGCCGCCAAGAACGGCACGGGCATCGCGAACCCGCTTTACGGGGTCGTGGTCTATGTTCCGGCCGAAAAGCCCGGTCCGCTTCCGCAGGGTGCGTCGTGCGCCTCGTGCGCGGCGCTCTATCCGGCGCACTCGGTCACCTACGCGATTACCGACGCCAAGGGGCAGTTCGTGCTCAAGGACGTGCCCGCGGGCCCCGACGTGCCGCTTGTGGTTCAGGTGGGCAAGTGGCGCAAGCAGTACACCCTCAAGAACGTCGTGGCTTGCAAGGACAACGTGCCTGACTCCGTCCTGCGCCTCCCCGGTAACGGCGGCGAAGGCGATCTTCCGAACATCGCGATCTCCACCGGCGGGCTCGACAGCCTCGAGTGCCTGCTTTCGCGGATCGGCGTGGACGCGAGCGAATACAGCGGCGGCCCGAGCGGGTCCGGCCACATTCACATTTTCGCAGGAGCGGGCAGCGCCCCGGCGCCGAACACGAGCCCCGCGGGACCGCTTTCCCCAACGGCTCTCTGGACGTCGAAGGACGCGATGATGCCGTACGATCTCGTTCTCCTCTCGTGCGAGGGCGGCGAGACCACGAACATGAACCAGCAGGCGCTCTACGACTACGCCAACGCCGGCGGCCGCGTCTTCGCCTCGCACTTCCACTACTCCTGGTTCGACTCCGGTCCGTTCGCGCCGTTCAACCTCGCCACGTGGAAAGTGGGCTCGAACGACATCGGTACCGTCAACGCCAACATCGCCACCATGACATCGACCGGCGCACCGTTCCCGCGCGGGCAGGCGATGAAGGACTGGCTCACCGACCGCGGTGCCCTGACGAACGGCGAGCTACCCATCCAGCAGGCGCGTCACAACGCCGACGTGTCCGCGGCAAACGTGAAGTCCACGGTGTGGATCTCGGCGGATCAGAACGCCCAGGCGCCCAACGCGACGGAGTACTTCTCCTTCGAAACGCCGCTCGGCGGCCCCTCGAGCGAAATGCTCTGCGGCCGTGTGGTCTACAGCGACCTGCACGTCGGGGCGGCGTCGAACGACTACGGCGGCAGCATCGCGACGGGCGTCGTTCCCTCCGGGTGCGGCAACAGAGCCTTGTCACCGCAGGAGAAGGCGCTCGAGTTCATGCTGTTCGATCTGTCCGGCTGCGTCGCGCCGCCGAACACGGTGCCCCCGCCTCCGCCGCAGTGACGCCCTGCCCGATAATCACGTAAACACGCGAAGGTCATCGCCCCCGTCCCCACTCGCTTTTGCGACTGGCGGCCTCAGCCGACAATGACGCTTTGCCAGCCAGCGGAGCCGCGTTGTCGACGAGGCGCGGCGCTTCGCCAACCAGAAACGCTGCTGTTGTGCCGACAGGAAGCGGCGCTCCCCTAACCGACGGTCTGCCGACCGAAAGAGAGCCTTTGTGCAGTGGCGATGACGCTCCGCCGGTCGAGAAAGCATCCCGTCCAACAAGATAAGGCGCTCGGCACACTCAAAATGGTGCGTCACCCAATGAAAGTGACGCCCTGCCAAGTAGCAACGAAGCTCCGCCAGGAGCAAAAGGCGCGCTGCCCCTCACATTCCGTGGGCGAGGAGCGTAAACGTGTCGGCGGCGCTCGGCAGCGAGTCGCCGTTCGTGTCGGTCCATTCGTAGACGTACCACGCGTCGGTAAACGTCGAGAGGGACGGCATGATGTTATTTTCGAAATAATACCCAGCGGCGGCCGTTCCTGAATTCAAGAAGCCGATGCCGAAAAAGCAAAGGGACCCGCTGACCGGCTCGACGTTGAGCTCGAGGAGAAAGTAGTCGTGGTGAGGCGTCAACGTCGTGTTGTCGGCCGTCACTATGCGGGCGTCCGTCTTGAAGTTCTGGAACCATGTCCTGGTTCCGTCCGCCTGCAGACGAACCGTGCTCAGCCCGTTGTCGTCGATGTACGCAACGCTCCGCTGACCGTACGCACCACCCCCGGCCACGAACGTTGTCCCTGGTCCGGTCGTAGGGCGTCCCGAGTCGGGGTCCTGCGCGGTGCCGGCGTCCCCGCTGCCGAGCATGACCGTCACGGCAGGAACGCATTTCATCGCGAGCGCGTTGCCCATCCGCGCCCCCGCCTCATTGTCGTCGGTGTACGGATCGAGGACGACGGTCGCGGCAGCATTTGCGCAGAGGTTCTTCAGCACCGCGTCCTCGCACGCTACCCCGGTGCAAAACTGCGCCGACGTGCACGCGTTGCCGCAGGAGCCGCAGTTGCGTGGGTCGCGGCTCGTGTCGGTGCAGAAGCCACCGCAGCAGGACATGGCGCTGCTGCACGAGGACGCGTCGGCTGCCGCGTCGATGTCGCACGGCGTTCCGTGGAACGCGTCACCCGCGTCACCCGCGTCCCCTGCGTCACCCGCGTCGCCCGCGTCGTCCGCGTCAACGCCCGCCTCTCCGTCGTCGGCCGCGGTTTCGCCGGCGCCCATGGAGTCATCGAGCGACGCGGCATCGCCGCCCTCGGGGGTTCCTTGCGCATCTGCGACGGAGCCATCGGAGGACCCGCCCTCCGAACCCCCCGCGTCGACTCGAGGGCCGGAGGGCATCGCATCCGTGCTCCCACAGTGCAGAAGGAGCACGGGCAGTGAAGCGGCTGCCGCGAGGACTGCCGCCAGCCGAACAGGAAGTCGTCGCATGGTCCTGCCTCCTGATGGCGAGCCTAGCAGGTGACGCACCGACTTTCAGCGGACGCGCAGCCGCCCTCTCCGGTCGCCTTCGGGGCGGCGCGTGAGCGAGGGGGCGGATTCTACCGTCGTCGCGCCACGGAAACGGCTCCCCGCGCGCTCGTGCACATTCTTCCGCGTGCGCGTCACCGTCCTCAGCGCGATTCTGTTCGGCGTCCTGCTCTGGGGTTGGCGCGACGTCCGAAGCCGACGCGAGCGCAATTCATGGAAGCGCCCGCTCTCGGTCGCCGTCGTCCTCGTGCGGCTCGAGCCTCTCGATCATGACGCGATCGACGCTTTCCACGCGCGCGTTCATGCACTCGACGCGCGGCTGGAGCAAGAGCGAGAACGCTACCGGCACGGCGCCCCACGGCCGTTCGTGCTCACCTTCGTCGGCCCCGTCGACGGCATGGCGGGCCCGCCGCAAACCTCGGGCGAGGGATGGCTCGCCGCCCTCAAGGAAGGCTGGGCTCTCTCCCGCTGGGCGGCGCGGGTCGATCACGCCGCCAACCTGGACGTGGGTGTCTACGATTCACGCGTCTATGTCGCTGCCCGTCCGCCAGCGAGCCGCGATCGGGCGATGGTGGAAGGCGAGAGCGAACAGGGTGGTCGGGTCGGCGCGGTGGAGGTGGAGCTCGATGTCTCGATGGTCGATCTCGCCCTCTTCGTGACAGCCCACGAGCTCTTTCATACGCTGGGGGCCACCGACAAGTACGACGCCGCAGGGCGAACGCTCGTGCCTGCCGGCCTGGTCGAGCCGAGTCGTGTCCCGCGCTGGCCGCAGCGGTTCGCCGAGGTGATGGCTCGCAATCGCCCACTGGCTCCCGGCCTGGAGACACCCCCGGAAAGTCTAGGCGAGCTCGCCATCGGCGAAGCGACCGCGGACGAGATTGGCTGGACGCGTTGACACGCCAACCCGTCGTTCTAGTCGGCGCGAGGCATGGTCACCTGAAACGTGTTTGGCGGGCCGTGATCGATGGCATTGGCAACCAGCTTCAAGGCATTCAGCGGACAACGTAGGCTTCAGCACAAATTGCGGGCTCCCCGCAAACGCGAAAGGCGCCCTCCAGGCGCTCCACGTGGACTGCCAAAAGGCGCGTCCACAGGCAACGCTCGGCCTTGCTCGCGCACGGGGCTTCCGCTCCGGGCAGCGGTGACACGGCTGTGGCGGCGAGGCGCCACTGCGCATCCGGGCTCGTCCGCAAGGCCGGC
>JALYHV010000131.1 GCA_030776205.1 Myxococcota bacterium | reverse complement strand
CACGCCCGCTCGCCGGGCGATCGTCCTTGCCCGGCGGCTTGCGTCTCGACTCGCTTGGCGCACGCGGCGCTTCGGGTGATTGCTTCGGAGCGGCTGGCGAAATCCCTCCGAGGAGCGTCTTGGCGTGGACGGCCGCCTGCTCGATGCCAGCTGCGCGCTCCGTCTCGGATCGCGGCGCGCTGTCCGTGGGCTTCGCTGTCCCGGCATCCGGCTTGTTTTCGGTCGCGCTCACGAGTGTTTGCGTCGGGATGCGTGACCCGCCGCCGGTGGCGCCGAACAGCGGATTGCTGCCAACCTCCTCCATCGAGCCGCCGGCCTCACGGAGGGCTTCCTCCAGCAGCTCGGCCGCCTGCTTCATGACGGTCTGCTCCTGCTTGGGATACGTCTCCTTATCGAAATCGTCGTGCGGAAACATCCCCTGCTTTTGCGGACGCGGCGGCGAGTGGCGCGTCGCGGCGACGGGCTCGGCCCTGCTCTCCATCGGCGGAGAGGGATTGGGCCCCAGCATCGTCGTCCGCTGCGCGGGCGCCGGAGCCATTGCCGCGACCGCCAGATCCGAACCAGGTCGCGGTGTGCGATCGGCCCCGTCGCTCTCGTCGTCGTAGGACTTGCCGGCGTCGCTCCGTGAGTTGATCAGCCGGTCGATGACCGCCTTGGAGGGCTCGTCGACCTTGATGAATTTCACGCCCATGCCAGCGGGGTGCTCAGCGGTCGCGGTCGCGGGCTCTCGCTTCCAGACCACCCGGCCGACGCCGGCGATCACGGCCTGGTCGCTCACCAGTCGGATCTCGAATTTGAGCAGCGTGCCGCCTGGAAAGGGAGTGGTGGTTTTGATGAAAATGCCACCGCGGCTGACGTCGTGCGCATGATTCTCGATGAACTCGTCCACCGTCGCGCTCTTGTAGCGGACGTTCAGGCTGACGATTTTCACACGCCGGTCTTTGCGGGTGTCCTGGGTCATGCTCGCAGTCTCCCTCGCCGTCTCCCTTCAAGTCGCGCGCCCAAAATCGGCCGCCTCGGCGGCTCATCGTAACTCGTACAGCTAGAAAAAAGCCATGGCGGCGCCCTGCCTGGTGCGCTTTCCTCCCGCTGGCCTCGCGGATAGCGCCTGGACGCACGCTCCACCGCGTCGCTTCCGGTGTTGCAAGGCTCCCGCCGGCGCCGACCCGGCGCTGCACATTCGAAGCACGTGGTAGAGTAGTCGTTGCACGTGCCATCCGATGGGTCCAGCCGCCACCTGGGGCTCGAGCGCGGCGAGCGCGCCGCCCCATTATCTGCCACGTTCCGCGCACATCAGAGACATGCCACGCCGACGCATACGCTCGTGACGCACGTTGAGTCGGGCTGGCAGCACCGGGTACCCATAGAGAACATCGGGCTCGGCGGGGCGCGTCTCGCCATCGACGACGAGCTGCTCCCCGGCGACATGGTCACGTTGTCGTTCGCAGCGACTTTGCAGCGGGAGGCGTTCGTCCTTCGAAGCCGCGTGGTCTGGGTGGCTTCTCCCACATCGCGTGCGGCGGTCAGTTCGGCCCCGTCGGTCAGGCCGTCAGGGTCGGATTCGGTGTCGGCGGTGGAGACGGCAGCGAGCCCCCGCGGGATCCATGCGTCTGCCGGCGTCGCCTTCCAGCACACGAGCGCGCGCGCGCTGCTCGCCCTGTACGAGCTGATCTCAAACGTCGGCGACTAAGCGCCATCGTAGAGCGGCCCACGACGAGCTCGCACGGCTAGGTCTTCGCGCGGGGGCGGGATTTCCTGGGCTCGCCGTCTACCAACGAGTACTCGGTCGTCGCCATCAGCTTCCCGCGTCGTTTGTCGACCTGCTGCTGAAGCCGATCGACGGCGCTTGTGCGCGCCTCGAACAGGCGGAGCGGTTTGCGCTTGGTCTTCGAATCGCTGAGGAGCGCGTACGTCACCCACGGAAACACCGCCGTCACGTCCGCGTGGACGTAAATGCTCCCGGTCTCCACGCTCGCCGCAGACACTTTTCCCCAGGTGTGACCTTCGCCGGCTGGGCAGGAGCTCAGCGCCCCGTTGTCGACCGGGTCCACGCAAAACTGCACGTCGATATCGAACCCCTGGGCAGGCACGCCCAGGATTTGATCCAGCAGCGGCTCGCCTTGCAGCGTGTAGTTCTTGGGCACCCCACCGCCGAGGATCCAAATGGCCATAGGCTTTCGGAGCGTCGCAAAACAATGGTGCTGAATCGCGCCCATTTCGAAGACATCTGCGCAAACATCGATCTCGAGTTTGAACTCGTCCCCGAGGAGGCGCTTCAGCTTGACGATGTTCAGGAATATCGAACCGTCCTGAACGGCACCCACGAAGATAGGAACTCCGAAGCGCCAGGCCGTAGAGAGCATTGAGGGCTCCTTCACTCCCAATGCTTTTTCGATCTGCGCCAGCTTCGCCCCAAGGAGGTAGTGCAGCTCCGGCGTCGTCATCTTCTTTTGAAATTCTGGGCCGCGGAGGATCGCCGAGAAGAGCTTGTCCGTCTCGAGCAGCGTCTCCTCCCAAAATCCGAGGTCGTAAATGCGTATGATCCTCGCCAGTCTGTACTGGAGGTCGCCCGCGCTGGGGTCAATCTCGCGGACGCGATGTCCGATGATGCGATGCGCATCGTGATAGAGATTGGCGCCTGTCGTCGTGATGCAGTCGACGAGACCCCTCTCCACCAACGGAATGAGGCACGACTGGTGCAATCCAGCCGGCGTCATCGCGCCGCTGACCGTCAAAAACACCGCGCAGTCCTGCTCGATGCTCCGCTGCATCAGCTCGTACGCAGTGCGCTCTTGCCTACCCACATAGGCCGGAAAGCGATGCTCCAGCAGCTCGCGCGGCGTCTCTCGGCCGGTGATCGCTCGTGGGTCGGCGTCACGCGCCCGCGCGAACCGCCTGCGCAAGGCCGAGCTAGGAGCAGCTATTTTGGACATGCAGAGCTGGCGCGTCCTGTCGCCCCGCGCGAAGTGGGTGTCAAGCGTGGCTTGCCCGCGGGCACGAAAGGGTGCATTGCTTTGCTGACCCAATGACGTCGTTGCCCCCGCTGACCGCAGCGTCCTTGCCCGATCAGCAGCGCGCGCTGCCGCGCCCCACGACGTTCGAACAGTTGGCGGAGCTGCCCGACGAGTGCCTCGACGTCGCCACCGGCGCCGCGCTCATCGCGCGCGATACGTACGCGCGACTCGACGTGGAGCGCCTGCTGTCGCGGTTCGACGATCTCGCGAGGCCACTCGCCGCGCGCGGACTCGCGACCCTTTCGCCTGCCGAGCAGGCCGACGCGATTTCGAATCACCTCTATGGGCAGCTGGGATTTCGCGGGAACGAGCAGGATTACTACGATCCGAAGAACAGCCTGCTTCCGGACGTGCTCGACCGCAAACTGGGCATTCCTATCACCCTCGCACTCGTTTACTGCGAGGTGGCGCGGCGGCTCGGCGTCCGTGCGCGCGGTGTCAGCTTTCCCGGTCACTTTTTGGTGCGCGTCGACTGGCCCGCGCGTGACGACAACCCGGTCACCGTCGATCCCTTCTTTGGGGGTCGGCAACTCGACGAGCCTGCGCTGCAAAAACTGCTCGAACGCGCCTCCTCGCCCCAGAGGCTTTCATTGCCCGAGCACCTGGCCGCTGCCAGCGCGCGCACGATGCTCGTCCGCATGCTCATCAACCTGAAGTGGATCCACGCAACGCGCGGCGACTTCGCCCGCGCCCTCCTCGCACTCGACCGCATCATCTCGCTCACACCGGACTCGGTACCGGCCCTGCGCGAGCGCGGCCTGCTGGCCGCCCGCCTCGGCGCTGTCGAAGCAGCGCGCGCCGATCTTTCACGCCTGCTCGAGCTCGTGCCCGGGGCGCCAGATGCCAGCTCGATTCGCGAGCGACTCAGAGAGCTGCGCGCCAAGGTCAGTGTCCTCAACTGATGACGACCGCGCGCTTCACGCGCTGGCC
>JALYHV010000130.1 GCA_030776205.1 Myxococcota bacterium | reverse complement strand
GGTAAATGATGTGCTCGGCCGGCAAGGCCTCGCGTAGCGCGCGCACCACAGTGAGCCCGCCGAGCCCCGAGTCGAAAACGCCCAGGGGGGCATCGCGAAGGACGCTGCGTCCGGCGCCTCGGCGCATGTCGGCCTCACCCATCCGAGCGCCCGGCCGCTCCGCCCGGACACTGCGCGTCCGAGGCGCCGAGCACCAGCTCCAGCACAGCCATGCGCACGGCGACGCCCGCTTCGACTTGCTGCAGGATGACACTGCGAGGTCCGTCGGCCACCCGCGAGTCGATCTCGACGCCGCGGTTGATCGGGCCCGGGTGCATCACGAGGACGTCCGGCTTCGCCAGGCCCAGGACCCGGGCGTTCAACCCGAATGTCCTCGCGTACTCGCGCGTGCTGGCGGTCATGGTGCCCGTGAGCCGCTCGGTTTGAATGCGAAGCATCATGATGACGTCGGCACCGGCTACGGCGTCGTCGACGCGCAGAAAAGAGCGGACCGTCGGGCCGAGCGCCTCGGGAGAGCGCGGCATCAGCGTGCGTGGCCCGCACACGCGCACCTCCGCGCCGAGCGCCCCGAGCAGCAACGCGTTCGAGCGCGCCACGCGCGAGTGAAGAATGTCGCCACAAATGGCAACCACCAGCCCTTCGAATCCCTTCGCGCGCCGGCGGATGATGAACGCGTCGAGGAGGGCCTGGGTAGGGTGCTCGTGTGCGCCGTCGCCAGCATTGACCACGCACGCGCTCGTGTGCTTTGCCACGAACTCCGAGGCGCCGGACGCGGGATGTCGCAGGACGATGGCGTCCGCGCGGAGCGCCTCGAGGTTGCGAACCGTGTCGAGCAGCGTCTCGCCCTTCGTGACGCTCGACGTCTGCGGGCTGACGTTCACGACGTCGCCGCCAAGGCGCTTTCCCGCGACCTCGAACGACGCACGCGTACGGGTCGAGGACTCGAAGAAGAGATTGAAGAGGGTCCGGCCGCGCAGGATGCGCGCGTTCGTCGCCTCGGCGCGGGGAAGAGAATACCAGCGGTCCGCCACGTCGAGCACGTGGACGATGTCGTCGCGCGAGAGCTGCGCGATGCCGGTCAGGTGACGGTGGCTCCACATCGTCGAGCGCCTGCCACTCTACAGTCTTCTGCGCGAGAGCCCTAGTTCAGATGGCGCGTGTCCTTGGTGGGCGCCCGCTTCTTCAGGTCCTCCTCGCCGCTGCCGGGAACGATGCGGAGAGGGGGCGCACCAGGCCGCGGACGGCGGCGTGGCTTCGACGCGAGGAGATCTTGGACGTGCACGCCGGACGAGCGGCGCCGCAAGACGAGGAGCCGCGCCCGCAGCCAGGTGCGCCGCGCGAGGGAAGGGGTACCTCCGAGGAGGAGCCCGGCGACGATTCCGCCGAACGGCGCGACGACGCCCTCGGGCAATCCGGACGGGTAGATCAGGTCGAGGACGCAGATGCCGATCGTCACCCATAGGAGCGTCTGGCCGCGCACGGGGACTACGAAGAACAAGTTGACGATGGAATCTGCGAACTCGCGTGACCACGCGACGGCAACGCCCGCCAGGGCCGCAGCCGGGCCGTAGACAAACGCGGGATGGAAGCGCGCTTGCGCATCGGCAGGCGTGATCGCGTCGATGGCCATCGTGGTCAGGTTGCCGAGCACCACGGCGACGGCGAGGAAGCGCACGAACCTCCACGCTCCCCAGCGCCGCTCCAGCGACGCGCCCAGGAAGTAAAGCCCGACGAGCGAGAACAGGAGATGGGACCACTGCTCAGGATTCGTCAACAAGCCGGAGGTCACGAGCCGCCATGGGTCCGAAAACCCGCGGTCGAGCCGGCAGGCGAGCCAGCGGAACGTGACGGCGCCGCCGGGCGACCACGCCGCCATCAACGCGGTGAGGACGCCGAGCGACGTCATCACGATGAGGAGCGCCCACAAAGCGCGCCCCGGTTTGGGGAACACCATCGCGCCAGGCTGCGATCGGTTCATCGACCCCATGACTCTAGTTCACCTCCCGCGGTGTGCCATCGACAACGGCAAGCGGCGGCACCCGCCCGGTCACCGGACCCCGATAAGGATGACGTTGCGCTCGGTGGAAGGGTCGTAACTCTCGGTCGAGGTCATGACCGGGACAATTCGCACATCGTCGAACACGGACGTTGCTGCACGGAGGACGGAGCGCACGACACCGGACCCATCCAGCGTGCCGACGACATTGAACGCGAAAGCTCCTCCGGGGCGAAGCCGTCCTTGCAGCGCTCGAAAGAACGAAACCCCGGAGAGACCATCACCGACCGCATGGCCCTCGTAGGCGTCCACCACGATGACGTCCCACGAGCCCTCGGTCGATCCTTCGAGAAAGGACGCGCCTTCGGCATGGTGGATTCTCAGCGGGATGTCGCCGAGCCCGTAAAACGACTGGGCTAGCTCGATCACGTGGACCTCTGGCTCGACCACGTCTATTTCGATGCCCGGGTAGCAGAGCGCGAACTGCCTGGGTCCGACGGCGCCGCCGCAGCCGAGGAAGAGCGCACGTTCTCTTCTTCGGGCGAGACCCGCAGCTACGTGCAGCAGGTCGATGTACGGCCAGCCCGACTTGGCGCCATCGTGGAGCGCCGCGCGCGTCCAGATCATCTCCTGCCCCGAGCCGAGATCGCGAGCAACCATTTCTCGGTAACCTCGCCTATCTCGTACGCTAATCTCGGTGTCGCCCGTCGACCGCCGAGCCAACACGTGCTCTCTCGAGGGCCAGCGAGCACGGCTCGCGGGTTGCAGCGGAGTACGGGCCAGGCTCGACTGACCGTAGGAGGCGCGACCAACGGCGAGTGCTGGCAACAAATCGGCGACGTGACCGACTTCGTCTTCGCGAAAGCATCCGCCCGTTCTTCCCAGCATGACCACGCCAATCACCTTTCCGCGAAGGACGAGGTATGCAAGGAGGCTGTGCTTGCCCCCCAGGGGGAGCGCGAGGTCGCGAAAGTAAGCGGTCTGCCTGACGCGACACTCGCCAAGCACCTCCGTGTCGACTGCGACCCCACGCCTTGCGAGGGCTGCCCGCTTGACCGGGGCCAACTCGACTTCGTATTCGGAAGCGGCGCCCAGGGCCCTTTCGACCGCGCCGCACGCGAACCCTACCGAGGTCATCGAGGCGCCCCGCAGGCCCATGAAGGCGACGTCGTAGCCCACTGCACGAGCGAGGAATTCCAAGGCGAGCCCCTCGAATTGGGCGGCGGTCGGAACACGAGCGGCGATGTCCGCCGGATCGAAGCGCATACCCGGACTGACAAACGCGTCGGCTCGCGGTTCCCGAAAGGACGTCACGATTCAAGCGACGTCGGTCGCATCCGCGAGCGTGCGATCGCGATCGTAAATGTCGGCGACTACCGGTTCGGCGCCAAGGCTACGCACGAGGTGTGGTCGTGAGCGGGTCATGCCCGTGACCGCATGTCCCGCGAGCATCGGTAGTAGCTCGCGTCCTAGTGCACCCGTGGCTCCCGCGACGAAGATGTGCATGGCGACACACAAATTATACGCGCCGTCATGCGCGCGGTTATACGCATCGGCGGCTCCGCGAAAAACCCCGCTGGCCATTGGTGTCGACCGTTCCAGGGCTTGCATTCGCGGGAGTCCGCCACGGCCGGGAGCGCAGACGAACAGGGGGGGACGGCTGGCGGGTCTCGCTGCGCCTGGTAGCACGTGGGTCGAGATGAACCGTCCGCCGATCAGCCGCGATTTTGCCGAGCGCTTCGTCGAGGAGTGGATCGCCGCCTGGAACGCCCACGATCTGCCTCGCATTCTGTCGCACTACGAGGAGGACTTCGAGATGGCATCGCCTCGCATCGTCGAAATCGCCGGCGAATCGTCGGGCGTGCTTCGGGGAAAGGCGAGCGTCGGCGCCTACTGGGAAAAGGCTCTGCGCCTCATCCCCGACCTGCGCTTCGAGAAGCTCGCCGTCTTCGTCGGTGCCCGCAGCATCGCTCTTCATTACCGCAACCAAGCCGGGCGGCTTGCCGTCGAGACGTTCGAGATCGGCGAGACGGGACGAGTGGTCCGAGCGGCCGCCAACTACCTCTGAGGGGATGGCGTACGGCGTCGCAGCCATGGGGCATTGTCCCGTGCGATCGACGCGTACCCCGACGAGCTACGCGCCTGGGCGAGCGTGGTAGACGTCTCCCTCGCCGGGCTAGGCACGTGGGCGGGCGTGTTCGACGCTTAGCCCGAAGGAATAGGCGACTGGCCCGAAGAGATGGGCGCCTAGCCCGAAGAGATGGGCGCCTGGCCCGAAGAGATAGGCGCCTGGCCCGTTCAGAGGTCGACCTGGCTTGCTTCGGAAGCCCCGTCCAGCTGGCCGGTCTCGTTCGCAGCCGCGTCGCGGGCGCCCGCATCGGCGCCCGAATCGGCCGTGCCGAACGCGGAGGGGGTCTCCGTGCAACGAGCGAGCACGGGCACGCCTTGTTGTTCGATGGCCGTGCAGTCGAGCGTGTAGTCAGCGGCGCCGGTCACCTCGGGCGCCGTCACGACGGCCGGGCTTTCGGCGGGGCAGGGTGGCGCGGTCGACGCGGGACACTGCAAGGCGGCGACGGCCGCGTTCTTCTGGAAGGCCGCGTAGCCATACGCATAGACTCGCACGACGTACAACGCGCTGCCGCTGTCCGACGCGGGAAGGTTGCTGAACAGACCGTCCGCGTAACACTCGAAGAGGTTCGACGCGATCGCTGCGTCGCTTGCGGTGACCGCGGTCGAGCCATCGGAGGTCCCGCCGTGATAGACGACGGCCGTATAGCGGTACACCTGGCCTGCGCCCTTCCCACACCCGTGGCTGCCCGCGACGGTCTCGGCCAGGATCTCGACTCCGGTCACGACGGCGCTCGAGCTGCTCGTGGTCGAGGAGGGGCAACCTCCGAGCGCGAGGGCCAAGAGGCAGATGGACCCCAACGACGACGAGCGACGGAGCACGCCCGACGCGCCGCGGCCCGACGTGGCGTAGCTCACGGGAGTGTGCATTTTGCGCGAACCTCCTCTACGTCGAACGGGCGCCTTCAATGGGGTCGACCGATGATGCGCTCGATGGTGCGCGTCGTCATGGTTCCGTCGAGAACCTCGTGGTCCGCGAGGAGCGCCTTGTGCAGCTCGATGTTCGTCCGGATCCCGGTGACGATGAATTCGTCCAGGGCGCGGCCCATGCGGACTATGGCTTGACGGCGTGTGGGCGCGTGCACGATGAGCTTGGCGAGCAGCGAGTCGTAGTCCGGCGGCACGCGCCAGCCACCGTAAACGCCGGAGTCGACGCGCACCCCCGCGCCCCCGGGCGGCGACCACTCCGTGATGAGCCCAGGCCACGGCGCGAAGGTCTTCGGGTCCTCCGCGTTGATGCGGCACTCGATGGCGTGGCCGCGGTACTGGAGCGGACCGGCGTCGGGCAAATCGATTCGCTCCCCAGCCGCGGCTCGGATCTGGAGGGAGACCAAGTCGAGGCCCGTCACCATCTCGGTGACCGGATGCTCGACCTGAACACGCGTATTCATCTCGAGGAAGTACAGCTCCTGCCGCTCGTCCATCAAGAACTCCAGGGTGCCGAGCGACGTGTATCCCGTCTCTCCGAGGGCCTTGGCGATGACTACCGACATCTCCATGCGCTTCGCGTCCGTCATCGCGGGGCTCGGCGCTTCTTCGAGGACCTTCTGGTGGCGCCTCTGGAGCGAGCACTCCCTCTCGCCGAACGTCCACACTCCGCCATGCTGATCGGCGAAGGCCTGGAACTCGATGTGCTTGGGCCGCTCCACGAGCTTCTCGCAGTACACGTCCGGGTTCTTGAACCCCGTCTCTGCTTCGCGGCGCGCGCTCCCGAACGCGTCGGGCATCTCCGCGTCGCTCCGGACGATGCGCATCCCACGGCCGCCACCACCGCCGCTTGCCTTGAGGATCACCGGATAGCCGATCCTCCTGGCCTCCGTGAGCGCGTGCTCGACGCTGTCGAGGACGGCGCTTCCCGGCAGCAGCGGCAGCCCGAACGCAGCCGCGTTTTTGCGCGCCGTAACCTTGTCGCCCCACGCGCGCATCGCCTCAGGAGAAGGACCGATGAACGTGATCCCGCACTTGGCGCAAATGCGCGCAAAATCGGCGTTTTCGGACAGAAAGCCGTAGCCGGGATGGATGGCGTCTGCGCCCGTGATCTCGGCCGCGCTGATGATGGCCGGAACGTTGAGGTAGCTCTTCGCCGCCGGGGAGGGGCCGATGCACACCGCCTCGTCAGCGAAGCGGACGTGAAGCGCCCGCGCGTCCGCTTCGGAGTGTACGGCAACTGTCTTGATCCCGAGCTCTCGGCACGCACGCTGGATGCGGAGCGCTATCTCGCCCCGATTGGCGATCAGGATTTTCTTGAACATCGCCGGTACGGGCAGACGGGAATGAATGCGGCCTCGAAGCGACTGCGCGCGGCGTGGCTCATGTCACGCCTTCTTTATGCGAAAAAGCTTTTGACCGTACTCCACGCTTTTTCCGTTTTGCGCGAAAGCCTCAGTCACGGTTCCGGCGCATTCGGCCTCGATCTCGTTCATCAACTTCATGGCTTCGATGATGCACAGCGTCTGTCCGACGCGCACGACGGAGCCCACTTCTACGAAGGCCGGCGCGTCGGGAGACGGCGAGCGGTAAAAGCTGCCGACGAACGGGCTCGTGATGTCGACGTAGTCACCGTTCGGGGCTGCGCCATCGGGAGCCGGAGGCTGCGTCCCACCGGGCAACTCGACGCGCGGCAGGGAGGGCGCGGCGGTTGCGCGCGTTCCCCAGGCGAGGCGCAGTCGCGTCCCCTCCTCTTCGTGCTCGAATTCTGCAATGTCCTTTTCGGCGAGCAGGTCTATGAGCGCTCGCAGCTTCTCGAGGTCCAGGGTCATGGTGCAGTTTGGTTCGCTCGCTTTTGCGCGGGGTCCTGACGAGTCGGCCCGCACCTTAGGCCCGAAGCCGCCGCCTGGGAAGGGCACAATCGCCGCCGCTGCGTCGCCCGGGACGCCCCCCGCCGGACGTCACGTTCGGCCGAGTCCGCGGTCGCGTTTGCGCCGCGTTCGCGCCACGTTCGCGCCCGACGCCAGAGGCTCGCCGGGTCAATCCGCGCGACGGCTACGCCGGCCGCGACGAATGGGTCTGCTCGGCGGCGCGAGCGAGGACGCGAACCAGTCCGTCGAGCGCGAGCTCGTAGCTGTCCGCCCCAAAGCCGGCGACACGGCCGACGCACCCGGCCGCGATCCGCGAGCGCCTACGGAACGCTTCGCGGGCGTCGGGGTTCGAGAGGTGCACTTCGACGCACGGAAGGCCGACCGCCCGCAGCGCGTCGAGGATGGCGATCGAAGTATGGGTGTACGCGCCTGGGTTGAGTAGCAGGCCGGCGATCCCCTCTTGAGGAGCGGCGCCGATCCAATCGACGATCGCGCCTTCGTGGTTGCTCTGGCGCGCGACGACCTCTACCCCCAGCGCCTTCCCCCGCGCCTCGAGCCGCGCGTGAATCTCGGCCAAGGTCGCCGTGCCATAGACCGACGGCTCGCGCGCTCCGAGCAGCTGCAAGTTTGGGCCGGAGACGCAGAGGACGCGAACGGCGGGCTCCCTCATTCGAGCTCGTGGAGCAGCCTGGGGGCGACCGTTCGCATGAGGAACCGACCCTTGCCAAAGTTCCCGTCGGGCCGGATGGCCACCGCGAGAAAATACGAGTCGCCCAAGGTGCGGATCAGCGTAGTGATCTTGTCGGTGCCGATCGCCACTTCGTTGGCCCGGCCGGCCTCGAGGGATTCGGCGGCGCGCTTGATCGAGTTGAGCAAGACACCGTATTCGATTCCGATCGTCGTGATGTCGAAGGGCGTGTCGGCGCGCGTGTACGCCTCCACCGAGATGCCTTCGGAGTCCATGATGAGGCCGGCGACGCCACCTTCGGTGTGATCGACGATCTCGCGGAGCGCGTCCCGAAATATGGTCACGGCTCAGGCTAAGGTGGCCCGCTCCTTCGGGTCAACTTCGACCAAAGCGGTCCCGCCTCGAGCACGAAGCCCGCGCACATGCACTCGCGTGAGCCCTCACTCGAGGCCTCGTCGCTTGACCCTCTCGCGACCGGCGGTTTACCTTGCCGCGCTTGCCGGGCGTTCCGGCCGGAAACACGAGAACGATGCGCGCACGAGCCGGGGATCCTCCCCGCACGATGGCCCAGAAGATCCTCAACGGGCGGTCGAGCGCCCCGGCGCTCGCCGGCGAAATGGTCGAGGTATCGGTGGACCAAATCGTCCTCGCGCGTGCGCCGATGCGTGCCTTCAACGAGGCGCTGGCGGCCGGCCTCAAGAAGACCTCGGCGGAGGTCGCCGTCGCCTATGATGGGCGGTGCGTCACGGGCGGCGCCGGAGCGCACGAATCCAGCGAGCTTCGCGGGACGCGTCCGGCTCCCGCTGACGAGCTGCGGAGCGCCACGTCGCCCGATATGCTGCTCCACGGCATCCACATCGCGCGGGCGGGAGTCGGGTTTCCGGGCCCTGTCCACCTGGAGCGGTTCGCAAGCCCGGCGCGCCTTTGCGTCACCGACGAGCCACGCCTCGCCGGCGTTGGCGGGATCGGCCTCTTGACCCTCGTCGTGCCGCCGGCGTCGCTCGCCCAGGCGCTCGCCCGCGGCTCCGTTCTCTTCCGACCGCCCGTCAGCATCCAGGTGCTTCTCGCAGGGCGGCTTCGCCCGTTCGTTTGCGCGCGCGACGTGGCGCTGGAGCTCTTGCGGCGCGGGCTTGCGGACGTCGTACGGCGCGTCGAAGAGGCATGCGGCGCCCCGGTCGTCATCGAATTCGCGGGGCCGAGCGCGCGCTCGTTGTCCGTCGGTGATCGAAGCGTGCTCGCGTCCCTCGCGCCCCAGCTCGGCGCCGCGGCCGCTCTGTTCGTGAGCGACGAGCGGACGGAAGTATTCCTCCGCGATCAGCGGCGCTCGAAGGCACATCGTGCTCTTGCTCCCGATGCAGGAGCGCCGTGCGAGGAGGTCGTCAACGTGGACCTCGGGGCCGTGGATCCGCTCATCCTCGACGAAGAGGGGCAGGTCCGTGCGGCCCGCGATCTCGCTGGGCGCCCCGTCTCGCAGGTCCTGCTGGGTGGCGACAGCGGCGCGACGCTGCGCGACCTGTTCGCCGCGGCGACGTTGCTGAAGAGCAAGCGCGTCCCGCCCCGGCTGGACTTCCTTTGTGCGGTACCGTCACGACAGATGCTCGAAGTGCTCGCGAGCACCGGGGCGCTGACTGATCTCATCGCCACGGGCGCGCGTTTGATCGAGCCCGATGCGCGCGTCGCGTCGGGCGTGCTTTACCCGCCGCCGCAACATGGCGTCGCCATGCGGACCTGCGATCCAGAGCCTCGCGTCGCCGGCCGCCGGGCGGCGCTGGTGGCCTCGGCGGAGACAATCGCGTTCGCAGTGGCGACGGGGGAGGTCGGGGACCCCCGGGCATTCAAGCGGCCCGTCCGCGTGACGGTTCCGCGCGCCCTTCCCACCGACGACGTCCTCGTCGCGCGCAAGCCCGAGCGGAGCGATCCGGCAGCTCGGCGCACCGACCGCAGCGACGGCGGTGCACGCGCCGCCAAGAAGGAAAGCGTCACTTTTTGGAGCACGGCCGAGACGCTGGAGCTCGTCGATGGCGTCGCCCTCGCCGAGGGGGTGAAGGCGGTCGCCGCCGTGCCGTCCAACGGACACGGCGCCGGC
Source organism: Myxococcota bacterium (assembly GCA_030776205.1). Lineage (GTDB taxonomy): Bacteria > Myxococcota_A > Polyangia > Polyangiales > Polyangiaceae > Palsa-1150. The sequence goes on along the minus strand of JALYHV010000130.1, from coordinate 483 downwards.
CCCGGACTGGCGCTTGCCCCGCTCGCTGGCGTCTCCAACGGGACAGGAATGGCCATCGTTTGCACGACCCTCGACGAGGTGCGCGAGGTCGCGGGGCACGCAAACGAAGTCGCTGCCACCGTCCGGGCGGTGATCGCGCCGTATATCCCGAGCGGCCTCGTGGCGTTGCTGAGCGCGGCGGGCATCGCGGCTCTCCGGCTCGACGCGCCGGCCGCGAGAGGATTGAAGGGCCAGAAAACCATCGCGTTTCCCCACCCCTCGAGCTGGGTCGACAAGGGGCCGATGACGGTCGTTGCCGGGGGCGCCAAGCTGCCGCTCACGTGGCTGGCGCGCGGCGCCGAGCGCTCGTGGGCGACGGGCACGCCGAAGCCGAGCTCCACCCGAATCGCCCGCTGAGACTCGCCGAAACAGGCCCCCCCTTTTTTCGAAGCCGTCACTGACGTGACCGCCACGTCGGCTTCTGGCATTCTTGTTCCACGTGTC
>JALYHV010000129.1 GCA_030776205.1 Myxococcota bacterium | reverse complement strand
AGATCCAGCTTGAGCGCCGTGTTGGCGCGCTCGACACGCAAGTCGAACAACCAGCGCAGGTCGTCCGGGCGGTCGGCCTCGCGCAGGATGCGATCGAGCGTCTGGATGGCGCGATCGTCGCCGTCGTCCTCCGAGACCAGCGCGCGGTAGGTCGCCACCGCCTCGTCGACGCGACCCATCTCGAGCGCGTAGACCTCTGCGAGTTTTGCCCGCAGCTGCCGGATTTCGTGGCGCTTGCCGACGTCGCCGTTCTCGCGGTTCCTCTTCTTTTTCTTGCCGGCGCGCGTCCCGTCCGGGACGGGCTCGAGCGCGGAGAGGCGTGCATTCAGGGTCTCCACGAACGCCGCCCATTGCCCGTCGGCTCGCGCCACCTCCTCGAGGGCGGCGAGCGCCCCTTCCCGCTCCGCCGAGAGTTCGTACGCCTTTCGCCCCCAGGAGAACGCCGACGCGCGGTCCTGGAGCTGGTGCCCCGTGACGTCGACCAAGCGCTCGAGCAGTGCCAGCTTCACGTCCACGTCAGGGGCATGGCCGAGGAGAATCTCGTAAAGGCCAGGCAACCGGCCCCATTTCTCGTCCTTTTCATAGAGGGGCACGAGCGCGGCGGCCGCGCGCTGGTCGTCGGGACGCACCGACAGGACGCGCTCGTAGCTCCGGAAGGCGCGCTCCGGCGCCTTGAGGCGCTCGGTGTAGATGGTCGCGCAGCGGAAGCTAAGGTCGATTTTCAGCGCCGGATCGGCGGTCTTGTCCGCCGAACCGGAGAGGACTTCCGCGAGACCTTCCCAGTCGCCGTTCTGCGCGTAAAGCTCGGTCAGACCATCGTAGTCGCCAATGGCCAGGTGGCTGTCGCGCAGGACGCGAAGGGCCTTGGGGTGTCCGGGCTGAATGGTCAGCAGGCGACGCCACGCCGTCATCGCCTTGGCGGAGTCGTGCAGGCGATCGGAGTAGATCGTCCCGAGCTTCTGAAGGACGCTGAGCCGCGTGGCGCTCTCCGACGCGATGGCCACGCGGCGCTCGAGGACCTCCGCGACGGTAACGAAATCCTTGTCCCGCTCGGCCTGCTTCTCGAGCGCGTCGAGCGCTGCCGTCGAGGACGGCTCCTCCTCGAGGATGCGCTTGTAGAGCGCCACGGCCTGCGCCCCCATCTCCAGCCGCTCCGCGGCGAGCTTCGCGAGCTCGGTCCAGAGCTCCCGCCGCTCGGGCGTAGCCGGCATCGATTCGGCCTGCTCGGTCAGCAGATCGTAGAGAGGGCGATAGGCTCGCCGCTTGACGTAGAGCTCCTTGAGGCGGCTGATGGCCTCTGGATCCTTGGGGTTGACGGCGTGCAGCTTCTCGTACGCCTCGACGGCGTTTTGCACGTTTGAAAACTGCTCGAGCCAGCGCCGTGCGATGGCCCGCAGCAGCTCCGCCTTGACCGCGGGCTCGGGCTCGAGATCCGCCTGGCGCGCCTGCATACTGAGCAAATCGCGCCACCTCTGGAGCGACTCGTACACGCGAACGAGGTGGCGGACGCTCGTCAAATCGCGCGGATCGAGCTGGACGATCTGCGTCAGGACCGTCACCTGCGCCGAATCGCTCTTGATGTGCTCCCGATAGATGCTGGCAAGCTCGCGCAAGGTGGCGAGGCGCGGCGCCGGGTCATCTTGGCCCTGCTGCGCCTGCCGCTCGAGATCCTGGCGAAGCAAGTCTGAGAGCGCGTTCCAGCTCGCCGTGTGGCGGTAGAGACGCTTCAGGGCATCACGCGCCTCCCGGTTGTTTGGATCTTGCCGGAGGACGGAGCGCCACTGCTCGATGGCCTTTTGCGCGTTCGCGCCCTCCTCGGCCAGCTTGGCGATTTCTGCAACCACGGCCGCCCGCTCAGGACCCTCGGGCATGGCGCGCTGCGCCTCGGCCAGGATCGTGGCGAGACGGGCGCTCTCCCCGCGTGCGCTGCACCACTCCCGGAAGTACGCCAGCATTCCGGGATTCGATGGCTCCAGCTTGCGGAGCTTCTCGAACCACGGCTCCGCGGCGTCCGGACGTCCGCGCATTCGCCAGTGCACCATGGCGACTTGTAGCGTCGCGCCGAAGTCCTCCTCCCGAGTGCGCAAAGCGCCCGTCGACAGCTGGCCCTCGTAAAGCGCGACGAGGCGATCCCACATTTCGTGGCTGTTGAAGAACCATGCCAGGAACCCCGATGCCTCGGGCTGGGCGGGGGAGAGCGCGAGGACGCGCTCGTAGACCGCGGCCGCGCGCTCATCCGACGAGAGCTTGTTTGAGTAGAGCCGCGCGAGCCGCAGCAACGCCGCGGTCTGCTCGTCGCGCGAGGGGGTCGCTTCGGCAAAACGCTCGAGGAGGCCAGCCAGATGGTCCCAGCGCTCCGCGAGGGCCAGGAGCCGCTCGAGGAGCATCTGCGCCCGCATGTTTCGTGGATCGAGCGAGAGCGCGTCGCGCAGGAGGTCGATGATCGGCTGAAGAGGAGCCGAGCCGCCGCGGCCATACCGAAACGCGGTCTCCGCGGCGCTGACGAGTAGTGAGCTTCGAAAAGAGGGATCGCCGGCGCCCTGCGCCTCCTCGATGTATCGCTCGAAGAGCTCGCGCCATTTTGCCCTCTTCGCCGCGATTCGCTCGATGGCTTCCGCGGGCCGCGGGTCGCCCGGGCGGAGGCGGACGAGCCGCTCGTAAACGGCGCTCGCGCGGTCGTCGTCCAGCAAATCCTCGTCGAGCACGCGAGCCAGCTCGGAGAGGATCTGGGCTTCCCGCAGTGTCCCCTTCGCCGAATCCGCCTCGACCTCGAGCAACCCCACGACGGCCTCGGCGTCACGCCGTGCCTCGTGAGAGCGCCGCGCCGCGTCGAGCAGCACGGCGAGCTCCTCGCCCGTCATTCCGGG
>JALYHV010000128.1 GCA_030776205.1 Myxococcota bacterium | reverse complement strand
CCGTTCCGCGTCGATCAGGAGTAGCGATGGCGAGCGTCATCCAGTCGAACTTCCGTATCCGCAAGCATCTCGGACGTGTCCGGAAGGTCATCGAGGTTCCGAACCTCATCGACATCCAGAAAACGTCGTACGACAAGTTCCTTCAGACCACTATCCCGCAAAACGAGCGGGCGGAGGTGGGGCTCCAGGCAGTGTTCCGGAGCGTGTTTCCAATCAAGGACTTCAACGGGACGAGTGAGCTCGTCTTCGTCAGCTACAACCTCGAGAAGCCAAAGTACGACGTCGAGGAGTGCCGCCAGCGGGGCATGACGTACGCCGCGCCGATCAAGGTCACGACGCAGCTCATGATCTACGACACGCGCGAGGGCGGTGAGCGGATCGTGCGCGACATCAAGGAGCAGGAGGTCTACTTCGGCGAGATCCCGCTCATGACCGACACGGGCACGTTCATCATCAACGGAACGGAGCGTGTCGTCGTCAGCCAACTCCACCGCAGCCCCGGCGTCTTCTTCGATCACGACAAGGGAAAGACGCACTCGAGCGGCAAGGTGCTCTACAGCGCGCGCATCATCCCCTACCGCGGCTCATGGCTCGATTTCGAGTTCGACCCCAAAGACATCATGTTCGTGCGCATCGACCGCCGGCGCAAGATGCACGCGACGGTGCTCCTTCGCGCGCTGGGCTACTCCACGCAGGACCTCCTCAACTACTTTTACAACACGGAAGAGATCTTCCTCGAGAAGGGTGGCAAATACGCGAAGAGCGTCGAGTTTGATCTTTTGCCCGGTCAGCGCGCGACGCGTGACATCAAGGTCGGTAACGAGGCCATCGTCCGCAAGAACACGAAGTTCACCAAGGCGGCGATCAAGAAGCTCCGCGACGCGAAGGTCGATAGGCTTCCAATCGACATCGAGGAGCTCATCGGCAAGGTCGCCGCGCACGATGTGGTCGACAAGGAGACCGGCGAGGTCGTGCTCGAGGTCAACGAGGAAGTTACCGAGGCAAAGCTCGAGAAGCTCCGCGAGGCTGGCATCGACCAGTTCAAGATCCTCTTCATCGACGGCCTCAACGTGGGATCCTACCTTCGGGACACGCTCCTGGCGGAAAAGGTCAAGACCACCGAGGACGCGATCATGGAGATCTACCGTCGCTTGCGCCCCGGTGATCCGCCCACACTCGAGACGGCGAAGACTCTCTTCCACAACCTGTTCTTCAATCCCGAGCGGTACGACCTCTCCAAGGTCGGCCGGCTGAAGCTCAATTATAAGTTTTACCGGGACCTCCCGGAGGATCAGCGGCCGGCGCTCGATACCGCCGTGCTTACCCCGCAAGACATCCTCGAGACCGTCCGGCACCTCATCGAGCTTAAGAACGGGCGAGGTTCGGTCGACGACATCGATCACCTCGGCAATCGCCGGGTGCGGGCCGTCGGCGAGCTGATGGAGAACCAGTACCGCATCGGGCTGGTGCGGATGGAGCGCGCCATCAAAGAGCGCATGAGCATGTCGCAGGAGATCGACACGCTGATGCCACATGATCTCATCAACGCGAAGCCGGTCAGCGCGGTCGTCAAGGAGTACTTCGGAAGCTCGCAGCTGTCGCAGTTCATGGATCAGACCAACCCTCTGAGCGAAGTGACGCACAAGCGGCGTCTCTCGGCTCTCGGGCCCGGAGGGCTCACGCGAGAGCGCGCCGGGTTCGAAGTTCGCGACGTGCACCCTACGCACTACGGACGCATCTGCCCCATCGAGACGCCAGAAGGTCCGAACATCGGCCTAATCGCATCGCTCTCCACGTTCGCTCGCGTGAACGAGTACGGCTTCGTCGAGACGCCTTACCGCCGCGCGGCGGAGGGCAAGACCACCGACGACATCGCTTGGTACTCCGCGCTCGAAGAAGAGGGGAAGTACATCGCGCAGGCGTCGGCGAACATCGACGAGCGCGGGAAGTTCAAGGAGTCGCTCGTCAGCGCGCGGCTGAACGGCGACTTCCACATGGTCACCCCGGACATGATTCAGCTGATCGACGTGTCGCCGAACCAGATGGTGAGCGTCGCGGCTGCCCTCGTTCCGTTTCTCGAGCACGACGATGCAAATCGCGCGCTCATGGGTGCGAACATGCAGCGCCAGGCAGTGCCGCTCATCCGCAGCCATGCCCCGTTCGTGGGAACGGGCATGGAAGGAAAGCTCGCTCGCGACTCGGGCGTGTGCACGCTGGCACGGCGGGACGGCGTGGTCGAAAGCGTCGACGCGACGCGGATCGTCATCCGGCCCGACAGCGACAAGCCGGAAATCCCCGACATTTACCCGCTGATGAAGTTCCAGCGTTCGAACCAGTCGACTTGCTACAACCAGGCTCCAATCGTGCGCGCGGGTGATCTCGTTCAGGCCGGCGAGGTTCTGGCCGACGGTCCGAGCTGCGACATGGGCGAGCTCGCGCTCGGCCAAAACGTGCTCGTCGCGTTCATGCCTTGGCAGGGCTACAACTTCGAGGACTCGATCCTGGTGAGCGAGCGGATCGCGAAGGACGACGTCTTTACCTCGATTCACATCGAGGAGTTCGAATGCGTTGCTCGTGACACGAAGCTCGGCAAGGAAGAGGTGACGCGCGACATACCCAACGTCGGCGAGGAGGCCCTCAAGGACCTCGACGAGAGCGGGATCGTGCGCATCGGCGCCGAAGTGAAGCCCGGCGACATCCTGGTCGGCAAGATCACGCCGAAAGGCGAGACGCAGCTCAGCCCCGAGGAGAAACTGCTTCGCGCGATCTTCGGCGAGAAGGCCGGGGACGTGCGTGACAGCAGCCTTCGCGTCCCGCCGGGCGTCAGCGGGATCGTCATCAATGCCCGTGTCTTTTCACGCAAGGGAACGGAAAAGGACGAGCGCTCGAAGGACATCGAGGACCAGGAGCGCGTGCGCCTGGAAAAGATGCGCGACGAGGAGATCAAGATTCTCCGTGACTCGTTCTACCGGCAGATCCGCAGGCAGCTCATCGGCGTTTCGACGACGGGCAAGCTGGTTGACGACAAAGGAAAGGTGCTCCTCCAGAAGGGGGCCGTGCTCGACGAGTCGACGATCGACGACGTCCCCCGCAAGTACCTGACAGAGCTGCCGGTCGAGGGGGCCGACGAAATCGCGACGAAGGTGCGCGAGCTCGAGGAGATCGTTCAGGTCCGTGAGGACCACTTCCGCGACAAGATCGACCGCCTCAGCAAGGGCGACGAGCTGCCCCCCGGCGTCATCAAGATGGTGAAGGTCTACATTGCCATCAAGAGGAAGCTGCAGGTCGGCGACAAGATGGCCGGTCGTCACGGAAACAAGGGTGTCATCTCGCGCATACTCCCCGAAGAAGACATGCCGTACCTGCAGGACGGCACTCCGGTGGACATCGTCCTGAATCCGCTCGGCGTGCCGAGCCGGATGAACGTCGGGCAAATCCTCGAGACCCATCTCGGCTGGGGGGCCCGAGTGCTAGGCGCCCAGCTCCGCTACATGCTCGAGGAGAAATTCGGAACGAGCGCGCTCCGCGAGCACGTGAAGAAGATCTTCGAAGGCGACGAGGACATCGAGAAGTGGTTGTCCAAGCTCAGCGAGGAAGACGTGCGCCAGCTGGCGTTCAAGCTTCGCCGCGGCATCCACTACGGGAGTCCCGTGTTCGACGGTGCGCAGGAGATTCAAATCAAGAACACCCTCGGCCTGGCCGGACTCCCTTCCAGCGGCCAGACGGTCCTCTTCGACGGGCGCAGCGGGGAAGCCTTCGACCAGGAGGTGACCGTCGGCGTGATGTACATGCTCAAGCTGCACCACCTGGTGGACGACAAGATCCACGCTCGATCGATCGGGCCCTATTCGCTCGTCACACAGCAGCCGCTGGGAGGCAAAGCGCAGTTCGGCGGCCAGCGTCTCGGCGAGATGGAGGTGTGGGCGATGGAGGCGTACGGCACCGCGTATGCGCTCCAGGAGTTCCTCACGGTCAAGAGTGATGACGTTCAGGGCCGTACGCGCATGTACGAAGCCATCGTCAAGGGCGAATACAACCTGGAGCCGGGGCTTCCCGAGAGCTTCAACGTGCTCATCAAAGAGCTTCAGGCGCTTTGCCTGAACGTAGAGCTCATCGAGCCGGGCAACCCACGGGCAGAGCACGCAGCCGAGGAGTGATGTCGCCGGCGAGCACGAGGACCGAGAGGAAGCCCTCCTCCTTGTGTCTCAACGGCAGTGTCTCTCTTCGATAGAAACTCGAAAACGTTTTTTCCGTAAGCAGTCAGGAAAAGGAAGAACCAGATGCGCGACATCTTCAGCTTCTTCGAGAAGCCCAAGGATCCGCTTTCTTTCAGCGCGATTCGTATCTCGCTCGCGTCGCCCGAGAAAATTCGCGAGTGGTCGCACGGCGAGGTGAAGAAGCCCGAGACGATCAACTATCGAACCTTCAAGCCTGAGAGGGACGGGCTGTTCTGCGCCAAGATCTTCGGGCCAGTGAAGGATTACGAGTGCAATTGCGGCAAGTACAAGCGCATGAAGCACCGCGGAATCGTTTGCGAGAAGTGCGGCGTCGAGGTCATTCAGTCCAAGGTGCGACGCGAGCGTCTCGGCCACATCAACCTCGCCACGCCCGTCGCGCACATCTGGTTCCTGAAGTCTCTGCCGAGCCGCATCGGCAACATGCTCGATATCTCGCTCAAGGATCTGGAAAAGGTCCTCTATTGCGAGAGCTACATCGTCATCGATCCGAAGGAGACCGGGCTGTCCAAGGCCGAGCTGTTGAGCGAAGAGCGCTACATGCAGCTCGCGGAGGAATACGGCGATGACAAGTTCGTCGCCGGGATGGGCGGCGAGGCCGTCCTCGACATGCTCAAGCAGGTCGACGTTCACACCCTGAGCGAGCAGCTCCGGCAGGAAATGCGCTCCGCGACGAGCGAGGCAAAGCGCAAGAAGATCATCAAGCGCCTCAAGGTGTGCGAGGCCTTCCGCGAGAGCGGAAACCGTCCTGAATGGATGATGCTCACCGTCATTCCGGTGCTCCCTCCCGACCTTCGTCCGCTCGTACCCCTCGACGGCGGACGCTTTGCGACGAGCGACTTGAACGACCTTTATCGGCGCGTGATCAACCGAAACAACCGGCTCAAGCGCCTGCTCGAGCTGAACGCGCCGGAGATCATCATCCGCAACGAACGGCGCATGCTGCAGGAGGCCGTCGACGCGCTCTTCGACAACGGCCGCCGCGGGAAGACCATCACGGGTCCAAACAAGCGTCCGCTGAAGAGCTTGAGCGACATGCTGAAGGGAAAGCAGGGGCGGTTCCGCCAGAACCTGCTCGGCAAGCGCGTCGACTACTCGGGTCGGTCCGTCATCGTGGTGGGCCCCACGCTGAAGCTGCACCAGTGCGGCTTGCCCAAGCAGATGGCGATCGAGCTCTTCAAGCCGTTCATCTACAACAAGCTCGAGGAGCGCGGCTACGTCAACACCATCAAGAGCGCCAAGAAGATGGTGGAGAAGGAGCGCCCCGAAGTCTGGGACATTCTCGAGGAGGTCATCACCGAGCACCCGGTGCTCCTGAACCGCGCGCCGACTCTCCATCGTCTCGGCATCCAGGCTTTCGAGCCCGTGCTCATCGAGGGGAAGGCGATTCAGCTCCACCCGCTCGTTTGCGCGGCTTTCAACGCCGACTTCGACGGCGATCAGATGGCGGTCCACGTCCCGCTGTCCATCGAAGCGCAGATGGAAGCGCGCGTGCTCATGATGAGCACGAACAACATCCTCTCGCCCGCCAACGGGCGACCGATCATCAACCCCACGCAAGATATCGTGCTCGGCCTCTACTACGCGACCCGCGAACGCAAGTTCGCGAAGGGCTGCTACCGAGAGGGGTCGCTGACCGTCGACAAGAAGGGCCACGTCGAGGGTTACCTCCGCGGGGAGTACGCGGGCGTCGATGAAGTGCGCATGGCGTACGACCACGGCCAGGTCACGCTGCACTCGGGCATCCGCGTGCGTGTCCCCGACGGCGAAGGCAAGCGGCGGATCATCAGCACGACGGTAGGGCGCTGCCTCATCGCGGAGGTTCTTCCGGAAGGGCTGCCCTTCGACCTGGTGAATAAGACGCTCGACAAGAAGGCGCTCTCCGCGCTCATCGATGCCTGTTACCGAAAGCACCGCAACAAGGCCACGGTGCTCCTCGCCGACCGCTTGCGGACGCTGGGCTTCGATTACGCGACACGCGCCGGTGTTTCTATCTGCATGGATCACATGGTGATCCCCAAGGCGAAGGGCGTCCTCCTCGGCGAAGCCCAGGCCGAAGTTCAGCTCGTCATCGACCAGTACCAGGAGGGCCTGATCACCGACGGGGAGCGTTACAACAAGATCGTCGATATCTGGGCCGGGGTTGCCGACAAGGTGACCCAGGAAATGATGAACGAGATCGGCAAAGAGAAGATCGTGGACAGCGAGACGGGCAAGGAGCTCATCGAACCGAGCTTCAACCCCATCTACATCATGGCCGACTCTGGCGCGCGAGGCTCGACACAGCAGATTCGCCAGCTCGCCGCCATGCGGGGTCTGATGGCAAAGCCGTCGGGCGAGATAATCGAGAACCCCATCACGGCAAACTTCCGCGAGGGGCTCAGCGTGCTCGAGTACTTCATCTCGACACACGGCGCTCGAAAAGGGCTGGCCGACACGGCGCTCAAGACGGCGAACTCCGGGTATCTGACACGCCGCCTGGTCGACGTCGCTCAGGACGCGGTGATCGCAGAGTTCGACTGCGGGACCCTCGACGGCATCCGAGTCACGAAGCTCGAGGACGCCGGCGAAGTGATTCAACCCCTAGGCGATCGCATCCTCGGGCGCGTCGCGCTGGAGGACATCGTGGATCCGCTGACGGGCGAGGTGCTCGTGGCGGCCAACACCGAACTAGACGAGCACCTGGTCCACATCATCGAGGAGGCCGGCATCGAAGAGGTCGTCATCCGCTCGGTGCTCACCTGCCAGACCAAGCGTGGCGTCTGCGCCAAGTGCTACGGACGCGATCTGGCGCGCGGCTACAAGGTGAACATCGGCGAGGCCATCGGCATCATCGCCAGCCAATCAATCGGAGAGCCAGGAACGCAGCTCACGATGCGCACGTTCCACATCGGCGGCGCCGCGGCGCGCGGCAAGATCGAGCAGAGCTCTCTCGAGTCCCGAAACGAGGGATACATTCGCATCCGGAACGCAAACATCGCGAAAAAGGCCGATGGCACGATCGTGATGAACAGGCACGGTGAGATAGTCCTCGTGGACGATACCGGGCGCGAGCGCGAGCACCACCGCCTGGTTTACGGGGCGCTGCTCAAGGTCAACGAGGGCGACAAGGTTCGCGCGGGCCAGCTCCTCGCCGAGTGGGACGCCTTTGCGGTGCCCATTCTCAGCGAAGTCGGCGGTATCGTAAAATTCGGCGACATCGTGGAAGGTGTCACGATGACCGAGAAGCTCGACGAGGTCACCGGCCTGTCGCGTAAGGTGATCATCGAGTCGCGCGCCGCCGATCTGCGGCCGCGCATTTCGATCAAGAGCCCCCAGAGCGGCGAGACGCTCAAGCTGCCCGGCAGCACGCTCGATGCGCGCTACCTCTTGCCGGTGGGGGCGAACATCGTCGTTCAGGACGGAGACGAGATAAGCGCCGGCGACGTCCTCGCCAAGATCCCGCGTGAGACCACCAAGACACAGGACATCACCGGCGGTTTGCCGCGGGTCGCCGAGCTCTTCGAAGCGCGAAAACCGAAGGATCATGCCATCATCGCCGAGATCGATGGCGAAGTGAGCTTCGGGAAGGACACAAAGGGCAAGCGAAAGGTGGTCATCACGCCTTTTGCGCCGGATGGGGTCAGTCTGACCGATCAAGCGCGCGAGTACCTCATTCCGAAGGGCAAGCACATCCAGGTTCAGCCAGGGGACCGCGTTCGCGCGGGCGAGCCACTGATGGACGGCCCTGCCAACCCGCATGACATCCTTCGGGTGAAGGGCGAGAAGGAGCTGGCAGCGTACCTCGTCAACGAGATCCAGCAGGTTTACCGCTTGCAGGGCGTGGCCATCAACGACAAGCACATCGAAGCCATCGTCCGGCAGATGCTGCGACGCGTCCGGATCAAGGATGTCGGCGACACGAATTTCCTCATTGACGAGCAGGTGGAGAAATACCTGTTCGAACGCGAGAACCAGCGTGTCATAGAGCGCGGCGGGCGTCCTGCAGTGGCCGAGCCGCTCCTGCTCGGGATCACCAAGGCGAGTCTCTCGACGGAGTCGTTCATAAGCGCAAGCTCCTTCCAGGAGACGACAAAGGTCCTCACCGAGGCGGCCGTTTCCGGCAAGGTCGACTACCTGCGCGGCCTCAAAGAAAACGTCATCATGGGCCGGCTCATCCCTGCAGGGACGGGGCTCTCCGCGTACAAGCAGCTCAAGGTGGTGGTCGAAGGGGACGAGGACCGGTTCGTTCCGGCGGCGCCGCGCGTTCCAGAGGCCGCCCTCACGGCCGTCAACGAAGAGTAACGGAACTGAAACGAGGGCGCCGCGCCGCTCATTCGGCTGAATTTCAGCCGAACGGCGCGGAGCCTTCGGAATACACTCGACGCGCGGACACGACTGCCCGCAAGATGCTTTTCGCAATGCGTCGAAAGCGAGAGGTAGACAGGCCGCTCAGGAGCGACGTGCGCTCGCTGGGCCGAATGCTGGGCGAAGTGCTCATAGAGCAGGAGGGCGAGCCCCTCTTTGCGCTGGAGGAGCGCGTCCGCAAGCTCGCCATCCTCCGGAGACGCGGGCCCGCCGAACAGCGCGCGGCACGGGCGGGAGAGCTCACCGCCCTCCTGACCGAGCTACCACTCGAGCACGCAACCATCATCATCCGCGCGTTCGCGACGTACTTTCGGCTCGTCAACCTCGCCGAGCAAAATCACCGCGTCCGTCGAGCACGTGCGCATGCGCGGGATCGCGAAGGGCGCCCGCAACGTGGCTCGTTGCGGGCGGTGCTGGAGAGCGCAAAGAAGGCAGGTGTTTCGGCCGACGCTGTTCGCAAGGCGATCGCGGCGCTGGAGGTCACCCTCACCCTCACCGCGCACCCGACCGAGGCGGCCCGGCGTACGG
>JALYHV010000127.1 GCA_030776205.1 Myxococcota bacterium | reverse complement strand
GCCCCGGAGAGGCGATGCGCGTCGTCGGGCGCGCGATCGCCGACCGCGTTACCGGCTCGCTTTGTCTTGCGGCGGGCGACGTGGAGCGACGCGTCGTCCTGCGCGAGGGAGACGTGGTGACCGCCTCGTCGTCCCTCGACGACGAGTCCCTCGTGGCCTTCCTCGCCCAACGTGGCGACTTGCCGAAGGAGTCGGCACGGCGCATGGCCACGAAGTGCCCGCCGTTTGGCCGCCACGCGGCGGCGGCGCTCATCGCACGGGGCTATCTGCGCCAGAACCAGATGTGGGACGTGCTGCGCGCGCACGCCGAGTGGTTGCTGGCTCGCGTTCTTGCACTCGTGAACGCGCGTCTCAGTGTCGAGGCGCTGCCGCCCGGAAGGCTGGCGACCGAGCCGAGCGTCTTCGGAGCCTCGCCCGGCGCGGAGGTGTTCATCGAGGTAGTCCGGCGGGTGGTTTCGCCCGTCGATGCGCTCGAGCGTCTGGGCGGTTCCGAATCGCGCATCGGTGCGGGGCCGGCCGAGCGTCTGGCGGCAGAGTGCGCGCTCGCGCCGCCGGAGCTCGCCCGATTGCGCGACGCGTACGGGAGCCCGCTCTCCGAAGTGCTCGGTGCGGCGCCGGAGGGCGATCTCGCAACGGTCGTCTTCGCGCTCTCGCAGCTCGGCATCGTAGAGGTGCTCCCCTCGCCGACGGATCGCGCGGGGCGGCGCAGCCTTGGCGAGGACGGCGAACGCGCCGCGGAGATCGCAGCGCTCGACGGCGACGCGCTGCGAGAGCGGGTGCAGGCCCGGATGCAGCTCGTGCATGAAGGCGACTATTTCGCGCTGCTCGGGGTTGCGCGTGATGCGACCGGATACGAGATAAGACGGGCATTCCTGGAGCTCCGTCGGGGGCTTGATCCGTCGCGTGTCCTTACGCCGGACGTCGCCGATCTCGACGAGGACCTCCGCAAGATCGTCACCGTCATCGAAGAGGCCTACGACATCTTGAAGGATGCGGCGAGGCGCGAGAGGTACCGCCTGGCCATCGAGTCGTGACGCCGCCAACGACGCGCCGGTCAAGGGGGCGCTTGTCTGCGGCTCATGCGCTCGCTTTGGCCGGCGATGAGCGCACCGCATCGACGGCAATTTCGCCGTTCTCGGCGTCGACCCTCGCCGTATCGCCGTGATGCAGCTCGCCCCGAAGAATCATTTCCGCGATGGGCGTCTCGACGAGGCGCCCTATGGCGCGTCGCATCGGCCGAGCCCCGAGCTCCGCGTCGAAGCCGCCGTTGACGAGGAGGGCCTCGATGGCCGGTTCGCTGAAGTCGAGTCGAACGCCACGCACGCGTTGAAGCTCATCGCCGAGACCGCGGAGCATGCGCCGCGCTACTTCGGCGACCTCGGCCTGCCCGAGCGGCGCGAACGCCAGCACCTCGTCGATGCGGTTATAGAGCTCGGGCGGGAGCTCCGCGCGGGCGGCTGCGCAGATGGCTTCGTCGTAAGCGCGGAGATCCCTCGCGGCGCGTGCGCCGAAGCCGATCCGCGCCCGCTCCTTCGGATGCGCTACGTCGGCGCCCAAGTTGGACGTCATCACCACGACGACGTTCGTGAAATCAATGGTGCGGCCGCGCCCGTCCGTCATGCGGCCCTCGTCGAACAACTGCAAAAATGCTTCCTGCACGTCGCGATGGGCCTTCTCGACCTCGTCAAGGAGCAGCACCTGGTAAGGCCGCTTGCGCGCGGCTTCGGTAAGCTGCCCGCCCGCCTCGTGTCCAATGTAGCCGGGCGGGGCACCGACCAGGCGCGCGATGGCGTGTGGCTCGGCGTACTCGGAGAGGTCGATGCGCGTCATCGCATGGGGAGAGTGGAAGAGGCTCTCCGCGATGGCCTTGGCTGTTTCTGTCTTGCCGACACCGGTGGGTCCCAGCAGCAGGAACGTCCCGATGGGGCGGCGCGATCGGAAGCCACTCGCGTTGCGCCGCAGGACGCGTGAGATGCGACGGAGCGCCTCGCCGTGCCCGACCACGCGTTCTCCGAGGAGCTGCTCCAAGCGGAGCATGCGCGCACCGTCCGTCTCGAGCAGGCGGTCCAACGGCACGCCGGTCGTCTCACAAAGCACTTCGGCCACCTGCTCCGGCCCTACCTCCCGCTCGCCCCGCCGCTTTGCACGGGCCCCCGCCAGATCGAGCACGTTGACGGCCTTGTCCGGCAGCGCGCGATCAGGGACATAGCGAGCGCTCAAAGCGACCGCCGAAGCAATCGCGCCGGGCAGGAACCGTATCCCGTGGAACCGCTCGAAGGCAGGAGCCACGCGCTCGAGGGCCAGGAGGGCCTCCTCCGGGCCGAGCTCCGCTATCTCGACGGGCGTCATCAGCCGGGCGAGCGCGGGATCGGCCGTGGCGATCCGCCTGTAGTCCTCGGGCGTGGTGGCGACGACGTACGCCAGCTGCCCCTGGGCGAGCGCCGCCTTTAGCTCGGCCGCCAGCTCATCGTCCGCGCCGAGCACGGACTGCAGCTCGTCGAAAAAAAGGACGACCCGCCCCTCCGCGCGCCCCGCTTCGATCTTGATCTGGGCCATTCTCTCGGCGATGGCCCCGCGCAGCCCCGTTCCCGAAAGAAGCGCCGCCGCTCCGACCTCGATGAGAATGCGATCGTCGAGCGTTCCCACATCGCGCCCGTCGGCAATACGCTGGGCCAACCCTTTGACGAGGCTGGTCTTGCCGACACCTGCCGAGCCAACGAGGCACGGGCAGTTGCCCTTGCGTTTCGCGAGGACGTCCAGCGTGCGGTCGATCTCCGCCTCTCGCCCGAAGACGGGGTCCAGCTCGCCGCGCGCCGCCGCAAGCGTCAAATTGGTGCCCACCGCCGCAAGAGTCGGAAAGCGCTTGGGGTCGAGCTGGAAGCGCGCGTGCGGGCTTCCGCTCGCGCCCGCGGAGGGGGCTTGGGCGCGGTGACGCTTCGGTCGGGTGTGGCTGGAGTCAGATATCCCGGGCGTGGGCGCCGCCGCGGTTGGGGCCGTCGCCGTCGCCGTCGCCGTCACCGTCGCTATGCGCTCCTCGGCGCGGTGCCCGCCGGATCTTTGCGGGGGCGACGTGCGCGGAAACGAGAGCTGGGTTGCTGCGGGAACCCGACGCGCGACCACGAGCCCCATCGCCACCTGCATGGCCGCGGTGCGCAGCTTGGTCACGTCGGAGCCGCACTGGGCGACCGCTCGGTACGCTGCGGTTGTCCGTTCTTGGCAGAGTGCAAAGAGGAGGTGCGTCGCGTTGGCCTCGCGCGACGGAGAACGCGCCGCGAGCTCGCGCGCCCGCTGCATGACACGGGTGACCGCGTCCGAGTGGTCATCGGTGAGCACGCGCGCCGCCTTGAGCAGCACCTCGGCGCCGAGCCGGCGTTCCTTCAGGAGATCCGCCGCGCCCCCGGACGTCGACGCCATCGCCGCCAAAAGGTGCCCGGTGGTGACGCGCTCAGCGCGCCCTTTGGCCAGCTCCTCGGCGAGCTTGCGCACTGTGGTGAGCTCCGATTCGCGCGTCGCGCTCATTCCCGGAGCGGTCGCACGGGGAGGCCAGCCGGGCCAAGAAACCGGCCGTCCTGCGCGACCGCGATCAAGAATGCACGCGGTAGGCGACGGCGCGACGCGCGGCGCCCGTCAGCGGCCACACGTACGACAGGTCGGTCTCGAGCGTCGCGCGGGGGTGTGCGGGGGGGGCGCTCTTCGCGAGGAGGACCCAGACCAAACCGCCGATGGCTGTGAGCTGGGTGCCGAGATCGAGCCACGTCGCGGGAGGCAAGGTCGCCCGAGATACGGCCGTGTCCCATTGGCGGCGGCCGGCGAACGCTTCGCCTCGCGCACGCTCTATCACGACGTCCGCGCGCCGCACGACGCCGAGGACGAGGCGGAGGAAGCTCGCGCGCTTTCCGAGAGGCTCGACCAGCGTGACCCGTAGGTCGGTCCTGAGTAGCGCAAGCGGCACCCCCGGCGCGCCCGCGCCCGAACCGACGTCCACCACCCGGGCATCCCTGGACACGCGCTGGGCCAGGAGGAGCGCGTCGGCCAGCATGATGTCGACGAGCTCCTCGCGCGAGCGCGCCGCGGTCAGGTCGATCAGGGAGTTCCACTCTTCGATGCGCGCGAGCCATGCGCCGATGTGGACCAACGCTTCGGGCCCGACACTCGTGCCGTGAGCCGCCGCCGCGCGTTCGACGAGGGTCTCCAGCTTGGCTGGCATGGTTTTCCAGTGGTACCTCTTCGCGAGGCCCTCCGCGAGTGGCCCCGCATGACCGCAATAACCATCCCGTCGCACCTGCAGCGCATCCACGAGCTCGACTTTGCGCCTCTCGCCGCCCTCGTCGCGAAGGCTTTCCAGGGGGCGCCCCTCGTCTGCGATCCAATGCCTGGGGGCGCTTCGACGCGCCGGTACTTTCGCGTGAGGGTCCCCGCGGGTGGGGCCGTCGCGATGTTCGTGCCGGACGGGGCAAACGCGGAGGAGGTGGACAGCGGAGCGACGGCGCGCGCCGCGAGATGGCCTTTCCTCGAGGTGCGCGACCTGCTCGAGTCACGCGGTGTCACGGTCCCCAGGCTCTACGGCGAGGACATGGCCTCCGGATGGCTGCTGCTCGAAGATCTCGGCGACGACACCCTCGCCAATTTCCTGTGTGCCAACCCGGCGCGCCGCGAAGAGCTGTACGTGCGCGCCGCGCGGGATCTCGCACTCGCCCAGATTGCGTTGTCGCAGCTACCGGTGGGGAGCGTCGTCGCGGCGCGCGCCTTCGACGAGCACCTGCTGACCTGGGAGATTCATCATTTTCGTGAGTGGGCGCTCGAGGCGCGTGGCGTCGTCCTCGCTCCCGCTGATCGCCACGTCTTCGATACGGTCGCGGAGCGGCTCGCTCGGCGCATCGCGAGCTGGCCCCGCGCGTTCGTGCATCGCGACTACCAGTCTCGCAATCTGATGGTCCGCGCGGACGGCGCGCTGTGCTGGATAGACTTCCAGGATGCGCTCCTCGGGCCGCGCGTCTACGACCTCGTGGCCCTTCTCAACGACAGCTATCAGGTGTTCGATCGGGACTTTGTCAACGCGCGGCTCGACGACTACGCGGCGGCGCGGGGAATCGACGCGCGGGAGCGCGAGACCATCGCCAGGGAGTTCGACCTCGTAACCGTGCAGCGCAAGCTCAAAGACGCCGGCCGTTTCGTCTTCATCGATCGCGTCAAAAGCAACCCGTCCTTTTTGAAGTACTTCGAGGCAACCATAGCCAAGGCGCGGGCCAGCCTTGCCAGGCTCTCCGACGATGAGGACATGCGAGCACTGAACGGCGTGCTGTCCCGAGCCCTGCGCTGACATGGCGAAGCGATCGCGAAGCATCGAACAGGTCTCGTCGCCGGTTGCGTCGGCGGAGGCGCGGGTGCGCTTACACCCGCATGGGCTGGACCTGGGCGACGGCGAGGTCCTGCCGCTGTGGGCTGGAGCCATGCACTACTGGCGTCACCCGGTCCACGAATGGCGCGCCGCGCTGGAGGCCATTCGCGGGATGGGTTTGCGGCTGGTCGACACCTACGTTCCCTGGGGCGTTCACGAAATCGCCCCTGGCGAGTACGACTTCGGCGAGAAGGAGCACCGGCTCGATGTGGCCCGGTTCCTCGACATCGCGCACGAGGTCGGCCTGCGCTGCGTTCTTCGGCCCGGCCCGCACATCAACGCCGAGCTCGCGTTCTTCGGCTTGCCCGAGCGGGTCGTCTGGGACCCCGACTGCCAGGCCCGGACGCCGGGCGGGCACCCGGTGATGCTCCCGATCGCGCCTGTCGCGTTTCCCGTGCCGAGCTACGCGAGCGACGCCTTCCTCGAGGAGACCGCGCGCTGGTACCGGGCCGTCGGCCAGCGCCTCTCCCGCCTGCGCTGGCCGGAGGGCCCCGTCGTTCTCGTCCAAGTGGACAACGAGGGCGCGCTCTACTTTCGGGACGGAGTCTACGATCAAGATTATCACCCCGACGCGTTGCGCGCGTTCCGCGAGTTCTTGCGCGCGAAGTACCGTCATCAGCGGGCGCTCCGCGCGTCCTGGAGCGGCGATTCCATAACGTTCGCCGACGTCGAGCCTCCGCGCCGCTTCGACGCAACCGAGACGCGCGACCTCGGGCGACACGTCGATTGGGCGGAGTTTCACGAGCAGCTCCTCTCGACCGCGATGGATCGCATGGCGACCGCGCTCGTCGACTCGGGTTTCGACGGACTGCCGATGACGCACAACCTGCCGCTCGGCGAGAGCGCCACCGCGCTGAACCCTGCACGGCTTGCCGCGATCGACCTCGTCGGGCTCGACTATTATCACCGCGCGACGCCGGCGGAGCACTGGGCGATTCTCCGTCGGACGACGGAGCTCGCGTCGCGCTGCGAGGGGCTCGAGCGGCCCGCTTACGGCGCAGAGGTGGGCGTCGGGTTTCCTCCGTTCTTCGCGCCGCTCGACGAGCTCGACTCCACGTACACGCTCCTCTGCGCGATGGCGTACGGCCTGCGCGGGTTCAACCTGTACATGGCCGTCGAGCGCGATCGATGGATCGGCGCTCCGATCGACAGGCACGGCCAGCCGCGACCGATGGCAGCACGTTATGCGAAGCTCCTCGCTGCCTTTACGCGCATGCAGCTCCATAGGCTACGGCGCCGCGCACCGGTTCGTCTGGTCGTGCCTCGCTCGCTCCGACGGCTGGCGCGCGCGGCGCATGCTTTTGGCCCGCTTACGCCGGCGCTCTTCCACGTGCTCGGCGCGGGTTGGGGCGAGACCGTCCTCGAGCGAGACTTCGGGCTTGGGACGCCGCCGGTCATCGCGGCCGAGGCGTACCTGCGCGCGTTCGAGCGTGCGATGCACGCGCGCGGTGTTCCGTTCGCCTACGCCGGCGGCGAGACGGTCGAGCACTCGATCGCTGGGGCGAGCTGGATCGTGTGCGCAAGCGCGGGCGGCCTCAAGGCGAGCCTGGTCGCGAGCCTCCGCCGTGCACGCGAGGCCGGGGCGGTGGTTACCATCGGGCCGCGCGCGCCCGAGCTCGATGGTGCCATGCGGCCCCTGAAGCGACCGGCCGATATCCGGGACCTCGAGATCGAGCCGCTCGACGAGCTTGCACGAGCCGACGCGCTCGTGGCCCGTCGGATCGACGAGCTGGGTCTGCCGACGTGGCCGGTCGACCCGCCCGACCTGTTTCTCTCCGTTCACGAGGACGCGGACGAAAGACCGCGCGTCGTTTTCGTCATGAACCCGACGCCGGCCGACGTGACGGCGCGCTTGTCTGTGGCCGGCGTGGGAGCTCTCGTCGACGCGCTCGACGGGCTGCGTGTCAGTCGGGTAGGCGGGGCGCTCGAGGTGACGGTAGGCGCGCGCGCCATCCGCATGATGGTCGTCGACTCGTAGAAACGGGCCGACTTCCCGGGGGCGCGTCAGATCGCCAGCGCGGCCTCGACGGCCTGCCGGACCTCAGGGCTCATCGGCTCCACCTTCGGCTCGAAGCGCGCCAGGATCTCGCCGTTTTTGCCGAGAAGAAATTTATTGAAGTTCCACCGTATCTCGCCGGCGAAACGCGGGTTCGTCTTTTCGCTCGTGAGGTAGTCGAAGAGCGGATCGATCCCCGGCCCCTTTACCTTCACCTTGGCGAACATATCGAACGTTACGCCGTAGTTCGTAGTGCAGAAGTCCTTGATTTCGTCGTTGCTGCCCGGCTCCTGAGCCCCGAACTCGTTCGCCGGAAAGCCGAGCACCGAGAAGCCCTTCTTGCCGTAGGTCTCCTGGAGCTCTTCAAGGCCACGGTACTGCGGCGTGAGACCACACTTCGACGCGACGTTGACGATGAGCACCGCCTTTCCCTGGTAGTCTGCGAGCTTCTTCGGCAAACCGTCTATTGTTTTCAGGGGGAAATCATAGATTTGTTGGGCCATGGGAGCACCTCCGCGCGATGCGCAGCGAGATTGAAACCGTCGCGCGCTCGGCTTGCAAGCTCCAGAACGAATTCCCGCTGGGAGCCTCCCCGCTGTTCCCGCTGTTCCCGCTGTTCCCCCGTGTTACGCACTCGCCTATGCCGCGCCGGGCCGCCATCGTTTTTGGCATCGCGAACCTCGCCACGGCGGGTCTGCTCGCCTTCGGTGTCTTTGTCGGGTTGCCCGGGCGCTGGTGGGTCGTCGATGTACCGGCTGCCGTGCTGGTCGTGTTCGAGCTTGCGTCGGGCGTGGGGCTTCTCGGTGGTCAGTCGTGGGCGGCCTTCGCGGCCCGCGTCTCGTCCGTGGCGGCGCTGGCCTGCGGCCTCCTCGCTGTGAGCATGCTGGCCGTCAGCGCAAGCTGGCTCGCCGGCGTTTACGGCGCGGTCGGGCGCGGGGGCGCCGTCATCCTGGCGCTCGTGGCCGCACTGGTCGTTCCTTACGCAGTGATCCTTCCCTCGGTCGAGCTCATGTGGCTTCGCCGAGGTCCGGGTCGGGAGCGATGAGCCCCGGCGCTCTCGCGCGCGTGCTCTCGACGTGGGCGATCGCGACGGTCATCGCGTGCGTCTTCGTCAACCGTCACGTCGGCCTCGACGGCGACGATCGCGTCCACGGCGTAGTGGCGAGCGTCTGGAGCCGGGGAAAGCTCGTTGCGCGCGAGGTGCTGCGGCGGTCCGAGGACCCGGCGCCGCAACTCGAGAAGGCCCTCGCCTCGGGCGCGTCGGACGAACCGCGGACGCTCGTCCACGAGAGCATCGTCGCCGAAGGTCCGGTCATTACGTGGCCGCTCGAGGCGCTGGCTCTGTCGCTCGTAGCCGGGCGCGATGGCCTCTCGGCGACGATGGGCGGCCGCGTCGTGTACCTCACCCCCGACGACCTGCTCCGCGAGCAGGCATACGACAAGGGCATCAGCGTGCCGGCGCTGCAGATCACGCTGGGCGTCGACGTGCCCCTCGCCTTGGCGCGGCTCTCGGAGCGCCTCGGGGTCACGGCGTCGGATATACTCGCGCGCGGGCATCTGCGGCGCATCCGCGTCGCTCGCACGCTCCCCCGTGCTCCCCCAGCGGCCACGATCCAGGCGGGCACGATGACCGACCAGCAAGTGCAGCGCGCTGCCATCGCCGCCGGCCGCTATCTCGCTCGCGGCGTCGATGGGGAGGGGCGATTCCGCTACCTCGTAGACGCCCCAACGAACCGCACTCTAAGCGGCTACGACTGGCCGCGGCACGCGGGCGCCACCTACTTCGTCGCGCAGATCGCGGCGCTGTCGCAGCAGCCCGACGTGGCGTATGCGGCGCTGCGCGCTGCCGGCCTCCTGAGGGATCGGGCGATGGTCCCGTGCGGCGAGGACCGGTGCATCGGCGACGACGCAATCGTCGACGTCGGGTCGGCCGCCCTCGCCGTGCTCGCGTTTGCCGAGATCGCGCGGACGGGGCTCGACCCCGGCTACGCGCTCGCGATCCCGCCGCTCGCGGCCTTCTTGCGGGCCCAACAGCGCGCCGATGGCGAGTTCATGCACGAGTTCGATCGGACTGCCGGCCGCCGCGTCGACGTGCAGTATCTTTACTATTCGGGTGAGGCCGCGTTGGCCCTCTCGCGCGCGCACGCGCTGCTCGCTGATCCCCGAGACCTCGCCGCGGCCGCGAAGGCCGTCGGTTACCTGGTCGGACCGGCGTGGAGCTTCTTCGGGAGCCGCTACTACTGGGGAGAGGAGCACTGGACGTGCCAGGCGATGGACGATCTGTTCGATCGCGCTCCCGACCCCGAGGCGCTCGCCTTTTGCCTGCGCTGGGAAGCGTTCAGCCGCAAGCTCCAATACGGTCCAAGCGACACTCCCTTCGACGCCGATGGCGCCTACGGAGTGGGCCCGTTGCTCACGCCCCGGCTGACGCCGGTTGGGAGCCGTTGCGAGGCGGGTCTGGCCACATTGGACGCGGCGCGTCGCCATGGCGCGAGCACGGAGGAGATCGCCGCGCTGACCGAGCAGATGGGCCGGTCGGTTGCCCTTCTGCTGCGCCAGCAGCTGCTTCCAGGGCCGAGCTACCTCTTCGCCGATCCGGCTGCTGTAGAGGGGGCGCTGCCGGGCAGCGCCGTCGATTGGCAGCTGCGCATCGATTACGCGCAGCACGCGGGCAGTGCGATGGTGCGCTGGCTTTCGTCGCGGTCGGCTTCGCTCTGAATCCGCGGCGGCGACGGAGAAGAAAGAGCTGGTTTTGGCCCACGCCGGGGCTAGCTTATTTGTGTGCCGTGTCGTTGAACGGCCTCTGCACGAGGGAGATGCCCGAAACCGAGATCCGACGCGCTGTGGTGGCCAACCGGCGGGAGGGTCGCCGGAGCCTTTCGGCCTATGGGTCGCATTCGCGCGGTCTTCGGGCAGTTGCAGGCGACCACGGCGTCGCGCGCTTGGTGCCGGAGGGATGGCCGCGCATGGTGCCGCAACGACGGGCGCGCCGCGGCGCCGACGAGGGCTCCGCGGGTACCTGGAGCGCCGGTGCTGCGCTCGCCCTCGTGTATGCGCTCTTGAAACGCAGGCGCCCGGCAGCGGGCAAGCACCAGAGTACGGGAGCGGAAAAGCCGGTCACGCGGGGCGGCGAAGGGGCAGGTCGCATGATGAAGAAGCCGACGATCAAGAGCCTCGAAAACGTGTCACTCGACGAGGCGACCGCCTATCTCGAGTACTTCGCGGGCGACGAGCTCGACGCGGCTTACGCGCTGGCCTGGGATCGGAACCGGCTGGACGGCTCCCACGCGGCCCCGGACGACGCCGAGGTGCATCACGCTGCCTTCCTTTTGTGCCGCACGCGTGGAAAGTGCCCGCCCAGTTTCGACGAGATGCGCGTTCAGCTCCGGCGTCGCGCCGCCGCGTGAGCTGCGTCAGCGGCGGATCGTCTCCGCGCTGACCGCGACGAGCACCGGCGGAGACCCCGCCCCGGCCGACGCGTCCGTGCTCGGGTCGGTCTGCGCGTCAGCTCCTATCTGGCTGCCCGCATCGGGATCGGGAGGCGGCGCGAACGCGGCAGAGTCCAGCTCCAGCACGATGGCCAGCACGTTCGACCCTGCGAACATATTTTGACCCGTGAAGCGGCTGCGGCGAGTCATGAGCGTGGCGGCCGCGCCTTGGCGATCGAAAAACGCCGGATCCGATCGCAGTCCTGCGAAGATCGACATGGCCGCGGGCGAGTCGCCTCCTGCCGTGTCGCCAACCGGCGCTGACGCGCGCCTCCCCCCGGGCGCGGCGCACGAGACGCGCTGCACCGCTCCGTCGTCGAACGTGCACGTCACGTCGAGCACATCGGTGTCCATCGCGATGGGACGAAGCGCCGTGACTCGCCGGACGCGAAAGACGTAGTCCACGGTGGACGCGAACCTCGACGCTAGGGAGGCGAAGGGCGTCACGGTCATTGCGAGCACGAGCCGCGCAGGATGATCTGGGCTCGTGAACGCGAAAAGATCTGTGATGTCCGCTTGCGGATCTGCCGTCGCGCGGGGACCGTCGAGGTGATCGGATGCGCGGACCTGCGAGAGCAGCCCCAATGCGACGCAGCCTGCCAGGACCGCCAGACCCGAACGACCGCGAGCGCTCATCGCGGACCGCTTGGCGAGCCGTGTGCCGCGCGGCCTTCGCTCGAAACCGGCGGCGCCGACTCCGCCGCGGCCGGTGCGGCGTGTTGGCGCCACGCAACGAAGCCGAGCACACCGACCATCGCCGCTATCCCGAGGACCAGCCCGGCCAGCAGGGCGGTGCGCGGCGACATGCTCGGGGGGATGGGTATATCGGAGCCGTCGAGCGCGGGCTCACGCCGACGCATGACGTACTGCACTCGATCTTCGCCGAGCGTGCCGGTGCGCACCCCTGCGAGGCCGCAGAGATCGCGGAGGGTCTGTGCGAGCTTCTCCGCGGTCTGGAATCGCTTGGTGGGGTCGCGCGAGCAAGCTCGAGCGAACCACGCGTCGAAGCCCTGCGGCAGACTGTCGCGGCAGGACCGATCGACCTGCGAGGGCACCGGCAGCGGGGCGGCGCAGACTCGGAGGACAATGTCGCCGAGCACGTCGCCTTCGAATGGGAGTCGGCCCGTCATCGCGGCGAACGCGCACGCCCCGAGCGACCAAAGATCGGTGAGTGGCCCCGGCGACCCGCCGCCGACGAGCTGTTCGGGCGCCATGAAGTTGGGAGTGCCGATAACGGTTCCGTCGCGCGTCGGTCCGCCCATGGCGCGCAACGGCGGGCCAATCTCCGAGCCGTCTTCGAACATCTTCGCGATCCCGAAATCGACGAGCTTGACGACATAAGGCAGACCCTCCGCGGCGTCAGCCGACCGAGCCAAAAAAATGTTATCCGGCTTCAAGTCGCGGTGCACGACGCCCGCCGCATGCGCGAGCGTGAGCGCGCGCGCCGCCTGCCCAATGATCAGAGCGACTTCCCTCGACGGCAGCCGTCCGCGCGCGACGATGGCGTCCGCCAGCGACTCCCCTTCGAGGAACTCCATGACGATGTACGGTAGGCCGTCGTCGCTCAATCCGTAATCGTAAACCTGCACGGCATGCTTGGTCTGCAACCGAGCTGCCGCGCGTGCTTCGATTTCGAACCGCGCGCGCGCCTCCGCTTGACCGGCGAAACGCGGACGGATGAACTTGATGGCGACGCGTGTTGCGAGGGTGACGTGCACAGCCTCCCAGACGGTCCCCATGCCACCTCCGCCGAGGACACGCAGCACGCGGTACTTGCCGGCGATCAAGGCGCCTGCGAGCGGCGGCACGTCGGAGCGGGTGGCTACGCGCACCATGGGCGTAACAATCGTAGCCGATCAGGGCGCGCGGTGGTCTCGCCAGCGCTTCTTGCGGCCGCGCGGGCGAGAGTCTCCTCATCACCGGCATCACCGGCCAGCTTTCTGTCGTGACGTTGCACGAATGCGACGGGCTTCGTGCACCTGTCTCGTGAGGACGGCGTGCCATTCACGGAGGACGGGCGCGCGAGGTTCCATGCTCCAGTGATGCTACGAGGCGGCACCGGAGTCCCCGCTTCGAGCGCCGGTGTTTCTTGCTCGCGGGATTCATGCAGGTATCTCGCCGGGTGGGGACATGAGCGAAGCGCGCTGGCGCACGAATCACGCGTGTGGGGGGCATGTTGCTTATCGGACGCGTGGAGCAACGAGGCAGGATCGATGCACGACTCTCACGAGAGCGGCCGACGAATCACGCGACCCGGGCGCACGAAGCAGGCGATCAAGGTGCATGGACGAGATGCGACGGGTCCATGAATCACGCGACTACCGTGGACGAAGCAGGCGGTAAAGATGCATCGACGCCATGGGAGGGATCCATGAATCACGCGAGCAGGTGCACGCAGCAGGCGAGCAAGACGCATCGACGCCAGGAGAGGGATTCATGAATCACGCGAGCAGGTGCACGCAGCAGGCGAGCAAGACGCATCGACGCCAGGAGAGGGATCCATGAATCACGCGAGCAGGTGCACGCAGCGGGCGAGCAAGACGCATCGACGCCAGGAGAGCGATCTACGAATCCCACGAGCACGGTGCACGAAAGACACGATCAAGGTGCATCGACGTGGCGAAAGGATGCACCGTCGTCGGCGGGGGCCCGTCGGATTTCCTGTGCGCCGGGTCTTTACGCGGCGCGTCGAGCGACGCGCGAGGCGATTGCCGCCAATGCGCCATTCGGGCAAGGATGCCTCGCGATGACGCCGCGCATTGCCGTTGTGGTCGCCGCGCTGGCCGTGGGCCCAGTGCCGGCATGCGATACCCCGTCCGGTTCCCCGACCGCGACGAACCCGGCCACACAGGCCAGCTCTTCGCCGCCACCTCCGCCCGCAGCGCCGCCGGAGCCGCCGCGTGCGCCCGACATCGTCGTAGACGCTGCAAACGTGTCCGTCGGCACGGAGCGCGTGTCCGCGCGCGAGCTCGGGCTGCGAGACAAAATCGCGGTGCTCCTCAAGGACCGGCCGGCCGTGGGAGGAGGGACGATCGATTTGATCGTCATGCGCAACGCGAGGCCCTCCGTGGTCGTGGATGTCATTGCGGCATTGCGGCGCGCGAGTTCCGCCGGCGCCGGTGTGAAGACGGAGGCGCGCGATGGGACCACGCAACGC
>JALYHV010000126.1 GCA_030776205.1 Myxococcota bacterium | reverse complement strand
CGGCGCTCGTCGATCTACCGGACGGCCGTCACGTCCTTGTCGACACGGCCGACAGCCCTCGGCGCGGCGGGTGCGCCGCCTGCGCAGCCGCCAACCGGCATCTGATGACGATGCTCGCGAGCGATCTGCGCGGCGCCCCCATCGATCTGCTCTGGATCACCCACCAGCACTCGGACCACATCGGCGGTGCTCCCCACGTTCTCGAGGCGTTTCGCGTAGGGTTGTATGCCGACAACGACCGCGACCTCGACAAGGAGGAGGTCCGTCTGGCACACCGCGCCGCCTCGCGGCGGGGCGTAACGATTCGGGTCGTCGATCCGCTCCACGGGGGCCCCCCGCTGGCCGGCTCTCCCGGGGTGAAGCTCGCCGCAGTCGTCCCGCGTCGATGGCCCGCCTCGTGCGCGCGCGATCCAAACGAGTGCTCGGCGGGCCTGCGTATCGACTTCTGCGGGTCGTCCGTGCTCTTCACGGGCGACGCCGAGCACGACGAGCAGGCGGCCCTCGACGCGGTCGAGCTCGGCGGAACCGTAACGCTCCTCCAGGTCGCCCACCACGGCAGCGACACATCGACAACGCCGGCGTTCCTCGCGATGACGCGCCCAAAGTACGCCGTCATCTCGGCGGGAAAGCCGGATACGGGGCTGAACCGCGAGTACTGCCACCCCCGGGCCCTCATCGTGGAGCGCCTCGCGCGCACTCTAAAAGGCGGCACGGGCGGGACGCTTGCCGCCTTCGACGGGGAACGATGCGGCCGGGCGCGAGCGGGCGATTGGATAGACGTTCCCACGACCGACCGGCTGTGGGCGACCGAGCGGGATGGCGACGTGGTTCTGATGACCTCGGGGAACGGAGCGTTCACGAGACTTCGGTGAAGGAGCCGTTGCCCGGCGACTCGAGGCTTATTCGGCCAAGCGCTCCGGACCGGAGCTCGTGGATCAGCACGTCGGCCGCCTTGTGGAGGTCTACCGCGCCGCCGCTTCGCAGACCGCCGCGGCGGCGCGCGATCGCGACGAGGAGCTCGTGCGCGGTGGCGGGCAGGGTTTTGAGTGCGAACCGCGCGAGCACGAGACTGGGGTAGCGCTCGAGGAGAAAGGAGGCGCCGAACATCGCCACCGTCTCATAATCGATGGCGCGGTCGGGGAGCGCCCCGCCGAGCGCGAGCCGGAGGACCGTGGCCTCGTCCTCCATTTTTGGCCAGAGGAGACCGGGATGATCGGAGATCATCATCCCGCTCTTCAGCACGACGTTCTGCTGTGCCTTGGTGACGGCCGGCTCGTCGCCGACCTTCGCCACCTTTCGGTCCATCAGCGTGTTGATCAGCGTCGACTTGCCGACGTTGGGGATTCCCACCACCATCGCGCGCGTCGCCATGCTCCGCGTCGTCGCTCGCGAGAGTTGGCGGCAGAGCTCGGGAATCCGGGCTTTGGTCTCGGCTGGTCGATCGCTGCTGATGGCGACGGCGACTACCCGTCCCGCGCCGGCCCGCGCCGCGTCCGCCCGCTCCGTCTCGATGGTCCCGAAATGACGCAGCCACGCCCGCGTCACGTCGGGGTCTGCGAGATCGCTCTTGCCGAGGACCTTGAGGCACGGCGTTTCCTTCCGAAGCTCGGCGAGGACCGGATTCTCGCTCGCGGCCGGCATCCGGGCGTCGAGCACTTCGATGACGACGTCGTGGAGCTGCACGGCCTCGGCGATGACCCGCCGCGCTTTGGTCATGTGGCCGGGGTACCACTGCGTCGGCATCGGAGGCCCGGTTCTACCACGCCATCAGGAAGTGGCCTCCGCGTCGTCCGGTGAGGCAAGAGCGCGCGGCTCGATGATCGTTGCCGTCGCGCCGCTCAGGCGCGGCCAGTGCGATGGGGTGGCGGGTGGGTCGCTCGTCGAATAGGTTGTTGGGCATGCCAGGTACGGGATATCGCAGCCGAACGACCACCGCGGGACGCAACATGGCGGGCGCGCGCTCTCTCTGGCGAGCAACCGGGATGACCGACGGCGACTTCGACAAGCCAATCATCGCCATCGCCAACAGTTTCACGCAGTTCGTCCCCGGTCACGTCCACCTTCACGACGTGGGCCAGCGCGTGAAGAAGGTCATCGACGAGGCCGGCGGTTGGGGCGTCGAGTTCAACACGATCGCGGTGGACGACGGCATCGCGATGGGGCACGGCGGCATGCTCTATTCGCTGCCGAGCCGCGAGCTGATCGCGGACAGCGTCGAGTACATGGTCAACGCGCATTGCGCCGACGCGCTCTTTTGCATCTCGAATTGCGACAAGATCACGCCGGGGATGCTCCTCGCGGCCGTTCGGCTCAACATCCCGACCATCTTCGTCTCTGGCGGACCGATGGAAGCCGGGAAGATGGCCGGCAACCGCGACCGCAACGGCAAGCCGGTCACCCGCAAGCTCGACCTCATCGATTCGATGATCGCGTCCAGCAACTCGGCGGTGACCGATGAGGAGCTCGCGCGGATGGAAAAGGCAGCGTGCCCCACGTGCGGCTCCTGCTCGGGCATGTTCACGGCCAACAGCATGAACTGCCTGAACGAGGCCATCGGGCTCGCCCTGCCCGGCAACGGGACCCTCCTTGCGACGCACGCGACGCGCGCAGAGCTCTTCGAGCGCGCTGGCCGTCGCCTGGTGGAGAACACCAAACGCTACTACTTGGAGGGCGATCGTTCGGTGCTTCCGCGCAGCATCGCGACCTTCGAGGCCTTCGAGAACGCGATGGCATTGGACATCGCGATGGGAGGCTCGACGAACACGGTGCTGCACCTCCTGGCAACGGCGCTCGAGGCCGGCGTCCCGTTCACGATGGCGGACATCGACCGCCTCTCGCGCAAGGTGCCGAACATCTGCAAAGTGGCCCCTTCGTCGGACTATCACGTCGAGGACGTGCACCGCGCGGGCGGGGTTTTCACGATCCTCGGTGAGCTCGACAGGGTGGGCCTGCTGCACCGCACCCCGGCAACCGTCCACTCGCGCACGATGGGCGAGGCCATCGACGCGAACGACGTGCGACGGCCCACCGCCACTGCGGAGGCCAAGCAGCGTGCCCTCGCCGCGCCTGGCGGCGTTCGTACCAAGGTGGCCTTCTCGCAGGACACGTATTTCGCGGCCCTCGACACCGACGAAAAGGCGGGCTGCATTCGCGGGGCCGAGCACGCGTACGGACGCGAGGGAGGGCTGGCTGTTCTCTACGGGAACATCGCGGAGGAGGGCTGCATCGTCAAGACGGCGGGGGTCGACGAATCGTGCTGGCGATTCGAAGGACGCGCGCGCGTCTTTCATTCGCAGGACGCAGCCTGCGACGCGATCATGGCCGACCGAATAACCCCTGGTGACATCATCGTTATCACCTACGAAGGACCGCGTGGCGGTCCAGGCATGCAGGAGATGCTCTACCCGACGTCGTTTCTCAAGGGCAAGGGACTCGGCAAAGCGTGCGCGCTCGTCACCGACGGACGATTCAGCGGGGGCACCTCTGGGCTCAGCATCGGACACGTCTCGCCCGAGGCCGCCGAAGGCGGCGCCATCGCGCTCATCGAAGAAGGAGACCGCCTCCGTATCGATATTCCCGAGAGGTCGATCGCGCTCGTCGTGTCGACCGCGGAGCTCGACCGCCGCCGAAAGGCCATGGATGCGCGCGGCGAGCGGGCTTGGCGTGCCGATCGCGACCGCCATGTCTCACCTGCCCTGCAGGCCTACGCGCTGATGACGACGAGCGCGTCGCGCGGCGCGCTCCGGGATGTGACGCAGGTCCAGCGTAAGCCGCGCCGGTGAATGACCGCGCGATCGGCCGCAGGTGGCGTCGACCCGCTGCGTCGCTGAGGCAACGCCCGTTGGCCGTTTCACGGCGGTGGTTGCCAGTTCACGTGCGCGTTCGCGCGCCACGCCCCCCGGCGACCAGCATCTCCACTATGAAGGCTCGCAGCGCCTTCGCCGCAGAGGTCAAGTACGTCTCGCCCCTGTGAACGAGCGCGACCTGTCGGCGCAGCGCGCCGCGGGTGATCTCGACGGCCCGCATTCGCCGGGCATCGCTGGCCTGGGCCATCGTGCGTGGCAAGAGCGAGACACCAAGACCGCGCTCCACCATACGGCGGACGGTTTCCATGGTGTCCGTCTCGATCGCGATGTTCGGCTGCACGCCTCTCTCATCGCAAGCAGCCAGGAGCGCCGCCGTCGGAGGGATTCCGGGCGCGATGATGAGCGGTTCGTTGACGACCTCCGTCAGGGCCACCGCGCGGGTGACGGACGCCAGGCGATGACCGGCGGGGACGACGAGCATGTAGTCCTCCTGCCAGAGCTTTTGCGCTGCCAAGTCGAGCCGCCGCACCGGAAGGTTCATCAGGCCGAGATCGAGCTCTCCCGCCGCGACTCGCTCCTCCACCGCTTCCGTCGTCCCTTCGCGTAACCGCAGAATGACTCCGGGATGCCGCCCCAGAAAGCGGGCGAGCACCGCCGGCAGCACGTAGGCGCTGATCGTCGGCTGGCTGCCCAGCGTGACCGCACCGCGA
>JALYHV010000125.1 GCA_030776205.1 Myxococcota bacterium | reverse complement strand
ATCTTGGACGGTCGTCTGCGTACCTCCCTCGATGACTTCGATCGCGGAAGACTCGTACTCGACCTCGGCAAGCAGGCGCGTGGTCACCGCCCCTCGCCGAAAAGCAGGCGCCGCGAGCACCTGTCGCAAGTAATCGAGGTTCGTCTCCACCCCCGCGATTCGAGTGACACTCAGCGAACGCTGGAGCGAAGCCACGGCCTCGTTTCGAGTCGTCCCCGTGGCGATGACCTTCGCCAGCAGGGGGTCGTAATGAGGAGTGATCTCCGCCCCGGCTTCTATCCAGTCATCGACGCGCACGGACGAATCGAAGAAGACCTCCGTCAACGTCCCGGTGCAGGGGCTGAACTGCTTCGCCGGATCCTCGGCGTAGACGCGTACCTCGATGGCCGCGCCGCGCGGCGTCACCGGCCGCAGGAAGGGTAAGGACGCCGCCTCGAGGAGCATCCATTCGACGAGGTCGATGCCGGTGACCAGCTCGGTGACGCCGTGTTCGACCTGTAGACGAGTATTCACTTCCAGGAAGTAAAAGTCCTGCGTGACGGCGTCGACCACGAACTCCACCGTCCCCGCCGAACGGTAATGAACGGCCCTCCCCATTCGCAGGGTTGCGTCGAAGAGCTTCGCGCGCGTGCGATCGGAGAGCCCAGGAGCAGGCGTCTCTTCGATGACCTTCTGATTTCGGCGCTGGACGGAGCAGTCCCGTTCGCCGAGAACGACGACCTCTCCGCGACCATCACCGAACATCTGGACTTCGACGTGCCGGGCTTGCTCCACGTATTTCTCGAGGTAGGCACCCGAATCGCCGAAATTCGTGCGCCCGGTTCGTTCCACGGCCTCGAAGGCCACGGCCAGCTCTGCGCTGTCGCCGCAGACACGAAGGCCGATCCCACCCCCTCCCGCCGTGCTCTTCAGGATGACGGGGTAGCCGATCCGGGCGGCGTGCCCGAGGGCCTCGTGAACGTCGGCCAGCAGCGATGTTCCGGGTAGCAGCGGTACGCCATGGCTCGCCGCGATCTCGCGCGCGCGATGCTTGAGCCCAAACTCCCTGATCTGATCCGACGTGGGACCAATGAACCGAACGCCCGCGTGCTCGCAATCGCGAGCGAACGCGGCTCGCTCACTCAGAAAACCGTACCCGGGGTGTATCGCTTCCGCGCCACGACGAAGCGCCACGTCGAGTATGCGATCACCGCGCAGGTAGCTGTCCGAAGGACGAGGGCCGCCGATGCATTCCGCTTCGTCCGCCTCCCTCGTGTGGCGCGCGAAGGCGTCGCCCTCGGAATGCACTGCCACGCTGCAGACGCCCATCCGTCGCAACGTGCGAATAATTCGGCAGGCGATCTCACCCCGATTCGCGACGAGTACTTTGTGAAACATCAGGCTTCAGCGAGCCAAGTCCCAGACGAGGACACGGACGGGAGTCGGGTTGAACGCGTTGCACGGATTATTCAATTGCGGGCAATTCGATATGAGGCAGATCACGTCTTGCTCCGCTTGCAGCTCCACGTACTTGCCGCCCGCCGAGATCCCGTCGGCAAAAACGAGCGCGCCATCGGGCGAGACCGGTACGTTCATGAAAAAGTTGATGTTGGCGGTCAAGTCGCGCTTCGAAAGCGGAAGCCGAGAGCGCGCGGCTGCGAGGATGAAGCTGTCGCGACAGTTGTGCATGCCCTTGGTGTGTGGACCGTATCGAACGCTGTTGCTCTCGGCGGAGCACGCCCCGCCGATCGTGTCGTGGCGACCGCAGGTGTCGGCGACGATGGTGAGCATCGGGGCGGCCGACGTGGACAGGAGAATGGAGCCGGTGGTGAGGTACAACGAACCTTGCGCCCGTATCGTGTCGACGGCGCTGTAGCGCTCGCGAACGTCGGAGGCGCTGAAGAAGAGCGTGTCCACTGCTTGATTGCCTTCCAGGTCGACGATGCGCATGACCTGTCCGCGCTTGATCTCCCCGAGCCACGGCTCGCCCGCCAGGACCACGTCACTCCGCGCAGCCAGCGCGGTCTCCAAGGAACTCTCAACCAGAGTCGACATGTCTGCCTTGATACAAGTAGCGTTCCGTGTTCTCGAACGCTCGGGTCGCTTCCGGAGTCGAGCAGCGGCAGGTGTCGTCCCGTGGCGGCGGTTCACAGCGAGATAGGGTCAGCTGCACGGTCCGCGGTGCATAGTCCTTGGTCGGGTCGAGGGGGTGAGGATTGGCCGCGAAGACGGCGAGAACATTCATCTCCGCGCGCAGGTCGACGAAAGCGCCCGGCGGAGAATGATTGGTCACGAAAGACAGCTTTCCGTCCCCATCCGTGACCACCTTGCTGAAGAAGTTGACGTTGGGGACCAGATCTTGTTGCCCGAGCCCCCATTTGCCGAGCTCGACCAGAAAGTTGTCATGAGCATTGCGGTGAAAGTCGTTTCGCGCGTCCTGGTAGCGCTTGCGCCCAAAACGCCGCTCCACCAGCGCGGCATTCGAATGACCACAAAGAGTATCGTGCCAGCCGCACGTGTCTTCTACGACCGAACAAAGGACGCGGCCCATGTCCGACAGCAGGACCCGCCCTCGGCTCAAATAGGCCGTGTGCTGGGCCTTGAGCGTATCGGGCATGTTGTACCTCTCCAGAGGAAGATGCGCGTTGAAGAACAGCGCGCTGACGTTGGCGCCGCCCCGAACGTCGGTGAGCCGAAGCACGTGATGCCGCTTGACGACATGCGACCAGGCCCGCCCGCCGGACAGCTCTTCGCTGAACTGCACTTCTTCCATGGCCATTCGCAGCCTCTACTGAACGTCGTCGTCGGGATGGCTGTGTCGAAATGTCGGCAATACTTCGGAGGTCATCGTTCGATGGCCGTGGATGAGACTCTCCAGATAGCGCTTCGTCGCAACGAAAGCCGCCGATGAGAACTGCAACGGATCCCGCGGCCGCGGCACGGGAACTTCTACGGTGTCGAGGATTCGCCCAGGGTGGGCACCGAGGACGACGATTCGGTCTGCCAGATAGATTGCCTCTTCGAGATCGTGCGTGACGAACACGATCGTGACGTCTACCTGGCGCCATATCTGCAGGAGGTGAGATTGCATCTGCGCTCTCGTTTGGGCGTCGAGCGCCCCGAACGGTTCGTCCATGAGTAGGATTCGCGGATGGTTCGCGAGGGCCCGCGCAATGGCCACGCGCTGTTTCATCCCCCCCGAGAGTTGGTGCGGGTAGGCATTGCTAAAGCCAGAGAGTCCGACCAGTTCGATCCATTCGCGGGCCTCGGATTCCGCCCGGCGACGAGGATGTCCGTCGAGCTCGAGGCCGAAGCGGACGTTCTCCAAAACGGTTCGCCATGGAAAGAGCGTGTACCCCTGAAAGACCATGCCACGATCGCGCCCCGGCGCCCGGACTTCGCGACCATCGAGCAGAACGCGCCCCCCAGTAGGCGTGTCGAGGCCCGCCACGATACGAATGAGGGTCGATTTTCCGCAGCCCGAAGAACCGATCAGGCAAATGAGCTCGCGATGGTGAGCGCGGAACGAGATGCCGTCGAGCGCTACGACGCGACCATCGTCGGTCCGAAACTCGCGCCCGAGCTGGTCCACCTCGAGGAGGGTCGGGCGCTCGTAGAGCCTCCGAAATCGCTCCCGCACGCGCGGCGATTGCTGACGGTGGTCCGTAGGGGCCACGGTGACGCCCAAAGCGCCCGAGTCGCGGGCCAGGCTCATGCGAGTTGCGTGGCTCC
>JALYHV010000124.1 GCA_030776205.1 Myxococcota bacterium | reverse complement strand
CTGGGTCCAGCTCCGGCTCGGGCGGGAGCTCTGGCTCCGGCTCTGGAGTCACGTCCGGCTCCGGGGGCAGCTCGGGGTCGAGCGGCGCGCCGGCGGACGCAGGGCTGGCCGATTCGACGGTCGGGCCAGGCTCCGGTTGCAGCACCGCGAATTGCCCCGTCGTCGTGCTCTACATGACCTCCGACGCGCGCATGCCGGTGGGCCAGCAGATCGCCTTCAAGGTCCAGGTCTTCAACCAATCGGTCCTGACCGGGGCGCTCGACCTGTCGACCGTCACGATGCGCTACTGGTTTCTGGCCAACGGCAGCAAGAACCTCGCATTCAACTGCGACTACGCGATGCTTGGTTGCGCGAACCTGACCGGCACCTTCACGTCGATGGCCACGCCGACGGCGAACGCCGACACGTACCTCGAGGTGTCCTTCAAATCGGGCACCTTGAACTCGCAATCCCCTTCGGGCGACATCCAGATCCGGCTGACGGACAAGAGCTATTCCGTCACGTTCGACGAGACCAAGCACTGGTCCTTCGATGCCACGAAGATGACGACGTACGCGGCGTGGAACCACATCACGCTCTACAAGGCCGGGGCGCTCGTCTGGGGCACCGAGCCGCAGTAGTCTCCGGGCGCGTCAGTGGGCGGTAGGAACACCCGCCCACGAACGCGAGGGCCTCACCACCAGAGCGTCCCCTTGATCCCGACCGTGTTCTCGTCGGGCGGGTATCCCTGGTTGGGCGGCTGCGCGAGCACCGTCTTGCCGTACGAGTAGTGCGAATATTGCGCAGTGATCTCTTCGTGCGTGACGAACTTCGTCTTGAACATCAGCTTGGGAGAAACGACCCAGAAGGACTGCTCCTTGTCGCCGTCCGTCGGTTGCACCACGTCCGCGCGAGCGCCGATTCCCATCCAGGAGAGCGGCACGACGATGAGGTCGGCGCCGTACTTCAGCTTGGAGACCCCATCGCCCAGCATCCGGCTGCTGTTGGTCTGGTCCGGCGTTAGGTTGCTGCCGACCTTGGTGAACATCCCGAAGACGGCGAGGTTCACGTCCCAGCCGTCGCCCCAGAAGTTTTCCCCCGTCGTGAGCTTCCGGTAGAGCGCGCCGAAGCTGTAGTCGTACTGCAGCTCGATCGTGTCGAGGGTCCCATGATCGGCCGCGATGGCTCCCGCTCCGCATCCGCCCTTGCAGCCGAAGTAGTTGTCGACGAGGCCGTTACCCCCCGCATGCGAGTAGCCCGCGCCCCCCAGCGAGGCGACCACCTCGAGCACCGGCCCGACGCGGAGGGGCTGGTCGGACGAGACGTGCGAGTACCCGAGGTAGAGCTCTCCCCCGAGGCCGCCCGTGAAGCGCGCCTCCGCACCGGTCACGGTGATCGAGCCGTCCATCGTCTTGGGATCGGGACGGAAGTCCTGCGACCACGCCGCGATGTAATGGGCATTGAAGTCGATGGTCTTTTTGTACGACACGCCCGCGTGCACGTGGTGAACGAGCGAAAAGCCAGGGTCGCCCGTGCCTGTCGGTGAATACGCGATCGCTTCGTTGTGAATGCCTATGCCGTGGGACAGGCGAAGCGTGAAATCGCCTACGTCGTATTCGCCCGCGAACGTCTCCCCCATCTGGTGCGTGCGGCCGAAGAGATACGTGTCGTACTTGCCCGCGTCGTACTTGCCGGCCATTCCATACTTGTCCCAGAAGGCGCCGACCTTCCAGTTGAGGCGAAGACCGACGACGCCTGGGTCGGGCTTGACCGTGACCCACCCCTGCGCGATCCCGAGCTGCGAAGTGATGTTATCAGCCGTGAAGTGCTCGGCGTCCGTGAACCCGAACGCCTGGAACGACACGGTCCCCTGAATGCGTGAGTTGCCGTAGTTGAGAAAAACTTCGGTCCAATCGTATTCTTGCTGCCGGATGTAGCGCCAATCGAGATACTGGTTGTCCGGCGTGAACGGCGTGTGGAGCGCCGTCGAGCTCTGGCCCGGACCGGCGCAGGGTACGCTGTACAGGGCTTTGTTGTTCGGCCCCACGGGGTTGCCGCTCGTATCCACGGCCGTGGCGGGCGCCAAACCGGCCTGGCATTTCGGGCGGCTCCCGATGCCAATGCGCATGGGCGCTCGGAAGAAGCCGTGCGAGCTGAAACGCCACTCGTCGGCCGGCGACGCCCCGAGGCCGGAGGCGTTGGGTGCGCCCGTGAGGTTCTGTCCCTCGGCGAGGGTCGTCCCTCCTCCTCCGCCCGAGGCGGGCGCGGGGGGCGGAAGGGCCGCATCGGTCG
>JALYHV010000123.1 GCA_030776205.1 Myxococcota bacterium | reverse complement strand
GTGCTCGGGCGTCTTTG
This sequence comes from Myxococcota bacterium, assembly GCA_030776205.1. GTDB lineage: Bacteria > Myxococcota_A > Polyangia > Polyangiales > Polyangiaceae > Palsa-1150. The sequence continues at coordinate 9,357 of JALYHV010000123.1, read as the reverse complement.
CATGTCTCTCGGGCCGTGGTGTCCGGCCATTGTGGGGCCCGAAGCCACGATCGTGACAGATTTCGTCCTTGGTCGCGCTCGCTTGCGCGAGGCTACGTCCGCCTCGCGTGGCGGGGAATCGGGCAGGAATGCCGTCCGGTGCGCTCGTCGTACTGTTGGTGATAGCCCTCGGCTTTCCAGAACGAGCCCATCGGCTGGATCTCGGTCGTTATCTTGGCCTTGGTGTGCGCCTGCTGCTCCGCGAGCGACCGAACGGCGGCGGCGCGCTGGGCTTCTCCGAACGTGAAGATCGCGCTCCGGTACTGGTCTCCGACGTCAGGTCCCTGCCGATTGGGCGTGGTGGGGTCGTGCGAGAGCCAGAAGGTTCGCAGCAGCTCCGCGTACGTCACGTGCTGGGGGTCGAACTCGACGAGCGTGGTCTCTGCGTGGCCGGTCGAGTGGCCGCACACCTCCTCGTAGGTCGGCCCTTTCGTGTGCCCTCCGGCGTAACCGACGGCGGTCGCCACGACCCCCTCGACGTGGCGAAACGTGTCTTCCGACCCCCAAAAGCACCCCTCGGCAAACGCGGCGAGCTCGTGTCCTGCGGCGGGCGTCAGGGGCGTGCCCGCGCCCGCGTGCCCAGGATCCCCGCCCACGTTGACGGCAGGCCCGGTCGGCGCGGACGCGGCGAGCCCGTTCCCAGCACTGCCCGCGGGCGAAGCGGGCAGCGCGCGGGTTTCGGTCGGGACCCCCGAGCGGGGCTGGCAGGCCGCGATCGCAAAGGCGGCAGCCAACCCAAGGAGGGCGGCCAGGTGACGCGTACTCGTGATCATGACAATCGTACGCGCCACGGGAGCCCGCGGTTACGCGGCGGGCCCGTCACCGCAAGCCAAGGCGTACTCTGACGCGAGGAAATCGCGGGCATCTCGTCGATCGCGGCCTCGATTTGTGGCAGTTTCTTCCCATGCGCCACTTCGGCTGGGTCTTCTCTTTCGTCCTCCTTCCGTTCGCTGCGTGCGCCAACGGCGCGAGGAGCGGCGACCTCTCTCCGGGCGGCTCTGCCGGAAGCAGCGCTGCCGGCAACGGGAGCACGTCGGGCGATGGCCTCTTCGGAACGGCGCCAGGCGCCGTGAGAGGCGACGGCGGGCGCGTGCCAAAGTGCGACACCTCCGAGAACTGCACGTGCATCAACATCGCCTCCATTGGCCAGACCGCCCACTACGGCGTGGCGGGGCTCAACTCCGACAGCACCGTGGCGTTCACGGACTGGCTGAATTCGCACAGCAGCGCCTCGGTCGATCTCTACAAGGCGCGGCCGATGATCACGGCCGACTTCCTGGCCAAGTACGACATCCTCATCATCCAGTGGCTGACCGACAGCAACACCGGCCCGTACTGGGCGTTCGACCCCAGCGAGATTGCCGCGCTCAAGACTTGGGTCACGGCCGGTGGCGGCCTGATCACGCTCTCCGGTTACGACACGAGTCCGGAAGAGACACGACCACTCAACCAGGTCCTTTCGTTCACGGATATCTCGTACAACATGGATGACGTGCTCACGGGCTGCCCGCCGGCATCCGCCGGCCAGACGAACCTCTGTTACTGCTGGGGCAACTCGCAGCCGCTCGGTGGCTGGGGGCAATCGCCAATCGCCCAGCACATCACCCAGATCGGAGCCCTCCACGGCCGATCCATCAACCCCGGGAGCGCGACGGTCGATTCCGCCGATTCGTCCAGCGGCAAAGTTTATGCGGCGCACGAGACCATCGGAAAAGGGCACGTCTTCGCCTACGCGGACGAGTGGGTGACCTACTCGAGCCAATGGCTCGGCACGTCAGCCATAAACACGACGGCGATGTACACAGATCCCAACAACCCCTGCTTTCACAAGTCGGCGGCCGACGTGTTTCAGGTGCCGCAGTTCTGGTACGACGTGATCAGCTGGGAAGCCTCGGCGACCCAGTGCATCTTCAAGCTGCGCGACCCGGCGGTCATACAGTAGGGACCTTTGCCACCCCGTCGAAGGCGTGGCGCCGGGTAACGCCGACGCCGTCGAGGGAGCGCGGTTCAAGCGCCTGAATGTTTGCCGCAAAGGTTTGCGACGAAGCTTCCGACCGCCAGTCCGGTCGCAAAGTTCAATTTACCGGTGGCCACGAAGACGCCCGTCTCGCCGGCGTAGCGCGCCGTTCCGCTGGCCACCGAGGCCGTCGTAACGAACGGCGCCGGCGAGCCGTCGGCCGGGATGTGAATGACGCCGCTGTCATCGGTGTGCATGGCGCCGGCGGGCGTGGTGACGACGCTGTGCCCGGTATAGACGAACGCCGTCGGATCGGTGGGGTCTTTTGTGGATTGCAGCGTGGAGAACGTGAAGTCGTACGTCGCCGGGAAGTCTCCGGCGAGGAGACCGTGCGTACACAAGCCAACCGGCGAGCTGCATGCCGGCGGTGGAACGGTCACGGAGCTGAAGGGGCCATCGAGCGAACGACAGCCCTCGTCGTCGTCGGCTTTGACGTCGCCGGTCGTCGCCAGAGCGGCCGTGCTTGCAGCGAGCGCACAAACCATTCGTTTCCAACTCTTGAGCGGGAGATGCCAGGCCATGGATATTCCTCCATGGTGCATGGGAAGCCGCCTGGGCTACGGGCACAAGCGAAACCTGAGTTGCGGGCGAGAGAGCCGTCCCCCCCTCGCGCGGTGCGTCATCGTCGTTCTGCGCGTCACTCACTCGAAGCGCAACATCGAACGCACGGTTCGCCGGAGAGAGCGCGCGCTCGGCGCCGCGGCAAACGCGAGGCGAAACACCATCAGATCGAGCGGTTGCTCGCCCGGGCTACGATGGTCCTGTTCGAGGAGGGGTGGGAGGCTCCCCTCGATCGCGCCCGTGGGGAGGGGCACGGAAAAAATGGCGTGGTGGCGGGCGCGAAGCTCCGAAAGCTCGGTGCGCTCGCGTTCGTCAAGCCCCGGACCGCCATGATCCAAACGGGCGAAAAGATAAAGGAGTGAGGTCATCGGCTGGAACGCGAGCCCGAGCTTCGTCGCGAGGAGCCAGACCCGCTGAAGCGCGGCTCCCCCGGCGTACGAGCGCTGCGGCACGCTTCCCGAAGACGTGGGCCACGTGAGGAGCCCCACTGCGCACGCTCCCGCCACCGATTTCTTAGCGCTCGTAGCGAGCCCGTGCCCTCCTTTAACCTCGTGAACGGCGGCCATAACGGACCAATCCGAGATGAGACGCATCGCTGCTTCGTCAGTCGCTGTCAGCTCAAGGCTCGGCAGGTCCAGCCCATCCCGTCGCGCGAGCGCCTCGTCCTTCGTCCACCGAAGCTCGTGCATCATCTCGGAATGCATGACCCGCGACATGAAGCGAAGACGATCGCCCATCCCGAGCACGGTGCCGAGCGCAGCGAGGCGCTTTGGATCGACGACGAGCGTGAGCCGCGCGCCCGCCCGAGCTGCCAAGTCTTCGAGCGCGCTGGCGTGCTCCGAGGGGAGCGGAGCTCGCGGGCTCAGGCGACGATTGGTGACGCGCACCTCCATTTGGCGGGCGAGCTCCGCATCCTCCACAGTGAGGTGCGCCGGAAGCCCGCCGAACCTGACTTCGCAAATCAGGTCCGGCCTGGCAGGGTCCGGAAAGACGCGGAACGAAGCTCCCAACCCGAGGGTTGCCGCGGCTAGCCGCAGGTTCTCGGATAGGGCGCCAAACGCCAGGTGCGTCGCACGGTGCTCGAAATCGAGGAAGGTCCGAGAGCGTTCCTCGTCATGCCAGCAGCGCAGCGTCCCGCGCGAGTACGTGAAGCGCCAGGGCTGGCAGTTGCCGCCGGACGGCGCAAGGGCAGCGAGGGTGATGATTCGCTCCAGTTGCTCGCTGGAGATGGGGTCGGAGGGGCCCAGCCGTGGAAGCGGGCCGTCTGCGGACGCGCCCCCGGCTCCGGCGACGGGAGGAGCGCGATCCACGCGCGTTTCGATGAGGGCGGCTTTGGTCGTGCCGTCCGCGACGATGGACTCGATGTCTACGAAGAACCGACCCGACTGGTTGAAGGTGCCCAGCGCGATGCGCCGCGCGGCATCGGCGTTGATGGCGCCGCCGAGGGCAACGGCCGAAGCCAGCTGCGGCCAGGTCTTGATCGTCGCGTCGATATCCACGAGCGAGGCCGCCATCCGCCGTGACATGGTCTTTGCGCCGATGATGTCCAGCACGATGGGGACCTTTTCGTAGGTGGTCATGTTCGCGAGCCGCTCCGGGTTCACGTCGGCGACCATGGAATGAAAGAGGGGGCGCTCGGGCTCACGATCGAAGCGCTCCACGTCGAACAGCCCGCGGTCGCTCGTCTCCATCAGGACCGGAATGCGACGGCTTCGCGCCTCCTCGCGAAGTCGGAACTTCATCTTCAGGTCATCACACTCTTCGAACAGGAGATCGAGCGGCGCCGAGTTCGAGAAGAAAGCGTCGATGGAGTCGTCCCGCACCCCACGCAAGAAGACCTCCACGACGGCGTAGGGGTTAATCTCGTAGATCTCCCTCGCGACCAGCACGGCCTTGTTCACGCCGATTTCGTGCACCCCCGCGCGCAGGCGGTTCATGTTCGAGAGGCTCAGTGTGTCGAAGTCGGCCAGGCGAAAGACCCCGCCGATCCCCTCGAGCGCGAGCGTGACGGCTGTCGACTGCCCGACCGAAAGCCCTGCGATCCCGACGCGCAGCGTCCCGAGGCGGGTCTGCTCTTCGCGGGTGATCTTGTTGCGGTTCCTGCTGGTGCGAAGCTCTTCGAACTCGGAGCTCGGAAGAACGCGCACGAGGCGTCCCGACCATGGGTAGTGCACCCATGTTCCATACGTCGAAGGTTCGGCCATCAGCGATTCGGCCTCTGCAGTCACCTCGTCGCGCGTCAGCTTGCGATCGGGCACGCGCGTCTCGACGAGCTCCGCGAGCTGCGCACGAATGGTGTCATGGACGAAGAGCACGTCGCCCGAAGCGCGCAACCCCACCAGCGCTTCCCGGTCGGACTGGACCTCGGGCCGGAATAGGACGGGCGTGTAGGCGTCGTTGGCAAAGCGTCCTCTGGCATGAGCTTCGGCGGCGAGTCGAACCATGACGGTCGGTGTCTCCTCGTTCTACGGGCGAGCCGTCGACGCGGCGGCGAGATGAGGGCTCAGTCCGTCCCCCTCGTCAGCTCCCAGATGTGCTGCGCGAACTGAGGCAACAGCTCGCTCGAAATGACGGTGCAGTGGGTAAGACCCAAGTCGACGGATCCGAGCGGCCATCGCTCAGGCGGCACATCGGGTTCGCAGGCATAAATGAAGAATGACTTGCTCAGTTGAGCGAAGAGATGCCGGGCGTGATTGAGCAAAGCGGACGACGCCTCCTCCGCCTCGGATCCAAGCGGAATGATGCGAACCACGTCGAGAAGTCCAAAGAGGTGGAGCCCCGCTTCTGCGCATTCGACGATGGCAGCCGCCTCTACGCGACCCCCGCGCGCCGCGACGATGATGTCACGGCCGCGCATCAGCCCTGCGTCGTTCCATCGCTTCCACGTCCGCTCGAAGGGGGCGAAGAGCGCGTGAGACGCGACGAAGCACGGAGGAAAGCGCGCGGCGGCAGCTGAGCCGATCTGGTTGAGCTCCTCGTCGGTCGGGTGGCGCATGCTCCAGTCGCCTCTGCCGCCGTGAAGGCGCGGGATGGTCGAAAGAGTCCTGACCTGCGATTCGTCGTCGCGACTGACCGGAACTTCGAGAGCGCGAAGCTTCACGACGCTGGCGCGGTGGCCGTCGTCGTGTCGAGCGGCGAAGTCGAGGTGGAGGCTCTTCGGGAACCGCGCCGCGTCCTGCACCCAAACGATCAGCCAGCGCGCGTACTCGTTCTCGCCGACCCACCGCGCGACCCGCTCGTAGAGATCGAACAGGATGTCGCGCCCGTTGACGCCAGGGGGCGGCGTCCCGTGGCGGCGCGCGACGTGATAAAGAAACATGGCCTGCGAGTTGAGCGCGATGACGGAGGCCGACGCCTCGAGCCCGCGACCCGATGGCCGAACGATCTGGACGCCGAATCCCGGGGACTCTGCGAGCTTCCGACCGGCATTTTCGAAGGCTTGGCGGAGGGAGACGAAGTCGCCCGGTCTCTTGTTGGAGAGCGTGAAGTAGCCGGACTTCTCAAAGAGCTCCCACAGGTCCCGCGTCCATCCTCCTCCGATGCGGGTGCCGGATTCCATGAGTTGCTCGAGCTCGGCTCGCAGGTGGAACTCGTCGTCCTGCGTCTGGGGGATGAAGGTGCAACCGGCGACTTTCGCCCCCTCACCGAACTGCTCGGAAAGGTGTCGGACGACCAGGCGCCCGCAGATTCGCAAGCGCGATTGCCAGTCAATGACGGCTTCTGCTATCTCGCTGCCGAGCGGCAACGCGTCGCGCGCGCTGACCGTGAAGGCCAATCCCTGCCGCGAAATGTCGATGATCACGCGTTCGACGCGGCGATCGTCGCGTGTGCGATATCGCAGCTTGACGTGCGGCGGCGCGAGAAAACGAACGTGTCGGCGGGTCCGAATTCGCTCGATAGTGGCCGGGGTCCGCGTGGTGAGCCGTCCGTCGATCTGCTCACGGAACTCCAAGTCGAATCGATAGAGCGACAACATGGCACCGAACTCGACGGCGATGGGACCCTTCCACGGCGCGCCGTCGAACTTCCACCGCAGACCGTCGCTGGATGCCGACGGCTTGGGCAGCGCCGTGATGCGCGTACCGTGAGCTTCCCCGCTGAGGACCCGACCGACCGATGACGTGCGCGCCAATGCCCGAAGAATGCGCGAAACGCGGTCCGGCTCGGTGATTTTTTCTGCCGGCTCGGCAGACCGGAGCCATTGAGACGGACGCGCTACGGCCACGAAAACAAGCAACGGCTCGAGGCGTTACAGCGTGAAGTCCCCGCCGTCCCTTTCTCGTTACGCGGTAGCAACCCTGCCCACCTGGGCGCGGACGTCGTGGACGGCTTCGATGAGCGCGGTCTCACCCCAGGCGTTCGCGATGGGAGAGCTCATCCAGAACCAACGCGCCGCCTGGTCGACGGACGCGAAGACCTTATGGGGGTACGGGAGCTTTGCCAGCATCGCGAGGCCGGTGACCACGCTACGCACCGATGCCGCTCGGAAGCCCGTCCCTTCGTGGGCGACGGCCGAGAACAAGGTTCGGTTGACACCGGTAGACAGGAACGCGGCAAGCGCCGCGCGAACCTCGGAAGAGGGCATCGGCGCATCCTGCTCCACGACCGTGAGCAGGAAGACTCCTGCGGGGTGCTCGGCGGCGAAGGCATCGTAGACGCTTTGCGCGGCGGCCACACCGCGCATCGTGGTGTCAACCTTCCAGATCAGAATCATGACCCGCTGCCACGTGGCGATTAGATGATCCGGCGTAGAAACTCGGATCTTGCCCCGCATTTGAGACTTGACGCTACCACGTGTTGTTGGAGCGGCAAGCAAACTTCGGCGTTCCCGTGGTGACTCAGAGCGGCCGTCGCGCGCGAGCGGACTAGCCTCCCGAGCGGCGCAGCCGACGAATCACGCGTGTACAACTTAGAAGTGGCGTCACAGACGCGCAGCCGACTCTGATCCTCGTGGAATGCGCAGCAAGAGCGCTTAACCGGGGGCCGACCGCGAGCTGCATCGTGAGCCTGCGGGCTTGATGCCGCGCGGTTGATGCTGTCTAACCTCACGTGCCGGCATGACCGGCAACGCGCTTCGGGCGGCGCGAATTTTGCGATCGGATAGAAGCATTGGGTTTTCGGGAAATGGCGACCGTTGGCATGTTTCGACTATTGGTCCGCCGCTGACTCGAAGCGCGGTTCCTGCTCGAAGCTCACGGAGGTAATTGATGCTCGTCCCTGCATTGGCGTTCGCGTGGTGGCTCGTGGCTCTTCCAACGGCTCCAGCTGAGACCATCGAGGCGTCTGCGCGGAGTCGCACGATCACCGCCGAGGGTGCGAGGGGCACGTCGGACGACATCGGAAACGACGAGGACGCCCGTGACGGGGCGCTCAAAGCCGAGGAGGAGAAAGGCGAGCGCGTCGCCCTGAAGATCATCACGCCATCGATCGTGCAGGCGGCGCGGACCTTTCTCGACCTGCCCATGGGAGCGGCGCGCTACCTACGCATTGAAGGCCGCCGCTACGTCTTCGTGCTGGAGCGCCATTATCACCCACCCGGTTTCGTTGGCGCTCCGAACGGCTGGCACAAAGGCGTGACCGCGTACGCGTTGCGCTGAGCGGCGGGCACGGCATTGCTTCAAACTGGGTCTTGCCTTTTCAAGGCGACCAGCAACGAGCCCAGCAACAAAAATGTCATTCCAAAGAGCACGGCGGAGGGGAGCCAAAGCAGGCTCCATTCGATGAAGCCCCAGGCGCCGTTCAGCGTGTCGCTGGCGACCTGCGCGATCGCGCATTGGAAGCGCCCCCCGTAAATGAAGTCAGGCGGGCTGGTGAGCTCGGGTTTGTGAAGATCAATGTTCCAAGCCGGCGAAGATACGATGGCCATGCGCTCGCTCGCGATGGCACCCTCGAATCCCCACCGTGACGGCATCACGTACATCAATGGGCGCAGGTTCGGGTTCGTGGTCATGGGGACCATGAGGCCGCCGAGCACGACCTGCGGAATCAGTGCAATGGGCGTCAAGGCCATGGCGGCCTCCGCAGAGCCGACCAGCGTGGAGATGAACAACCCGAATGCCGTGGCATTGACGGCTAGGGCGATGATGTTACCGAGCTCGAGGAAAAATGCCTGCGGGCCGCCGTTGAAGCCGAGCGCAAAAAAGACGATCGCAAGCAGCATCGTGCACTGGAGGACGCAAAAGAAGCTGAGCAGGATGTACTTCGAAAGTACGTAGTTGAGCAGGCGCAGGTTCACCATCCGCTCACGCAGATAAATCGCCCGCTCGGTCACGATCTCGCGCGCGGCGTTGCTCGTCCCGAACCACACGCAGCTCACCACGACGAAGAAGAGCGCGGCGGTGTGATCCGTTGCGGCCTGCATCGAGTTGAGCAGGTTCGTCGTGGCCGACTGGCTCATGTTGTTCTTGTTCGAGAGCTCCTGAAGCGCGCCGAGACACCAGTAGGGAACGCCGCTCTTCTGGCCGCCGAACACGAGCCATAGGAGGACGCCGATGATGGGCGCCTGCAGGAACATGATCGCCGCCCCCATTCGATCGCGGAGCTTCACCCGCCAGTACCGCGAAAGGAGAAGGCCCAGCTGGCGAACGACGGCAACATCCGCGCGGTGCGGCACCCCGCGCGCGGCGGGCGCCGTTCCAATCGCGCGTCGACCTGAAAACATGGATTGGAACAGCGGGCTGTCGTTGCGGAAGAATTCCGCCCTCCAGGCCTTGGCGGCTTCGGTGCGCGCAGTGCTGCGA
>JALYHV010000122.1 GCA_030776205.1 Myxococcota bacterium | reverse complement strand
ATGTGCGCCGGCGAGCCCATAACGGTGGGAGACAACGCTCGCGCCGTCCAGCTCCGCGATCGCGCGCACGGCGACGTGCAGCGGCTCGTTCGGATGGCGCGCCTCCTCGTGGACGGGCCGTCGAGCTCCGCGTAGCTAGCGTGGATCGAGGTCCTTCGGGATCTCGGAGCGTGTCACGCATCCGCGATCCGAAAGCATCCGCAGCGCCCTGACGGCGAGGACGCGACGCTCTCGCGGTGTCGCGCTCTCCCGCGCGAGCGAGAGAAGCGAAACGCACCCGGCGTGCAGCTCGTCGCCATCCTCTGGATCAGTGGCGCGGCGTGGCGTTGCGGCGAGATCGTCGATCGTTTCGAGCGCGGCGCGCGCTTCGGCGTCTCCGCCCCCAGCCGCGACGTGCACCAGCCACGGCAGCTCCGAGAAATCCACGCAGTGCTGCATGGCCCGTATGGCCGTGATCCGGAGCTCCGCTCGCGCCGCCCGCTCGCGAACGCCGTCACAGCCGAGGACGTCGATGAGGCGCATCGCCTCTTCCGCGTCGCCCGCCGCGGCGGCGGACCATTGCTCCGATTCCCGAGGACCCATTGGCGAAAGAGGCGCCGCGCCGGCCATGTCGGTATCGAGCGAATCCGCGTTCGACGTCTGCCCTCCCGGATGCAGCCCCTTTCGGCAGGCAGCCATTGCGTAGCAGCAGACCACGGCGGACAGGGCAACGGCTAGGCGAGCGAGCTCGGTGCGACGCGCCACGGTCCTCAGGGCGTGAAGACGTCGAGCGTGCGCCGGCCCGCCTTTCTGTCTTCCTCCACCTGCTTATTGAACTCTTCGACGGCCCGATTCATGTGCATGCTGCAAAATTTGGGACCACACATCGAGCAGAATTCCGCGCTCTTGAAGTACTGGTCGGGCAACGTCTCGTCGTGCATCGCCTGTGCGGTATCCGGATCGAGTGAGAGACGAAACTGCTCCTTCCAATCGAACGCATACCGCGCGCGAGAGAGCGCATCGTCCCGATCGCGCGCACCCGGCCGGTGCCGCGCGAGATCCGCGGCATGCGCCGCTATCTTGTAGGCAATAAGCCCCTGTCGCACGTCGTCTTCGTTGGGCAAGCCCAAATGCTCCTTGGGGGTCACGTAGCAAAGCATCGCCGCGCCGGCCGACCCCGCCATCGTCGCTCCGATGGCGCTCGTGATGTGATCGTACCCCGGGGCGATGTCCGTCACGAGTGGGCCGAGCACGTAAAACGGCGCTTCGTGGCAGAGATCCATCTCCTTTTTGACGTTCATCTCGATCTGATCGAAGGGCACGTGACCCGGCCCCTCGATCATAACCTGAACGTCCTTTTCCCACGCGCGAACCGTGAGCTCGCCGAGGGTCTTCAGCTCCGCGAATTGCGCCGCGTCACTCGCGTCAGCGATGCAGCCGGGGCGCAGCCCGTCGCCCGCGCTGATGGTCACGTCGTACTTCGAGCAAATGTCGAGCACCTTGTCCCAGTGGACGTAAAACGGATTCTGCTTCTTGTGCTCGATCATCCACTGGGCCATGACGGCCCCGCCGCGCGAGACGATGCCCGTGATCCGATGCTGCACGAGAGGCAAGTGCTCCGCGATCACGCCTGCATGAATCGTGAAGTAGTCGACGCCCTGCCGTGCTTGGTGCTCGAGCATGTCGATGAGGTCGTCGGCTCGGATGTCCGACACCTTCTTCCGCTCCGTGAGCACCTGGTAAACGGGGACCGTGCCGATGGGGACCGGCGACGCGCGGATAATCGCCGAGCGGATGCCATCGATGTCCCCCCCGGTCGAGAGGTCCATGACCGTATCCGCTCCGTACTTGATGGCGACGCCGAGCTTGGCGAGCTCACCGTCTGCGTTACCGGTCACCGAGCTGTTTCCGATGTTCGCGTTCACCTTGCACGACAGTGCGATGCCGATGCCCATCGGCTCGAGGTTCGGGTGATTCACATTGGCCGGGATGATCAGCCGGCCCCGCGCCACCTCTGCGCGCACGAGCTCCGGGGCCACCCGCTCCCGCGAGGCGACGTGAGCGATCTCCTCCGTGACGATGCCCTTTCGGGCGTAGTGCAGTTGCGTCTTCGTCCGGTCGCCCGCGCGCCTCGACACCCACTCGCTTCGCATGGCACCGTGTTAGGACGAAGGGCGCCGAGCGGCAAGCACGTCTCCCTCCCTCCCGATCCGACGAGCGGCGGCAGAGCCGCCAGGCGCCGACAGGCGCGAGACCCGCTACGATTCCAAAACGAGGGCGTCGCGGCGTCACGGCTTGACAGCCTTGCGGGTGTGTCGCACCGTGCGCGGCCCCAAGCGAGACCAGCAGCGCGCAGGTAGCTCAGTCGGTAGAGCAGGGGACTGAAAATCCCCGTGTCGGCGGTTCGATTCCGCCCCTGCGCACAAGGATTCGGACGGGCCGCGGCTAGGCTCCGACCATCATCCTCCCCAGCCGCGAGCTCGCCGCCGTTTGCGGCAGAGTCCGACCGTCCATGGCACCGGGGGATTTTTGGTCAAAAACGCATCACTCCCACGCCACGCAGCAGGTTTCTGCGAACGAAGATCGCGTGACTCCCACATCGAGGAGCAGGTGTTCGTGCGCGACGATCGCGTAACTCCCACATCGAGCAGCAGTGCTTTGTGCAGGAAGCTCGCATGACTCCCGCATGTGCAGCCGTGTCTCGTGCAGGAAGCTCACATGACTCCCGCATGTGCAGCCGTGTCTCGTGCAGGAAGCTCGCATGACTCCCGCATCTGCAGCCGTGTCTCGTGCAGGAAGCTCGCATGACTCCTGCGTCGAACAGCCGTGCTTCGTACACGAAGCTCGCATGACCCCCGCACCGGACAGCCATGCTTCGTGCAGGAACTCACATGATTCCCACATCGCACAGCCGTGCTTCGTACAGGAGCCTGGCTTGATCCCGCACCCAACAGCCTTGCTTCGTGCAGGATCATCGCATGACTCCCACACCGAACAGCCGGGCTTCGTGCAGAGATATCACGTGATCGCTACATCGAGCAGCAGTGCTTCCTGTTCGAACACGCGTTGCATCCCGTAGCGATCACGCATGACCTCTTCCCGTCGCTACCGACGAAGCTGCACGTATCTCATCTCCTCATCGCATCGACGACGCGTCCTCT
>JALYHV010000121.1 GCA_030776205.1 Myxococcota bacterium | reverse complement strand
GGTCAACGCCGTCGACTTTCGATGGAGTCTCGACGGGCAACGGCCCGGCACCCGCAGTCTGCGCGCTGTCCTGGCGCACGAGCTCGGGCACGTCCTTGGCTTGCGCCATCCGTGCGCGGCACGACCCACGCCCTCCGAGGCCCTACCGCTCTGCGCCGCCGAGGCGTCGCGCACCATGAAAACGTCGATCATGTACCCGGATCCGACCGAGCCTGGACGCGTCCCCGTCCTTACGCCCGGTCTCGACGCAACCGGCCCGCTCTGCCACGCGCCTCGCCTGAGGCACCCCACAGACGAGTGACAACGCCGCGCCGAGCCGAGCCGAGAACAGACCTCGTTCTCGCTGCCCCCGTCGCCTTCGAAGCCTCTGCGTGGACGCGGGGACAACCTCCCGCGTACCGTCGCAGACCTGCTGGTCTGCCAGCGTCGGGATCGGATGACCATTGGTCTTCGCGATCGCCCGTGGCATGTTCCGGCCGCACTCACGTCAGGCGAAGTAAAGGAGAGACACCATGGCCACGAAGCCGAAAGCCATCCCCGATGGGTACCACAGCGTGACGCCGTACCTGAGCATCCAGAACGCCGCGAAGGCAATCGAGTTTTACAAGCGGGCCCTCGGCGCGACCGAGGTCCTTCGAATGGATATGCCTGGCGGGAAGGTCGGCCACGCCGAGCTTCAGATAGGCGACTCGCGCATCATGGTCGCCGACGAATTCCCGGAAATGCCGGACACCGTCGCAAGGAGCCCCAAGACCCTCGGCGGCACCACCTTCGGCATCAATCTCTACGTCGAGGACGTCGATGCGCGGTTCAAGCGCGCCGTAGAGGCCGGAGCGACCGTGAAGCGCCCGGTCAAGGACCAGTTCTACGGAGACCGCAGCGGCACGGTGGAAGACCCGTTCGGACATGTCTGGACGATCTCGACCCACGTCGAGGACGTCTCGTCCGAGGAAATGGGGCGCCGCCTCGCTTCCATGCCAAAAGGGTGACGGCCGGCCGCGGGGTACACGGACTACGCTGCTGCGTTCACGGGGAGGAATGCCCTGATCATCGTGCAGGGACCACATCTTGCTCATACGAGCACACCGCGATCATTGCGCAGGAACGATTCAAGGGCACGGTCGTCACGAGCCCGTGAGGAACATGTAATCTCGAGCGCATGACAACGGAGTCGCGAACATGGGGACCTCTCGGTGCAGTCCTTTTCTCGCTGGTCGGCTGCGGCGCGGCAGCACCGGCTCCTGCTCTGCCGGCCGATTCCGGTGGGGGCAATGCGCCGGTAGACGCCGCAACGCAGCCCGTTGCGGACAACGCTGCGGACGCGGGGGATCACGACGGCGCGAGCCTCACGCCGCAGGCCGCCGCCCTCGTCGCCTCCCGGCCGTACACGATCCATGTGCCGCCCGGGTACGATCCCGCTCGGCCGGCGCCGCTTCTCCTCATGCTCCACGGCTACAGCGCAAATGGCCAGATCGAGGAAGACGCCATCTTTCACTTCAATTCGGCCAGTGACACGTATGGCTTCCTCTACGCCGTCCCCAACGGCACCGTAGACAGCATGGGCAATCGCTTTTGGAATGCCACGGACGTGTGTTGCAATTTCTACGGGTCGAACGTCGACGACGTCGCCTACCTGAACGCGGTAATCGATGACGTCGAGTCCAGATACACGGTCGATCGCAAACAGGTATTCGTCGGCGGTCACTCGAACGGCGCGATGATGGCACAGGTGCTCGCCTGCCGAGCGTCGGAGCGAATCGCGGCGGTCTATAGCTACGCAGGCGCCGTGTGGACGAACCCGTCTTTCTGCGTGCCAAAAGGCCCGGTCTCTCTCGTCGAGCTTCATGGTGACCGGGATTCCACCGTTCCGTACGACGGCGGGTCGAATCCGTCTTTCCCGCAGAGCCCAGCGTATCCCTCCGCGAACGGGACCGTCACGACGTGGGCGTCGCGAGACGGTTGCACCGGCAGCCTGATGGACGACGGCGAGACGTTCGACTTCGTGGCCTCCCTACCAGGGAACGAGACGACGGTCGCAAAAGCCGGGGGCTGCCCGCCCGGCATCGATGCCGAGCTTTGGACGATTCACGGCGGCGGGCATGTCGAGGCGCTGGTCTCCCCTGCTTTTGGCGATGCCCTCTGGCGGTTTCTGCACGGTCATTCCAAACCGTGACCGCGCGCCCCGTTCGCACGGGGCGTCCGAGGAGAACGAGGTACATCACTTGCACTCCTCCGACGGATCGCATGGCGTCCTCTGCGTTCTCGTCCGTTCGATTGCCCACGTGGACGCAATGCCGGCGAAAGGCCTGCGCCCGCACAGCAATGCCGCGCATTGGGGCGATCGCGCGTTCGGCGTGCGGGCTAGCCGCGGTGCTCGTTGCCCTCGCGTCCGCCACACCACTGGAGGCATGTCCCAGCTGCCCGGTGGGCCGGCAAGCCCGGAGTGAGGTCTGGAGCTGCGACTTCCGGCAGAATCTTCTCTACGCGCTCCTTCCGTTTCTCGTCATCGGCACGGTTTCCGTTTGCGTAGAGCGCATCGGTCGCGCGACCCGGAACCGGAGATCCACGCCGTGAAGGCCATGCACCGAGGAGCCATCCTGTCCTCCGGCATCCTGCTCGGCACCGGCCTCGGCGGGTTCATCGACGGGATCGTGCTCCATCAGATCCTGCAGTGGCACAACATGCTATCGAGCGTCCGTCCTCCGGTGGATCTCCTCAGCATGAAGTACAACATGGTGTGGGACGGCCTGTTTCACGCGTTTACTTGGACGATGGTCTCGCTCGGCCTCTGGCGCCTCTGGGTGGCCGGCAAACGAGCCGACGTGCCGTGGTCGACCCGCACCTTCGTCGGCTCGCTCGTCCTCGGCTGGGGGCTCTTCAACTTCGTCGAGGGAGCGATTGACCACCAGATCCTCGGCATCCACCACGTTCACCCGGGAGAGGGGCAGCTCGCCTGGGACCTCGGCTTCCTCGCCTTCGGTCTCGTCGAAATCGCGGCCGGCTTACTCTCGATCCGCGCCGGCCGCGCGGACGCCACTCCGCGAGGAGCGCTGAGCCCATGACCGCCGCGCCCGCGTCGACGACGAAGCGAATGCCCGCCGCGTTTCTGGGACATGGCAGCCCGACGAACGCGCTCGAGACGAACCGGTACACGTCGGCGTGGCGCGCCTTTGGAGCCAGCGTCCCCCGCCCGCGGGCGATCCTCGTCGTCTCCGCGCACTGGTATGTCGGCGTCACCGACGTCACCGCGATGGCGCGCCCGAGGACGATCCATGATTTCTTCGGCTTCCCGAAGAGCCTCTTCGAGGTCGAGTACCCTGCGCCGGGAGACACCCGCTTCGCCGAGGAGGTCGCGGAGGTCGCCAAGCCCACGCACGTCGGGCTCGACGGCGACAGCTGGGGCCTCGATCACGGGGCGTGGTCGGTGCTCGTGCACGCCTTTCCCAAGGCAGACGTGCCCGTCGTGCAGCTCGCGATCGACGCTCGCAAGGACTTCGACTTCCATTTCGAGCTCGGCACACGTCTCGCGCCCCTTCGCGACCGAGGCGTCCTCGTGCTCGCGAGTGGCAACGTGGTCCACAACCTTCGCGCGATCGATTGGTCCAAGAAAGAGACCGGCTTCGACTGGGCGCACCGGTTCGACGAGGCGGCGCGCGCGATCCTGACGGAGCGACCGAGCGACGCAGCGGCGCTTCGAGACCACGCGGATTACCGGCGCGCGGCCCCCACCCCCGATCATCTCATTCCGCTCCTCCACCTCGCGGGGCTCGCCTCGGCATCGAACAAGGCCGCGCAGGTGCTCATCGACGGGTATGCCCTGGGTTCCCTCTCGATGACATCGTTCTCCCTCGAGGGAGAGCACCCGACGGACGACGGCGACCGACGGCCAGCGGCGAGCCTGCCGGATCCCCGTGACCTCCCCGCTGAGGACACGAACGCGTAAGTCCGACGTGCGCTTCTCGTGCGAGCAGCGAGCTCGGTGCCCACCCGGCAAGCAATCCTCACGGTGCACTCGCGGTGAGCGCGATAGGTTGGCACTATCCCCATCATCGAATCAATCGATTGGATGGGTTGCCGCAACGCCCGTAGTTTGAGCTCGTCTGAATCGGCAGTCGAGCGTCGCAACCGCAGCCTTCAACGGTTTGGCGGCGAGCGGTGGCCGTGCGCCGACCGAAAAACCGTTGCCGAAAGAGGGATGTCCGCATGACTGACGAAGAGACGAAGAGCGAAGCGAAGTGCCCGTTCCACGCCGCCGGCGGCGGAGGGACGTCGAACCGCGACTGGTGGCCCAACCAGCTGCGGCTCGACCTGCTCCACCAGCACTCGTCGAAATCAAGCCCGATGAGCGCAGATTTCGTTTATGCGAGAG
>JALYHV010000120.1 GCA_030776205.1 Myxococcota bacterium | reverse complement strand
TCAGGCCGGCTTGTGACGAAAAGCGCGATGGCTTAGAAAGCAAAACCGGCGTGAAGGTCCTCGCGATTGCAACCGACGGCTTCGGAGGCCACGGGGGAATTGCGCTCTACACGTCGAATCTCCTCCGGAGCACGTGCTCTCACCCGAGCCGGCCGCGTGTCGTCGCCGTTCCGCGCGTCATGCCCTTCGCTCCCGAAGGCATCCCCGAGAACCTGGAGTGGGACGTGTCCGGTCTGGGCGGAAAGGGGCGCTACGCGGGCGCCGTCATGCGGGCTGCGCTGCGCGAGGGCCCCTTCGACGTGGTCCTCTGCACGCATGTGCATCTTCTGTCGTTGGCCTATCCGGTCGCGCGCTGGCAAAAAGCGCCCCTCGTCCTTTTCATGTATGGAATCGAAGTGAAGCAGCCGACGCGCAAATGGCTGTCGAACCGCTTTGCGCCGCGGGTCGACGCGGTCGTCTCCATCCGCCGCCACACGACGCAGGCCTTCCAGGCGTGGGCAGCCGCTGGCGACGCGCCAGAGTACCTGCTCGAGAACGCGATCGATCTAACCCGTTATGGGCTCGCCCCGAAGGCGCCCGATCTCGTCGCGAGGTTCGGGCTAGAGGGCAAGCGCGTGATCATGACGCTGAACCGCCTAGAGGAACGCAACATAGGCGTCGACGAGGTGCTCGGGGCTCTTCACCAGGTGGCGCGCGCCTCGCCGGACGTCGCCTACCTGGTTGCGGGCGAGGGACCGGACCTCCCGCGCCTGCGCGAAAAGGCCGCTGCGCTCGGCGTGGCGGACCGCGTCGTCTTCGCGGGGTTCGTTCCCGCCGACCGCAAAGCGGACTACTACCGCCTGGGCGATGTGTACGCGATGCCAGGGTCGGGGCCAAGCTTCGACCGCTACCCGCTTCGATTCGCGTTCCTAGAGGCCATGGCTTGTGGGGTGCCAGTCGTCGGGTCGCGCTGCGAAGACGACGAGGAACGCCTGCTCGACGGGTCGCTCCTCGCCCACCAGGTAGACCCGTACGATTCGGAGGCCATTGCCAGCGCCATCACCGAGGCGCTCTCGCGGCCCAAGGCGGTCCCGCCGGGTCTCGAGCGCTTCGGCTACCCGGCGTTCGAGGCGCGCTGGCACGGGATGATAGACCAGATCCTCAGCCGCCCCAGGCGGCGCGCAAGCATCGCAGCGCCGCGTTCCGCGGCCGTGAGTTGAGCACAGGAAACCATGCATCTCATCCATCGCAAGACGTGCCGTATCTGTGGATCGTCGTCGCTCACCAAGGTGATCGATCTCGGCGAGCAGCACCTTCAAGGGTCCTTCGTCAAAGCCGGCAAGGAGCTGCCGCCCAGCCGGAAGATCCCGCTTCGCCTGCTCCGCTGCGACACGTCGCGCGACGAGCGCGCGTGCGGTCTCCTTCAGCTTGAGCACTCGACCCCGCCCGAGATCCTGTACTCGGCGTACTGGTACCGCTCGGGCACGAACCAGACGATGCGAACGCACCTCGCAGGAATCGCCCGCGAGGCGATCGCGATCGCGGGCAAGCCGGGCGCCCGCGTGCTCGACATCGGGTGCAACGACGGCACGCTGCTCGACCAGTACCCCGCCGATTACACGAAATTCGGAGTCGACCCCTCGGACGTCGCGCAGACCGTCAAGGGTGCCACGGTCGTGCAAGACACGTTTCCATCGCCCCGCCTCGCGGCGCTCTATGGGCGGGAGCGGTTCGACGTCGTCACGTCGATCGCGATGTTCTACGACCTCGAGGACCCCGTCGCCTTCGCGCGCGCCGTGGCCGAGGTCCTCGCGCCGGATGGCGTCTGGATGGTGGAGCTCGCGTACTTGCCGCGAATGCTCGAGAACGACTCGTACGACACGATTTGCCACGAACACCTCGAGTACTACAGCCTCGCGGTGCTCGAGCGCATCGCGCGCGAGGCGGGGCTGCGCGTCGTTCGCGCGTCGCTCAACGACATCAACGGCGGGAGCATCCGCTGCGCGATCGCGCACGCGTCGAGCGCGAAGCGGGCCAGCGCCGAGGACCAGCGGACGGTCAGCGCGTTGCGCCAGGCCGAGTTCGAGCAGCTGCTCGACACCGACGAGCCGTACCGCGCCTTCCAGCGCCGCATCGAACGCCACCGCGAAGAGCTCGGGGGGCTCGTGCGCAAGCTGAAGCGGGAGGGCAAGCGCATTCATGTCTACGGCGCCTCGACGAAGGGAAACACGATCCTTCAGTGGTGCGGGATCGACAACTCGATGATCGAGTGCGCGGCCGACAGAAACCCGGACAAGCACGGCGCGCGGACCCTCGGGACGGATATCCCCATCGTGAGCGAAGAAGAGTCGCGTGCGATGCGCCCTGACTACTATCTCGTGCTCCCCTGGCATTTCCGCGCGGAGTTCCTCGAGCGCGAGCGCGCGACGATCGAGCGGGGCTGCGGCCTCATCTTCCCGCTGCCCAAGGTGGAGATCGTCCGGAAATCGTGAGCGAAGCGCGCGTCGAGAACGGGCGGCCGCTGCGCATCGCGTTCGTATCGAGCCACCCCGTCCCCTACCATGCCCCCACGTACCGGGCGCTCGCCGCTCGGCCCGACGTGGACCTGGAAGTGCTCTTCTTGCACCATCATGGCGTGGAGGAGACGTTCGACCGCCAGTTCGGTAGGGCCATCAAGTTCGACGTCCCACTGCTGGAGGGGTTTCGCTACCGGTTCCTGAAGAACGTGTCGCCGCGGCCGTCGCTCTTCTTCGGGGGTCTCGTGAACCCCGATCTGCCGCTCGCCGTCGCGCGGGGCGATTACGACGCGGTGGTCATCCACGGCTACGCCAGCGTGAGCACGCTTAGCGCCCTGATCGGACCGAGGGCGCGGGGCACGCGGGTGCTCCTGCGGAGCGAGTCGGTGCTCGTAGACCACCGGTCTCCTTCCAAGCGGGCGCTGAAACAGGTCGTCCTTCGTGCGCTCTTTATGCGGATCGACCATTTCCTGGCAATCGGTACGCAAAGCCGCGACTACTTTCGCGCCTACGGCGTCTCTCCAAGCCGCATATCGATGTCGCCCTATTCCGTAGACAACCAGTACTTCGCTGATCATTCCGCGGAAGCGCGTAGCGACCCGGCCGCGGCACGTTCGAGGTTAGGCCTGCCGATCGATCGCCCGCTGTTCCTGTACTGCTCCAAGATTATCGCGCATAAGCGGCCGCTTGACGTTCTGCGGGCGTTTGCGCGGGCGCGGAGAAAGGCAAATGCAGGGCTCGTGTACGTCGGAGACGGACCCCAGATGGCCGAGCTTCGTGCCGAGATCGCACGTACCGGCCTCGAGCAGGACGTGCGCGTCCTGGGGTTTCGAAACCAGAGCGAGCTTCCGACGATTTACGGAGCATGCGACGTGTTCGTGCAGGCTTCGGAGCGCGAGCCCTGGGGAATGGTGATAAACGAAGCGATGGCCTGCGGCATGGCGATCTGCGCGTCCGAGCGGGTCGGCAGCGCATACGATCTCGTGAAAGATAACGGTGCGGTCTTTCCTGTCGGGGATGTCGACCGTCTCGCCGAGCTCTGCTCGGCTTGGTCCTCCGCCCCGGACGAGGTTGATCGTATGAAAGCGGCCTCGCGCCGGATCATAGAACAGTGGGGACCTGGCCAGACCGCCGAGGGCGTTGTGAGGGGCGTCCGCGCCGCTTTCGGTGCACGCGCAGAACAACGGCGTTAGTGCTCAATTGGGCGGCGCGGCATTTCGCGATTCGTCTTGCGCGCTCGGGGACGTCGAATGGTATCCATCCTGCTTATAGTAGTAGTAACGATAGTAATAGGAATATTCGTTCCGGTTGACGTTCACCGCATTGAGCACGGCGCCGATCACCGGCGCGTCGACGTCTCGCAACGCGCGCAAGCCTTGGGCACTCACGTGTTTGCTGGTTTTGAAGGCACGCACTACGAAGATCGTACCGTCAACGAGCGTCGAAATGATGGCGGAGTCAGTGACCGCTACGAGCGGCGGGCTATCCAGAATCACGCGATCGAAGCGATCAGACAAGCCCTCGACGAAGTTGCGGAAACGCTCGGAGTGGAGCAGGTCGGCGGGATTTGGTGGGATGGGGCCCGCCGGGATCGACCAAAGATTGGGAACGCCCGTCGGCTTTGCGACGTCCTCGATGGTCGCTTCGCCGACGATGACGTTCGTGACGCCCGAGTCGCCTGCGCGGTCGAAGAT
>JALYHV010000119.1 GCA_030776205.1 Myxococcota bacterium | reverse complement strand
CTGGCGTCACCTTCATCGTCGTCCTCCTCCTCGAGAACGGGAAGACGACGCTTTCCTGTGGGTCCCTCCTCGACATAGTCGCGGAGAGCGGACATTTCACCCAGCGCAAGCAGCTTCGCAAGGCCCTTTACCTCGACCTGTCTGATGCGCTCTCGCGTCAGGTTCATGATGGCGCCCACTTCCTCGAGCGTCGTACCGCCGCGGTCGGCGACGTCGAGCGCGCAGGTCTCGGACATGTCCCAGACGTCGAGATCGGGGAAGTTTAACTTGATGGCGCCGGTGCGTGCCGAAACGTCGAGAAACAGGTGATGCTTGCAAGAAACGAAGGGACACGGGCGCTCACCGTCCGCGCAATCAACCCTCAGCACAGGCCGGTCGCTCTCGGCCACCTCTGGATAGAGCATCCTTCCGAGCTCCAGCTCGCGCTTGGTCATGCGCTTTACGCTGATCGTGCGAGCGCGAATCGCACGCTTTCGGCGCGACCTACGCTGTTCGCGGGTGACCGACGGGGCTAGCTCGACGGTCAGCGCTAGCGGCCCATCATCGCCCGTGGTCATCGCGCTCGCCTGCCCATCGTCTTGCGGATCGTGCTTCGGGTCCATGCTCGGTTCCTCCCGGCGGATCGGTGACGGACCGCTGCCGTTGGGACGGCATGCGGGCGTGCGCGACGCCCGTACCCGACCCTTGGTCTCCCACTCCATCGCCGCCCGAATCGCTCGCAGCTCTCCGGGAGCGGGTCCCATCGTCGCGACAACCTGCCGCACGATCATCCAACGCAGTTGCAGCCTAAGGCACGCGAAAGATCGTGGTCAATCCATCGTCTGCCTTTTTTTTGAGCCTTTCCATTATGGAACTTGTTTCGCGTGCTTAGATCGCCACGCTGACAAGAAATGTCCTGTCGATCCTGCGCGATCGCTCTCCCTCTACATCTGCGCCCGCCGGACGTAGCCGGCGAGACGCAGCGAACCAAGCTCACCGGCGCCGTGGGGGGCAAGCGCGCGCAGCGCGTCTTCCGCAGAGCAAAAGCGCTCGTCGGGTCGGCGCGCGAGGAGCCGCTCCACGACGAGGGCGAGCGCAGGCCGAACGCTACGGCGTCGGGCCTGGAGGGGAACCGAAGGTTTCTCTGTGACCGCGCGCAACTCGCCGATGCCGCGAACGGGGCCCCACGGCCGCTCGGTGCAAAGCAGCTCGTACAGGATCACTCCGACGGCGAACAGATCCGTTCGTGGGTCCAGCTCCGCACCGGTTATCTGCTCGGGCGCCATGTAGCCGAGCTTTCCCTTCACGAACGTCGGCCGAGTCGATCGGGACCTATCGCGCGCGAGCGCAATGCCAAAATCCCCCAGCTTGATCTCGCCCTCCCGCGAAACGAGGACGTTTTGCGGCGTAACGTCCCGGTGGACCAGACCTGGCAGGAAGCGCTGAACCGCTGAAAGCGCCCGTAGCAGTGCGCAGGCGACGTGCACGGCAACCATGTCTGGTAGCCGCTCGGTCCCCTGGTGGAGCCATCTCACCAGGCGGCTCAGATCGACCCCTTCCACGAATTCGAGAACGAGAAATGGTCCGTGCGCAGGATCCTCGCCGAGAGCCAGCAACGACACGACATTTGCGTGGCGGACGCGGGCGAGGAGGCGGGCCTCTTCCCGAAGCGCGTCCGCCGAGCCCTCTTCCAGCAGACCGCCCAGGCGCTTGATGCATACCAGTCGATCAAAGCCGGGCTCCACTGCCCGCGCCACATGCACGTCGCCCGATCCACCGCTGCCGATACGTCGGAGGAGCTCGTAGCGCACACCACGCTC
The DNA here is from genome assembly GCA_030776205.1 of Myxococcota bacterium. GTDB lineage: Bacteria > Myxococcota_A > Polyangia > Polyangiales > Polyangiaceae > Palsa-1150. Next base: position 1,408 of record JALYHV010000119.1, on the reverse strand, counting down.
GCACAGCGCGACAGGGACAATCGGGCCGCCGGAGTCGAAGGGGGTCACTTGCCTGGAATCGGCGCTCGGGGGCAACTTGTTGCGGCGGAACGGAGCTCTGGCTGCGGTAGACGCTTGCCGGCAACGGAAGGCCAGGCCTATCGTCCAGCGCAGCAGCCCGCACCATGACGCCACAGCGGCGCGACCCCAGAGACCCGTGGATCCGTGACGTCGCCGCCCGCGGCGCGCGGATGCGGTTCGTGGAGGCAGGCGACGGACCGCCGCTGGTGCTGGTACACGACTACCTCGCCAGCCGCATGACGTGGGAAGAAGTGCTCGGCCCCCTGTCCAAGCGGTTTCGCGCGATCGCTCCGGACCTGCCCGGCTTCGGCGAGAGCGAAAAGCCGCCACCCAGTCGTTACCGGTACGACTTCGATGGCTTTTCGGAGTCTCTCGTCGACTTGGTTGCAGCCCTTGGGCTCGGGCGCGTCTTGCTTTGCGGTCACGCCATGGGAGGGGCCGTCGCGCTGACCCTCGCGGCCGCACACGCACATCTTGTGGCAAAGCTCGTGCTGGTGAACCCGCTCGTCTATCCGCCTCGCCCCGACGCGCTTTCTCGCGTCGCGGGTTTGCCGATCCTGGGCCCATTCGCATTCAAGCAGCTTTGGGGACGAGCGTTGTTTCGCAGGCGGTTTCTCGCCGAGAATCGCGCCATTGACAAACGGATCGCGTCGGGTCGCGTCGACCGGTTGTTCGACGTCTTCGACGTTCCTGCCGCCCGAGAGGCTGCGTATGCCACCATGCGAGCCATGCTCGACACCCGGCCCCTGACGGCCAGCGTGCCGCGAGTCACCGCGCCAACGCTAGTCATCTGGGGCCGCGGCAATCGCGCCTCGCCGGTCGAGCACGGACGCCGACTTGCGCGCGAGCTTGGCGGAGCGCGATTCGAGGTGTTCGATTGTGGAGCTTCCCCAGCCGAAGAGTGCCCGGACGCCTTCGCGACTTCCCTGCTCGCGTTCCTCACCGATGAAAGCAGCGGCTAACGCGTGCGGAACGAGGCTGCGTGGGCGCGCTTCGCCAGCCATCGCTCGACCATGGTCGGCGGGGTCCTCGTAGGGTCACTCGTCGTCTTCGCAACGCTGGGGCCGCTGGCCGCGAGCCATACCCCCTTCGAAAGTGACTTCGTTCACGGCCTCTCGCCTCGGGGGCTCCCCGTCGGTCCGTGCCGTGTCTTTCCCCTCGGCGCCGACCGGCTTTTTCGTGACGTCTTCGCTCGCCTGGCTCAGGCGGGCAGACTCTCGCTGCTCATCGCAATGGGCGCCACCGCGATCTCGACCGTGGTCGGAGCTGCCGTCGGCATCGTGGCGGGATGGTGCGCCGACCGGCCGCCGCGCGTGCCGTGGCTTGCGCTCGTCGCACTGGGCAGCGC
>JALYHV010000118.1 GCA_030776205.1 Myxococcota bacterium | reverse complement strand
ACGGTGATGAACGAGCGTCGCGCGTCGTTCTCGGGCGCGTCGAGATCGGGGAAAACGACGCTCCTGCGGGTCATCGCTCGGTTCGAGATCCCCAATAGCGGCCGAGTGCTCTTCGACGAGCGCGACGTGACGCGTGTGCCCGTGCGCTCCGAGGGGGATCGGATTCGTCTTTCAGGCATTCGCGCTCTTCAACCATAAGACCGTCCGCCGCAACGTCGCTTGGCGCTGCGTTCCAGCGAGCGCGTGATCGTGGAGCTGACGCGCGGGCAGACGGAGGCCACGACGCTCGCGTCGGTGACAGGATCATAGTCAATCGCGAGGAAGCGAAGGTGTTCGTCTCGAATTGTCGATTTGACTGCCGTGCCCCGCGTCGACGACACACGCCAGGGCACGACCACTCGGGAAGAACACCGGGCGCGCCGCTCACCGCAAAAGCTCGCGCCAGCCCGCGGCTTCACGTCGCAAGCTCAGGATGCTTTGGCGCGTCGCGATGCGCTCGGTGTCGCTTGGCATCGCTCGGCCCCACTGCCCCACGAGGCGCTTCAGCTTCAGCGCACGAACGTGAAGCATGCGCGTTCGGCGCTCGAACGGCAGGCGAAGCAGGTCCGTCGCGAGACGAGATAAGAGCCATTCCGCCTCTCGGCAGTCGGCGTAAGCGTCCGAGGAGCCGATGGTCGTGCTCATCACTTTCGAGCCTCCGTGCGGACGGGCGTCACGACAGACCGGCCAATCTCGTGGCCCGCGCGGTTCCTCGCGACGACAACCACCGTCTTCGGGATTTCGTCGACAGGAATGGTCGTACGAAGGCCGTTCCATGGTGCGGACCTCAAGACGCGACGTTCATCGTTCGATCTCTCGTCACCGGACCCGTCGAGGACATCCCAAACGGCAACCTCGGTCGCGCCGTTCCAGACGGCATTGACCACCGCGCCGCCGTCTGCCTGCTGCTGCACATTCGCCGTTGGGCGGGTGTTCGGCTCGCCGATCCATTCGTCGCGGTACGCGCGGTAACTGTTGTAGCCCGTCGCGAGCTGCGCATCGAAAACGAGCTTGTTGTCACTGTCGAATTCTGAGAAGCGCGGAAGCTGACCCCAGCCTACGAAGGTGTCGCCGTTCTCGAGCCCCTGCGCGTTGCCTTGCGATGCAGCGGACAGCCCGTCGGGATGCTTGAGCCACCGTTCCAGCTTCGCCGCCTTCGTCACGTCGTCATGGCGTACCCAGATGACCCGCGAGTACGGCAAGATGGCAGGGCCTGCTTCGTTGTCGAAAATGCGAATGAGCCCGTCGTCGTCGATCGCCGTGGGGTTGTGCTGCCACGCAAACTGCACGTTCGGTCCGAGCGAAAAATCCGTCTTTTTTCCCCCCAGCCGCCAGATGACCGCGCCGGAGTGACGGTCAAGGCTGTACACCGCCCACGTGTTTCGCGCGTTGATGAGCAGGTTGCCATCGTGGTCCTCGCTCACTGCGTTGATGTGGAAATAGTCCCAGGGGACCGTTGTCGACGTCGGCAACGGCGCGTGACTCTCGTCGAGCCCCACGTGGTCGAGGCTGTGCCACTCGAACAGAACGGTGCCATCGGACACGTTGATTTCCTGAACGACTCCCTCGGTGACCAGACCGTCCGTCGGCCCACCCACGAGCGAAAGATCTCGTGGCACCGTGTTGTACGCGGTGATGAGCGCAGTGCCGTTCCGTGTGAGGTGAAGCTCGTGGATATCTGCCGTGAGTGCGTTGCCCGCCTGGACCGTGCCGATTACGCGGTAGTGCCGATCGGCGATGTAACCGGTGGTTGGTCCCGTAGAAAAGACTCCCTTGCTCTGGATCCACGTGAGCACCGCTTCGTGGCGGTACCGCTGGACGCGCAGATCGAACGCGCTCTCGGCGCTCGGGAGCTCATCGAACCATACGGGACGACCCCGTCCGTCCACAATTTCCGGCCCGTGTGGGTCGGCGGGCGCAGCGGCCGTCGGCGTCAGGAAAATGAGCCCGTCCGCGGTGTTCGGCTCCGACACGAGGACCGTGACCGCGACCGGACGCGGCTCGCCGGCAGGCGCCCTGCCGTCACGATCCGCGCGGGCAGTCGGCCCGAACATGGTTGCCGCGATGACCGAGGCGCTGCTGCCGAGTAATGCTCGAAGGGAAATCTTCATGACATCGAACCTCCGGTTGGGAGTAGGGACAGCGCGAAGTCTGTCCCTGGCCACGGTGTCCGATCTCCTTCCCGACGGCGCGCATACTCGCGTGGATCATGGGCTCTCCGTGCAGACGAATTCAGGCGTGGACGCCTGCCAACAACGCGCGCGCCGAAGACGCGCCGCAGAACGTTACGAGTCGAACCGTCACGTTGCGCCTTGCCGCTTCGCGCTTGATGACGTTTACGGCATTGTGGCTGTTCGTGCCCGTGACGACGACGACGAGATCACTCCGACGAACGAGCGCGGAGAGCTGGCTCGTGCTGGCGCCGCTGGTACGACCGGTGTGGACCTCGACGTCGATTCCCATCTCTTCACCGAACGCGACGATCTGACGTTCCAGCCGGTCGATCCCGCCCACGAAGGCCACGCGGGTTCGCGCACTCATTGGGTGACCCCGCGCGCGAGGCGCCCGCTGCGCAGTGGCAAAAGGAGAGCGAACGGGGCCACTCGACGTCCTCCTTACGAGTAAGTGTGTCTTCTATAGCGGACGTCGTCAAGTGGAATGATGGCATCCCGCACTAGTAAATCAGCTGGGCCCGGAGCAGGACGATGTTCTCCGCCTCGCGCTGTCCCTGCTGCACCTCCGCAGGTGTCCTGGCGCCGCCCTGAAACGCCGTGTGGTCCCAATCGACGACGAGCTTCGCGTTGTCGCTCCAGTACCAGTTGACGCCGGCCGTGACCTCGGTTGCGCCGCGCACCGATCCGCTCGGCGACGCGTAGTTCGGGAACGCGCTCGAGTCGATGTCGAGGTGTCCTGCTCGGGCCGCCAGCTCCACCGCGCCGAAACGCCCGTTGGATGGTTCGAAAGGCGTCTGGACGTGGACGAAATCGTATGCGGCCTTCGCGCCGAAGAGGACGACCGTCGCCTGCGCTTGGTAGGCCTTGTTGTGGATCCAGACGTTGCCCTTGCCAGCGCGCCCAACCTCCTGGTCGGCAAGGTAGTATTCGCCCATCAGGCTGACCGCACCGAGCGCTTCGTAAAGGTACACGCCGTACCGGTTGTGGGGACCATTGGCGACGACCGTGTTCGAGGAGTCGGGCGCCACACCCGATGCGGCCCCGATGTACGCGAAATCGGTGGCTTGCCCTGGCGTCTTGTACGCGGGCGTAGCCACCGGGCTGCTGAAGCTCGGGTTGGTGGGCGTGCCGTGCACGCGGCCGAACGTGGTGGCGACGCCGATGAAGAGTCGCCCGAACGCGTCGCTCTTCAGCGGCGCGAAGGGTCGTAGGTAAGCGCGTCCGGCGAACTCCTTGTCGCTGTCCGTGTCGAGGTCCCCGGTGCCATTGTCGGGGACGCCATTGAAGATGCCTGCCGCGTATCCGAAGAACCGGCCGAACAGATCGCCGTAGACCATCGCGCCGACATCCCGGTTGGGCGTCAACAGGGTAGGGATGCCGAACTCGACGAACGACAGGTTCGACGTGGGCTGCAGCCGCTCGAGCCCGAATGGCGGTCGAAACTTGCCGAAACGGAGTCGAAGTCCGTCTTCGATGTCCAATCCGAGGTAGGCATCCTGAAGGGTCGTCGTGCCGCCCCCGAAGTCGGGGTTGACCAAAAACGAAATCCCATAGGGCAACTTGCCCTCGACTGGGGTCTGGACGCGGCGCAATAGGAACGTGTTTGTTTGCGGTCGCTCCGTGTCCTCGAACCAGAACCGGCCGTCCGCCTGCACGAGGGCGCGGAAGCGGATCTGCCACTCGCTATTGAAGCTGCCGATAGAGAACCCGCCTGGCCCCGCCGCGACCGAGGCCGGATCGCCCGGACCCCCTTTGGCCGCTGGAGTAGCTCGGGAGGGTCGCGCTTCGGGGGGTGGCGCGATGGAAACGGTAGGTTGCGGCCGAGAATTGATGACCGGCGCCGCGGGCGGAGCGTCAGACGAAAGCGGTGAAGGGACGGCAGGCGCTTCGGCGGCGGTCGACGACGATGGCGGCCGCGGCGCATCCTGAGCCCGGGCCAGCGGCGCTGCGCCGAGGAGCGCGGTCGACAACAGGCAAGCCCACGTTGACTTCGTGCGCGTCCGCCCGAGATCCAGGGACGGCCCGCTTCTTCGGCGCATCGTTCTCATGCGCTGTTCACTATAGTATCACATGTTCTAGTTCAACAGACATAACGCGCCCGGGCTGAATGGGCGGTGCCTCCGGCCCATATCAAGGGCGGACCGTTGGCGCATCTCATCGAGGTAGACGTCGGCCGAAGCGAGCCAGACGCGCATCTCATCGAGGTAGACGTCGGCCGAAGCGACCCAGACGCGCATCTCGTCGAGATAGACGTCGACGACGCCGGCCCAAGCGCCTACCTCGTCGGGGTAGGCCTCTACCACGCTGGCCCAAGCGCCTACCTCGTCGGGGTCGGCCTCCATGACGGCGGCCCAGGTGCGCAGGCCGTCGCGCTTGGCGTCGATCGAGCCGACGCGTTCGGATCACCCGTGCGCCCGTCGCGCCGTTACGATCCCGCTCGCGTCGTGCACGTCTGCCATGACTTCGCACGCGACCGCCCGGGCGCGCTTGGCACCGAGCGCGAGCACGTCGTCCACGAACCCTTCGTCGGCCGCGAGCACGCGCCTCCTGTCGCGGAGAGCCCCGAACCTGTCGTTGTACGCTTCGTGCAGCCGCTTCTTGAGGTCGCCATAGCCGACGCCACCGTTCGTGTACGCCGGCTCGAGCTCCGTTGCCTGTGCCGGGGCGAGCAACCGGTACAGCGTCATCAAGGTGTCATTCGGATCCTTCCGATCGTCGACACCCTTGCTGTCGGTCTTGATGGACGCGAAATACGTCTTCCACGCCTGCTTTTCCGTCATGTCATTGGGCAAGAAGATGGGGATCGTGTTGTCGTAGCTCTTGCTCATCTTCTCGCCGTCGATGCCGGGGACCTTCGCGCCGAGGGAGAAGCGCCACTCCGGCCTGACGAGGACCTCGCGCCCGAACGCCGCGTTGAAGCTCGCCGCCATGTCTTGCGTCATCTCGACATGCTGTTGTTGGTCCTTTCCGACGGGCACGAGCGTGCCTCGACAGACGAGAATGTCGGCCGCCATGAGCACGGGATAGTTGAAGAGACCCATCGAGGCCTCGAGCCCTCTGGCGATCTTGTCCTTGTAACTCGTCGCGCGGTCGAGCAGCCCCTTGCCAACGACGCAGGAGAGGAGCCACGCGAGCTCGGTCACTTCGGGGACGTCGCTCTGGCGATAGAAGGTGGCCTTGCTCGGGTCGAGGCCAAGCGCGAGGTAATCGACCGCGACTTCCCGCGTCAGTGCGCGTAGACGCGCCGCGTTGTGCAAGGTTGTGAGCGAGTGGTAGTTGGCGATGAAGTAGAAGGCGTGGTCTGCGCCGCCGGCGGTCTCCTGGAGCTCGATGTGCTGCTGGATCGCGCCGAAGTAGTTGCCGAGATGGAGCGTGCCGCTCGGCTGAATTCCGGACAGGATGCGCATGGCTGAAATGCGGGCGACGGTAGCACGCAACAGCCGGCGACATGCACCGCGGCTTGTCGGCGCTCGGCGAGTGCGCACCCGACGGGGAATCCTCGACGCACGGGACTAGAGTACGCGGCGCATGAAACGCTCTCCGCCGGGTGCCGGTGTCCCGGAAGATCACATTTTGCAGCCTCTACCATCGGTGACACGCGCGCAAAACGTGGTGGGCGCGTTCCTGCTGTCGCCCGCGAGCACGAGCGGTCGCCGCGCAGAGATACTGCTGCGCGACGGGGCGTCTTTTCCCCTCGCGCTCCGGGTGCGCTCGTCTGAAGGCGCCCCGATCGGCGAGGTCTTCAGCTTCCTCAGCGGGCTCTATTTCCGCGGAAAAGCGACGTACGCACGCGCTTTTGCGCCCAGCGGTAGGACATTCGTCATCACGCCCGACCGCGGCCTCCTCCCCGTCGACACGCCGGTCACGGCGAGCACCCTCCGCGCGTTCGCCTCCGTGGACGTGCACGCCGAAGAAGCGCGTTTCACCGAGCCGCTCGCGCGCGACGCGGAGGCCGTCGCACGCGCGCTCGATGCCGCAAATCGTGTGGTCCTCCTCGGGAGCATCGCTTCCCAGA
>JALYHV010000117.1 GCA_030776205.1 Myxococcota bacterium | reverse complement strand
CGCGACCGAAGCCGCGGCAAGCTTCGCACGCGCCGAAAGGCGAGTTGTACGAGAAGAGACCGGGACGGGGCGGGTCGAACACGCGGACGCATCGCGGGCAAACGAGCCCCCGCGCGACAACGACATGGGTGGCCGCTCCCTCGCCAGCGGAGGAACGCTGGGCGGGGCTCTCTACACGCAGCTCGGCGTGGCCGCCGCTCCGGAGCCACGCCGTCTGGATGGCCTCTTCCAGTCGGCGTGCGTCGCGCGGGCCGACCTGGACGCGATCGACGACGACCTCGATGCGCACACCCGGCGACGTGGCCTCGCTCGGTCGCACTTCGTCGATGTCGCGGAGGGTTCCCGCCACGATGAGCCGCCGATAACCATCTCTGGCGAGCGCCTCGCGGAGCTCGAGAAACTCCTCGCCGCCGTCGGGACGAATCTCGTAGGTGACGAGCGCTCGCGTCCCTTCGAACGTCCTGGCCAGCTGGTCGGCCGCGTCCCGTGGGGAGGTCTCGATGGCCGCCGCGCTGCAGGAGGGACAGGTGGGCGTGGATTCCCGCGCGAAGAGGGCTGCGAGGTAGGGCTCCAGATCGGCCAGCGTGGCGAGCGTCGACCGGCTCGACTTCACCGGGGCACGGCGGTCGACGGCGACTGTCGCTGCAATCGGCGAAAGCTCGTCCATGGGCGGTCGTTCCAATCGCTCCAGGAACTGCCGCGCGTATGGGCTGAAGCTCTCGACGAACCGGCGCTGCCCTTCGGCATAAAGGGTGTCGAGCGCCAGCGAGGACTTGCCCGCGCCGCTCGGCCCCGTCACCGCGACCAGCTGACCGGGCGGGAGGACCAGGTCCAACGCTCGCAGGTTGTTCGCGCGCGCTCCTCGCAAACGAATGGGCAGCATGGAGCCGCCACTATGCATCCGATTCGCCCGCTACGCCGCGTGTTGCGTCGCATTCGCGTGCGATACCGGAAGGCTGAGTTCGAGAACGGGAGCGCTCCTCTCGAACTCGAAGAGGAGCGCGTCGGCAGAATGGCGCCGTCAACGCGGCAGCTCGATGCGAAACGTAGCTCCCTGAGCCGCCCCCGCGACGAGCGCGATCGCACCTCCGTGCGCTTGCGCGATACGACGGGCGAGCGCCAGACCCAAGCCGGTACCGCCAGGGCGCGCGGTGAAGAGCGGCTCGAAGATGCGCGCTGCCACCTCAGCGCTCACGCCCGGTCCATCGTCCGCGATTTCGACCAGCACCCGGTCGCCCTGTACCCATGCGCGTGTAGAGACGCACGGGGCTCGTGGCGCGGCGGCGTGAATTGCGTTTTCGTAGAGCGCATGAAGCATCCTCGCCAGCAACCGTGGATGCGCGCGCACGCGGACGTCGGCCGCAATCAAGCCGTCCTCCCAGCGCGCAGCGCCGTCCATGATGTCCGCGCGCGCGGTGAGGATCGCTTTGCCGATGTCGATCGGCTCGGCGGCGAGCGGCTCTCCGCGCGCAAGGCCCATCAGATCATCGACGAGGTCGTGCGCGAGCCGTGCGTTCTTCTCGATCGTGGCGACGTGCGGCAGGGCGCGCGCTGCCTCTCCCTTGCCCGCCTCCAGGCGCGCGACGTATGCGCTCGCCCCGATGACGAGGAGCAGGTTGCGTAGCTCGTGCGCGATCTCGGCGGCGATTTCGCCGATCACCGCCAGGCGCTCGCGCCCAGCTTCGAGTCCCGCGCTCATGATGCCAGGGTAGGAGGTCGCCAGCACGGCGCCAACACGCCGGTCGCCCCGGCTGCGCCAATGCGCTTGCATGCGAGCGTCGATGCAGCGCGCGCCGTGTGCGCAGGCGTCGATGAGGCCAAGGCGCGCGGGGGCGGCTCGTTGGGTCGGGCGTCGGGCGGCGCTTCTTCTCGCTGCCTGGCGGTTGCGCTTTAGCGGGGGGCCGAAACGGCGTAAGTTTCGATGGCCAGCCTGCCCGCGCGAACCTAATGGCCGCCGTCCAATCGGAGAACATCATCGGCGTCGGTACCTTGCTCGCGGGCAAGTACAAGGTCGGGCGTGAGCTGGGACGTGGGGGCATGGCCGCCGTTTACGAGGCGGAGCACGTCAACATCGGAAAGAAGGTCGCAATAAAGGTCCTCTCCTCCGAGCTCGCGAGCTCCGCGGTCGTCATCGAGCGCTTCTTCCGCGAAGCGCGCGCCGCAGCGAGCGTGCGCAGCCCGCACATCGTGGAGGTGTACGACTCGGGGAGGCTCGAAGACGGCCGTCCCTTCATCGCCATGGAGTTGCTGGAGGGAGAGTCGCTCTACGACCGGATGTCGACGGTGCGCCTCATCGACGCAAGCACCACCGTGCGGATCATCACCCAGGTGGCTAAGGGGCTCACAAAGGCGCATGCGGCGGGGATAGTCCACCGCGATCTCAAACCCGAAAACATCCACCTGGTCCACGGCGAGGACGGCGAAGAGATCGTCAAGATCCTCGACTTTGGGCTTGCCAAGTTTTACTCGCCGGTCAAGCCCGACGAGAAGACGGCGCGCCTTACGCGCGAGGGCGCCGTGTTCGGAACGCCGGCATACATGTCCCCCGAGCAAGTGAAGGGACAAGGCAACGTCGACCAGCGGTCCGATCTGTGGGCCCTCGGTTGCATGGCGTTCGAGTGCCTTACCGGCCGGCCGGTGTGGAACACCGACCAGGGCGTGGCGATGACCTTCGCGGCCATAGCCGCCTCGCAGCTCCCGACGCCGAGCCGAGTGCGCGCGGACTTGCCACCGGAGTTCGATGCGTGGTTCTTCAAGGCGCTCGACCGCAACCCCGACCGTCGCTTTCAGACCGCACGTGAGCTCGCAGAAGAGCTCGCGAAGGCGCTGGGCACGCCCACGGCCCCCATATCGCTCGCCTTCTTGAGCGCGCCGAGCCCGATGGAGCTCGAGGCTCCCTATTTGCGCACCGACGAGCCGGCAGGTCCGCGCGAGCGGCCGGGCCCCCCGTCGCAACGCGCCCCCAAGCACCCTGGTCCGGGAACGTCGCCGCCCCCCGACTTCTTTGCCCGTCCCGGTATTCCAGGGGTCGCTCCGGAGTACAGTGCGACCGACCTTCCTCCGACGGCTGCGCCCGAGCGCGTGTCCGCGTTGGCCGCGGGCGGCGGTCGCCGGGCATCGCGCATCATCGCATCGGCCGTTGCGCTGGCGGCGGCTGCGGTCATCGCGGTGTTTCTTTACGGGAGGGTCCTTCATCCAAGAAGGCCAGCCATTCCCACTTCGACCATCGCATCGGACCCGGGTGGCGGCACCGCGTCGGCCGGCAGGACCGGCGTTCCCTCGCCGGCCTCGCCGGCGCTTTCTTCGGCGCTAGAGCCGCCCAGATGGATGGGGCTCGTCGAACAGGGGCAGCAGCTGCTTGCGTCCGGAGACGTGGAGGGCGCGACGCGCAAGTTCAGGGACGCCGTCGAAGCGGGGGCTGCACCGCTCGCTAGGTCGTTGCTCGAACATGCGAGGGCAGCCAGCGCCACGAATGGGCCGTGCAAGTTGGCGGGGCTGTCTCACCCGCGGGTCGGCTACGGGGGAGCGGTCGGGCGTCCCGCGCTCGCGGTCACGTCGAAGGGCGCCGTGGTGGCGTGGACCGACGATCATGAGCGCCCCGGCCACGAACACGTCTATTCGGTCCTCGTCGACGCTGCGGGCAGGGCGGCGTCGCCGATAAGAGACCTCACTCCGGAGGCCGATTACGCGATGCGACCGGCGCTGCTTTCCGTCGAGGACCGTGTCGTGCTCCTCTTCTGGGACAGGAGCGGGCACGAGCCGGGCGTTCATGTTCGATGGCTCGACGCAGACGGGCGCATCGGCGGGATGAGCGCCGTCGTCGCCGCGGCAAAGGCGGGCCTCTTTTGGCCGGCGATGGATCGCGCTCCGGATGGCACGTTCTGGGTGGCGTGGCAGGACAGCCCCGACAAGGAGGGTGAGGACATCTTTTTGAGGCGGCTGGACTCCGAGCTCAAGCCGTCGGGCGGCGAGGTCCGCGTCACCGACTACGAGCCGGAGAAGGGAAAGCCGCCGCGGGCGAGCGTGCCGAGCATTGCGGTGTCCAGCGCCAATCTCTTCGTTGCCTATGCGCTGGAGCACGACCATCAGCACGTCATCGAGCGGATGCGATTGCCGCTCGCGTCGGACTGGCAGTCGGGCCTCCAGCCGGGCCCAAAGACGAGTCGCGAGCTGGGCGAAGCCGCCGTGGTGAACGAGGACAGGGTGGGGGGGGAGTACCCATCGCTCGCGTGCGCGAAGGACGCTTGCTTTCTGGTCTGGCACGAGGTCGAACGGGGGGCGCAGGCTGCGCTGATAGACCCGGCGAAGGGGACCATTCTCTGGCGCAAGCGGTTCGACGCGCGCGGCGGACACCCGGCCGTCGCGTCTGGGGTCGACGGCCTCGCCGAGGTCGCCTTTTACGAGGGCGGACGCGTACGGCTTGCGGCGATCTCGCGGGACGGAGTCGGAGCCATGACGACGCTCGGGAAGGTCACCGGCGATCAGCCACGACCCTGGATCGCGGCCGGCCGCACGCGCGGTGAGTGGTACGTCTCATGGCTCGATGTCGAAGCGGGGCACACCGAGGCATTCGCCGCCCGGCTGCAATGCCGGAACTAGGGGAGCGACTTCGATCGGCGGACCGAGCGCCGGCGCCGGCTCGCGAAGGGCCGCGGGCTCCGACCTCTGCGGCCGGCGGGTCCAACGGAAAGCTCGCAGAGGGACTGTGGGTGTCCGCCGACGTGACGCTCGCCGTCGGCGTGATCGCCGTCGGGCTGCCCGAGCGCTGGCACACGACCCTGGTCGGGCTCGTTTTCTTCGCCGCGACATGGGCGTTGGTGTGGCGACAGGATGACGAGCATGTCCGGCGCGCAGGCCTCGCGCTCGGCGGCGCCGTCATCCCCGGACGACTTCGAGTCGTGACGCTCCTTCGCGAAGCCGTGGTCGCCTGCGGGTGGGCCTTCGGCGCGGCCGTCGTGGTCGCGGTCCCGTTTTTTTTCGGCTGGAGGGCGTGGTGGAGCCACGCGACGCCGATGACGGCCTTCGCACTCGCGCTAGACCCCATGGAAGCTGCGAACGAAATGCTGGGGCAGGTCTTCGTCGTCGCGCTCCCCGAAGAGGCCTTCTACCGTGGGTATCTCCAGACGCAGTTGGATGAGGTTTGGCCGCCGCGGTGGCGCGTCTTCGGCGCTCGCGTCGGGCCGGGGCTCCTGGCAAGCGCGGGGATCTTCGCTCTCGGGCACATCGTGACCGTGCATTTGCCCACCCGGCTCGCCGTCTTCTTCCCTGCGCTGCTCTTTGGGTGGTTGCGGGCGCGCACCGGCGGCATCGGGGCATCCGTTGCGTTCCACGCCATCTGCAACCTCTCTTCGCAGGCGCTCGGTCGCGGTTACGGACTGTACTGACACCCGGGCGAGTCTCTCGTCGCCAGGCGCCTTGCCGATGTAGACTGCGCGCCGTGTTCGAGCTCCCCGGTGTCGTAGTCGATCGCGTCGTGGCGCTTGCGCTCGAGGAGGACCTCGCGTCGGGCGACATCACGACCGAGGCGTGCATTGCCGCGCAAGCCCAGGCGTCTGCCCACGCGGTCGCGCGCCTGCCTCTCGTAGCATGCGGGGGGGACGTTTTTGCGCGCGTATTCCGGCGCGTCGATCCGTGCCTGGCCGTCGACGTGCACGTGATGGACGGCGTCGCCGTTGCGGCGCAGACGCGCCTCTGGTCGGTGCGAGGGCGCGCTCGCTCGATTTTGATGGGCGAGCGTGTCGCGCTCAATTTTGTGCAGCGCATGTGCGGTGTCGCGACGCGCGCAAGGGCATTCGTCGACGCCATTCCCGCCGGCTATAGGACGCGCATCACGGACACGCGCAAGACAACGCCCGGGCTGCGTGCCATCGAGCGGTATGCGGTGCGCGTCGGCGGCGCGCGCAACCATCGCAACGATCTCGGTTCCGCGGTGCTAATCAAGGACAACCATGTCGCCGCATGTGGCGGCGTGCGTCAGGCGGTGGAGCGTGCGCGGGCGTTCGCGCCGCACACCGCGAAAATCGAGTGCGAGGTGGAGTCGCTCGACCAATTGGACGAGGCGCTCGCCGCAGGCGTCGACATCGTGCTGCTCGACAACATGAGCACGGCCATGGTGGAAGAAGCGGTCAAACGGACCGGTGGCCGTGCCCAGGTCGAGGCGTCCGGTGGAATCACGCTCGATCGCGTGGGCGCTCTCGCCCGGGCAGGAGTCGACGCCATCAGCGTGGGCGCGCTGACCCACTCGGTGGAGTCTGCCGACGTGGGGCTCGATTTCGAGTGACCCCCTCGCCCGGCCACATCGGCAGCGATCTCCAGCGCGCTGCCGACGCGCTCATCGCGCGGGCCGGTTCGCTCGCCCACACGATGCACCTGCTCGCCACGACCACATCGACCAATGACGAGGCGAAATGGGCGGCCAAGGCCGGCGCGCGGCACGGCGAAGTATGGGTGGCGGAGGAACAGACGTCCGGTCGCGGCCGTCAGGGCCGCTCGTGGCAGTCGGCCGGTGGCGAGAGCCTCCTTTTCTCCGTCCTCCTGCGCGTCGAGTGCCCTGCAGCCCACCTGCCGCCCGTCGCTCTGGCGGCGGGTCTCTCGGTGCGTGATGCCGTGGCGGCCGCTGCTCCCCGAGCCGAGGTCGCCATCAAGTGGCCCAACGACGTGCTCGCGTCCGGAAGGAAAGTCGCTGGGATCCTCGTCGAAGCCGCCATCGCTGGACCGCGGGTCGAGAGCATCGTCGTAGGCATTGGAATCAACGTCCTCACGCACGGGTTCGACGGAGACCTCTCCGAGCGGGCGACGTCCATCGCCATCGTCACCGGTCACCCGCCCGATCGCGCCGAGCTCCTCGTCGATGTCCTGTCGCGTCTCGAGGCCGATTTCGATGCGGTGACCGCAGCAGGCCTCGGGCCCTTCGCAGGGCGCCTGGCATCGGCCGACGCGCTGTACGGGCGGCGTGTTCGGAGCGACACCGCCGAAGAAGGTGTCGCATGCGGTATCGACGAAGTCGGCCGCTTGCTCGTTCGTCGAGACGACGACGCGCTCGCTCGCTGGAGCTCGGGCGAAGTCCATCTCGTGCGATGAGCGGAGGGCCGCGCACGACGCTCTGACCTTTGCCCCGGCAGCGGAAGCCGGGCGCCCGTCGCGCCGGGTTCCCGATTCTCCCTATTAACGGGCGACGGAGGCTGACCGTACCGGACATCGAAGCCGGATGCCCACGCGTCTTTCACGCCGCGCGCTGCGGCGCCTGTCCTTGCGCCTCGCCGGCAGGCTCCGGCGGCTTCGAGCGGCTCGCGGCTGGACGCAGCGGGCAGCGGCGGGGCGGATCGGCGTCGGTCCCGTCGTGCTGCGCCGATTAGAGAGCGGGAGAGCCAACCCGTCGCTGGCGGTGCTCTTGAGCGTGGCGCGTGTCTATCGCGTCGACCTGGCCGAGCTGCTGGGCCCTGCCACCGACGCGGGACGCGACTCCGCACGCGAAAAACCGGCCGATCATTAATGATCTCGTAGCCGCATCGCAGCGGGACGAGTCTAGGCGCCCGTGCGCGCTCCCCCAAAACAGGGAATCCCGAAGACCCTTCACCACCGCAAATCCGCCGCCTTTCGCCGCGTGGCCGCTCAGCTCGGCCGGCACGTTCGCGAGCTGCGCCAGAAGCAGGGTTGGACGGTCGAGGAGGCAGCCGAACGATTCGGCATCGAGCCCGCTCACGTGCGCCGCGTC
The DNA here is from genome assembly GCA_030776205.1 of Myxococcota bacterium. Lineage (GTDB taxonomy): Bacteria > Myxococcota_A > Polyangia > Polyangiales > Polyangiaceae > Palsa-1150. The sequence continues at coordinate 31,439 of JALYHV010000117.1, read as the reverse complement.
GAGGCGGGGCGAACGAACCCGTCGCTGGCGACGCTGGTCAGCATTTCGAGTGCTCTCTCGACCGAGCTCGCCGAGCTCTTGATCGACCGCCCCGCCCGATTGAGCACACCGAGCTCCCCGAACGCCGGGAGCTCGTCTAGGACGAAGAAGGCCGAGGTCAGCGGAGATCGAGCAGCGCGCGGAGCTCTTCCACGCCCACCGGTTTACTCAGGTGACGTGCCCCCGTCGCGACCATCCGCTCCCGCTCCTCGCCGATGGCGCCCCCCGTCATGAAAACGAAGACGGCCGCGATCGATGGATCGAGCGCCTGGGCGCGCTCGAAGAGCTGCGTACCGGTCATTCCGGGCATCATCACGTCACTCAGCACGAGATCGAACCGCTCGCCGCGCTGAAACATGTCGAGCGCGTCACTTCCAGAACCGACCGTGACCGTTTCGACGTAGCGGCCAAGCATCCGCGCGACTGTGCGCGCGATCGCAAGCTGGTCGTCTACGATGAGGACGCGCTGTTTTCGGGCGTCGGGCATCGGACGGCCCGATCATATAAGATCTGGCGCCGAGGTGAAGGCGTTCCGCCGACCGGTGTCCTGCCAGGGGCGCCGGCTCGGTCCGTGCTCATTGCCCGAACGGCGCGACGGCGGCACCTGTCGCGCCATGGCGTCGGTCCGTTCTCACGGCCGTCCTCGCGTCCGCGCCTTCCGCCGTTGTCGCAGCCCTTGTCGAGGGGGGCCTGCTTGCCCTATTCCACGGCGCACCGGGTCCACCGGCAGGTCAACGCCTCAAAAGGGGAGCCCGGTCGCGCTCCAAATCGCGCAGATCTTTCGCGAAACATCCCGTTGTCTCAGAGTGCACGATTTCGTATAAGCGCGCGGTTCAAGGGCTCGATCGCTCCCGAACGTCCCGCCGCGACCGAGCATCCTCCGCGCGGGGCTGTCGCTGCTCAGCGGCACGCCGCGTGGTCATCTCCCCCGACCCCCTCATGCAAATCTTCCCCCGCTCCCTGAACAAGCTGCCGCAGGTCGTTGGCGCGGCCGCCGCGCTGGGCCTCGTCGCGGTGGTGGCGCTCATCTGGTACTACTTTTCCCCCTGGTACACGCAGGTCGGGTACTCGCCGAAGCAGCCGGTTCCCTACTCGCACCGCCTGCATGCCGGGCAGCTCGGCCTCGACTGTCGGTATTGCCACGTCAATGTCGAGCGCGCGCCGCTGGCGATGGTGCCACCGACCGAGACGTGCATGAACTGTCATCAGCTGGTGAAGACGGATTCGAAGATGCTCGAGCCCATCCGCCAAAGCTGGGCGACCGGCAAGCCCATGGAATGGGTCCGCATTCACAAGCTGCCCGACTACGTCTACTTCGACCACAGCGTGCACGTCACGGCAGGTGTCGGGTGCGTCACGTGCCATGGGCGCATCGACCAGATGGAACAGGTGCATATGGAGAAGCCCTTGAGCATGGGTTGGTGCGTGGAGTGCCACCGTGACGTCAGAGAGAAGCAGGGCGACAGTGAGCACATTCGCCCGGTAGCAGAGGTAACCAACATGCCCTGGAGACACGAAGGGCATGTCGACACCCCTCGTCACCTGAACCCGCCCGAGAACTGCTGGGGGTGCCACCGATGACCAAGCGTGCGCCTTACCCGGTCCGAGAGCCTTGGCCCGGATCGCCGCAGTACTGGCGAAGCCTCGAGGAGCGCGCGCGCATCGAGGAGGCGCCGTCTGCCGCGGCGCTCAGCGAGCAGAGCGCGGCGGAGTTCGCCAAGGGGCACGTCGACACCGCGCCCACCGAGGAGGCTCTTTACGTCAGCCGGCGAGGTTTGCTGGGCGCGATGGCGGCGACGATGGCGCTCGTAGGCGCGGAGGGCTGCCGGCGTCCGGTCGAGAAGATCGTTCCGTATACGAAGATGCCGGAGGACGTCATCCCCGGCGTGCCCTCTCACTACGCGACCGTGATACAGCGCCGGGGCGACGCCGTCGGTCTTCTCGTCGAATCGCACGAGGGTCGGCCCACGAAGATCGAGGGCAACGAGGTTCATCCGTCGAGCCTGGGAGCCGCCGATCTGGTGACGCAGGCGGCCATTCTCGGCCTGTACGATCCGGAGCGCTCGACGGCGCCGCGCAAGGGCGGCGTGCCCGCGACGTGGGCCGATTTCGAGAAGGAGCTCGCTCTGCGCCTCGCGGCGTACGACAAGGATCAGGGCACGCGGCTGCGCATCCTCATGCAGCCGACCGTCTCGCCGACAATAATCCGGATGCGCGGCTCGCTCGCCCAGCGCTTCCCGAAGGCGCGCGTTCACGTCTGGTCGGCGACGAACGACAGCAACGCGCGTGAGGGCGCGCGGCTCGCCTTCGGCCGGCCGCTGAACGTCCTGTGCGCGTACGACAAAGCCCGCGTCATCGTCGCGCTCGACAGCGACTTTTTGCAAACCGAGTCCGGGAACGTCCGCGCGAACAAGCTCTATGCGGGAGGTCGACGGCTGCGCTCATCGCATGACGTGATGAGCCGGCTCTACGTCGTCGAGCCCGCCCGGACGACGACGGGCTCGAATGCCGACCACCGCTTGCGCCTCCCCGCAAGCGACGTCGAGCGTTACGCGTATGCGCTCGCGGCGGAGCTCGGGAAAAAGGGCGTAGCGCTCGGCGATCTGCAGGCAACGGTCGGCAAGCTGGGGAATGCGGAGGGCATTCCACCCAAGTGGCTCTCCGCGGTGGCAAACGATCTTGCGTCCAACCGCGGGCGGGCCCTGGTGGTGGTCGGCTCGCGCCAGCCGCCGGCCGTACACGCCCTCGCGCACGTGCTCAACGCGGGGCTCGGCGGCGTCGGCACGATCGTGAGTTACGCGCCCGTCGCGGACGCCGATGAGCTGGACGCGGGCACCGACATTCAGGCGCTCACCGACGCGATCGGCGCCAACCAGGTAGACGCGCTCATCATTCTCGGCGGCAATCCGGTCTACGACGCGCCGGCCGACCTCTCGTTCGGCGCGAAGCTCGCAAAGGTCCCGTTCACGGTCCACTCGTCGCTCTTCGTCGACGAGACGGGCGAGAGGTGTACCTGGCACGTCCCGCGCGCCCACGAGCTCGAGTGCTGGGGCGATGCGACGTCCCTCGACGGCACGGTGAGCTTGCAGCAGCCGCTCATTGCTCCCTTGTTCGCGGGGCGCGGCGACATCGAGCTCCTGGGTCTTCTCGCGAACGAGCCCAATCGCGACGGACACGTCGCCGTGCGCGCGAGCGCCCACGATACCATCCTCGCCATTCATGGCCTGTCCGGGTGCGCCGCCTTTAGCGACGCCGGCAAGGGAGAGTGCCGCGATACGGCCGGCAACCTCGTTCCGGTCCGAATGAGTGACGTCGAGCGCGACTGGTCACGCGCCCTCGCGGTCGGAATTCTCCAGCGCGCCGCAGCGCCGACTGCGCCGCCGCCGGTGCGCGCCAAGGACATCGCCGCCGCAATCGACCAGCGCCGCCTCCCGCCCCGAGCGGGACCCGCCTCGCTCGAGGTGACGTTTGCGCCCTGCCCGAAGATGGAGGACGGGCGCCACGCCAATAACCCTTGGCTCCAGGAGATGCCCGACCCGACGACGAAGCTCGTTTGGGACAACGCTGCGATCCTTTCGCCATCCACGGCGAAGGAGCTCGGGTTGCAGAACAAAGACGTGGTGAAAATAACGGTGGGCGAGCGCTCAATCACCGCCGCCGTGTGGCTCGTTCCGGGCCACGCCGATCACTCGGTGGGCCTCACGCTAGGGTGGGGGAGGAAGGCGGCCGGGCGCATCGGCAACGGTCGCGGCTTCGACGTCTACCCCCTTCGAACGACGGGGGCGCTCGGCTTCGCGGTCGGTGCCCAGCTGAGCAAGACGGGCGAAGACGCGTACTTCTTCGCGCAGACCCAGGAGCACAATTCGACGGAAGGGCGCCCCATCGCGCACGAGGCGACCCTGGCCGAATACCGCCAGAAGCCGAATTTCGCGGAGCTCGACGCTCCGCCTCCGCGCGCGTTGCCACTGTGGGCGCAGCAGGACTACAGCCAGGGCCACCAGTGGGGGATGAGCATCGATCTAAACGCGTGCACTGGTTGCAGCGCGTGCGTCATCGCGTGCATGGCCGAGAACAACGTGCCCGTCGTCGGCAAGACCGAGGTCTGGCGCGGACGCGAAATGCACTGGCTGCGCGTGGACCGCTACTACGTCGAACGGTCCGACATGGGCGCATCGGTGGAGGAGCCGCTCGTTGTCCACGAGCCGCTCATGTGCGTTCACTGCGAAGCGGCGCCATGCGAGAACGTTTGTCCGGTAAACGCGACCGTCCACAGCCCCGAGGGGTTGAACGAGATGGTGTACAACCGCTGCATCGGCACGCGGTACTGCGGGAACAACTGCCCGTACAAGGTTCGTCGCTTCAACTACCTCAACTGGCACAACGACTCGGTGTGGAAGGAGACCGATGGCCTCCCCGAGACGCTGCAGATGCAGCAGAACCCGAACGTCACCGTTCGCTTCCGTGGCGTCATGGAGAAGTGCACGTATTGCGTGCAGCGCATCCAGGCGACCAAGATCAGAGCCAAACGCGAATACCGTAATGTCCGCGACGGCGAGATTCGCACGGCCTGTCAGCAGACGTGCCCCACCGACGCAATCGTCTTCGGCGACGTCAACGACATGAACAGCGCGGTGAGCAAGCTCTCGCGCACCGACAGGCGCTTCGCGCTGCTCGCCGAGCTGGGGACCCGCCCGCGAACGACCTACCTCGGCAAAGTTCGCAACCCCAACCCGGAGATGGCCTGATGGCGTACTGGGAGCCGATTCGCGCGCTCGACGAGGCGCCCCTCGTTCAGCCCGGCAGCTCGCTTCGAGACGTGACCGAGGAGGTCGCGAGCATCACCGAGAAGCCGGCGCCGCGCGGCTGGTGGATCTGCTTTCTCCTCGCCGCCACCTTCGCTGGGATCTTCACTCTGTGCGTCGCCTACCTCTTCTGGCGTGGCGTCGGAGTGTGGGGAAATACGTCGCCAGTGTACTGGGCGTGGGACATCACGAACTTCGTGTGGTGGGTCGGTATCGGTCACGCCGGGACGCTCATCAGCGCCATCCTCTTCATCTTCCGGCAGCGCTGGCGGACGGCGATCAATCGCTTCGCCGAGGCGATGACCATCTTCGCGGTCATATGCGCGCTCATCTATCCGGGCATCCACGTCGGGCGACCCTGGCTGATGTACTACGTCTTTCCGCTGCCCAACCAGATGACGGTGTGGCCGAACTTCAAGTCGCCGCTGCTCTGGGACGTGTTCGCCGTCGGCACGTATTTCACGGTGTCCCTCCTATTCTGGTACACGGGGCTCATTCCCGATCTCGCGACCCTTCGCGATAGGTCGATGGACAAGTGGCGCCAGCGAATCTACGGCTTCCTCGCCCTCGGCTGGCGGGGCAGCAACCGGCACTGGCAGAACTACGAGCGCGCGTACCTGATCCTGGCCGGCATTTCGACCCCGCTCGTCCTCAGCGTGCATAGCGTCGTCTCGATGGATTTCGCGACGTCTGTCATCCCCGGCTGGCACACGACGATCTTCCCACCTTACTTCGTGGCCGGCGCCATCTTCAGCGGCTTCGCAATGGTGGAGACGGTCCTCCTGATTGCGCGCTCGGTCTTCAAGCTCCATCGCGTCGTTCTGATGCGGCACCTGGAGCTGATGAACAAGTTCCTGCTCTTGACTAGCTTGCTGGTTGGCTACGCGTACGCGATGGAGTTCTTCATCGCCTGGTACTCCGGCAACCAGTACGAAATGGCGCACTTCCTGAAAAACAGGCCGACCGGACCCTATTGGTGGGCCTGGGCGTGGATGGTCTTCTGCAATTGCGCCATCCCCCAGCTTTACTGGTCCAAGCGCCTGCGCACGAGCATCCCTGTGATGTTCGTCGTGTCGATCTTCATCAACATCGGTATGTGGTTCGAGCGTTTCGTCATCATCGTCTCCTCGCTGAACCGCGATTTTCTCCCGAGCTCCTGGGGTTACTTCCGTCCTACGATCATCGATGTCCTCACGTTCATGGGTACGATCGGGGTCTTCTTCACGCTTTTCCTCCTCTTCATGCGCTGGCTGCCGATGGTGGCCATGGCCGAGGTGAAGGGGACCATGCCGCAGGCCGACCCCCATCGCGCGGCCGATGGGTTGGCTGGCGATAAGCAGTCGCGTCGAGCGCCCGGACCGGGCGAGCCGGCGCGCGGCGGCGAGATGCTGCCCGAGGGTGCGGAGTGATGGAGACCAAGCCGAGGACCAAGAGTGGGCGCACGCCAGCGCTAGTTTTGGCCGAGTTCGACTCGACACACGACGTCCTCCACGCGGCGGAGAAGGTCCGCGACGCGGGATACGTCAGGTGGGATACCCATACGCCGTTTCCGGTTCACGGCATGGACCAGGCCATGGGAATGAGGGACTCGAGGGTGGGGTGGATCGTGATCGCCTGCGCGCTGACGGGGCTCACCGGGGCGTTCGTGATGATGCACTGGATGAACGGCATCGATTACCCGACGGTCGTGGGCGACAAACCGCCGGGCGCCCCCGGCACGCTGCCGTCGATGGTGCCCATTCTGTTCGAGCTGACCATTCTTCTCTCCGCGTTCGGCGCCGTCATCGGGATGCTGCACCTCAATGGTCTCCCCCGGCACAATCATCCCATCTTCGAATCCGAACGATTCCGAAGGTTCAGTGACGATCACTTTTTCCTATCCATCCAGGTGGACGACCCCAAGTTTCACCCGGAGCGAACGAGCGCCTTGCTCCGCGACGTGCACGCGAAGAACGTGGAAATGGTCGAGGAGGAAGAGTCGTGAGGCCGAGCATCGGACTTCGGCTGCATTCTGCGGCGATGACGGCTCTCGCCGCCGCAGCATTGCTCGGCTGCCGGGGCGATCGCAGCGGAGAGCCCCCCGTCTTGCTCGAGCGCAACATGTACGACACCGAACGCTACAACCCGGAGTCGTTCTCGCAGTTCTTCGGCGATCACCGCACGATGCGGACGCCCGTCGAGGGGACGATCGCGCGCGACCGCTACGAGGACGACCCCGAGACGGCAACGGGGTTGCAGGCCGACAAGACCGGGTACGTCTTGAGCGTGCCGCAACAGGTGGTCCAGAGGGGTGGTGGTCTCGATAAGATGCTGGCTCGAGGCCAGGAGCGCTTCGGCATCTACTGCGCGCCGTGCCACGGGCTCACCGGCGACGGCAAAGGCATGATCGCCTGCAAGCGGGAAACGTCCAACGACCCCTGCGAATCGCGCGGTTTCCCGCCGATTCCTGCCTACCAAGATCCGCGCATCAGGCAGATGCCCGATGGCCAGATGTTCGCCACCATCACCCACGGCATAAGGACGATGCCAGCCTATGGCCCGCAGGTGCCCATCGCGGACCGCTGGGCGATCGTCTCCTACGTCCGCGCGCTGGAGCTCAGTCAGTTCGCCGCCGCGAAGCCATCGCAAACGGAGCCCAAGAAGTGATCACGACAAAACAGGCGAACGCCGCTGCGTCGCGGGAGTATCGCATCCCGGAGAACTCGCCGTGGAAGGGCAAGTGGAAGGTCGCTGCGGGGATTGGGGTCGCGGGGCTCGCGATCGCAGCGTACGGCTACAAGGTCGATCCGGCCCGCTTCGCGTTCGCGTACCTCTTCGCCTTTCTGGTTCCGTTGACCCTCGCGCTGGGGAGCCTCTTCTTCGTGATGGTGCTTTACGTCACGAAGGCCGCCTGGGGCGTCACCGTTCGCCGCGTCGCTGAGCTCTTCATGCGGCCTATGGCCCTTTTCGCTGTACTCGTCATTCCGCTGGTGCTTCTCATCCAGCAGCTCTTCCCCTGGACGGGGGCGGCGCACGCGAACGAGGGCAGCAGGGCCGCTGCGGCAGAGCACTCCGAGAACGCTTCGCCGCTTGTCGCCGAGCGCGGTTTGGCGACGCGCGAGCCCGCGGCGCTGCGCGATCTGCCGGTGCCCAACGCGAAACGAATGGAGCGGGCCGAGGAGCAGGCCGAGCTGCGCATCGTAGAGCACAAGCGCTTTTACCTCAATCGACAGTTCTTTCTGGCGCGGCTCATCGCGTACTTGCTCATCTGGAGCTGGCTCGCCCAGCGGTACTTTCAATGGTCCACCGAGCAGGACAAAACAAAGGCGCTCGAGAACACGGTGGCCGCACAGCGCTTTGCGCCCCCGGCCTTGATTCTGTTCGGCTTCACCCTCACATTCTTCGCGTTCGACTGGATTCTGTCGCTCGACGCGACCTGGTATTCGACCATCTTCGGTGTCTACGTCTTCGCGGAGTCCGCGCTGTTTCAGATGGCATCGCTCATCTTGATGACCCTCCTCCTCCGGCGGAGCGGGCTGCTCGGGAACGCCGTCAACGTCGAGCACTATCACGACATGGGTAAGCTGCTCTTCGGCTGGATCGTGTTCTGGTCCTACATCGCGTTCGCGCAGTTTTTCCTCACCTGGTATTCGAACATTCCGGACGAAGTGACCTGGTTTCACAAGCGCTGGGGCGACAACGAAGGGACGTGGAAAGGCATCACCCTCGCGCTCGTCGCGCTGCACTTCTTCGTGCCGTTTTGGTTCTTGATGTCGCGCAACGTCAAACGGCGATTGCCGATGCTCGCGACCGGTGCGGCGTGCATGGTTCTCATGCACATCGTCGACGTGTACTGGTTGGTGCTGCCGAACTATGGTCCGTTCGATCCCGGGCTAGTCGATTTGGCCTGTCTGGTCGGAGTGCTCGGCATTTATCTGGCTGCGGTGCTCCGTGGGATGGAAGACCACTCGCTCGTGGCAACGGGCGATCCGCGCCTCATGCGGGCGCTCGAATTCGAGAACGCCTAGGCGACCGGAGACAACGAAGATGGCCACGGACAACTCGGAACCGCGCGTCGGGGTCATTCTCAGGGTTGGAATCCTTGCGGTCGTGACGCTCGTCCTTTTGCGTACGGCGCTGGTCAGTTACTTCGACCACGCCGCCCACGCCGAGGAGGAGCGCAAGATGGGCCAGGTGAAGCCAGAAGCGCTGATGCAGCTCCGCGCCGGAGAAAAGGAGCGCCTGAGCTCGGGTCCCATGCCGATCGAGAAGGCGATGCAGCAGCTGGCGGCGCGCGGACGGACCGCAATCCCCGAGATCACGCCGACGCAGTCGAAAGATCTCGCCCCGCTTCAGGGCTGGATCAAAATGCCGTTGCAGGTGCCTGCCTCCATGGAGGCTGCGCTGCAGACGGGAGGCGCGGCCGCGGGCGCCTCGGCCGATGCGGGGGTTTCCTCGACCCCCGGCGACGCTGGTCTCCGCAAGGCCGCGGCCCCGGAGGGCGGCCCGGCCCGTAATCACCCGTGAGCTCGCCGTACGCCGCCCCACGTCTGTTCGCTGCCGCCCTGGGCTCCTGCCTGGTGGCAACAGCGGGTGACTCGCGCGCGCAGGCGTGGCGCGAGCAATCGGGCGGCATGCCGAATACCACGCCTTCCGAGCTCGAAGGGGTCGACATCGTCGAGCACCTGGGCGGCGAGTTGCCGCGGGACGCCGTGTTCCGCGACTCCGACGGCAGGGAGGTGAAGCTCGGCGACTATTTCGACGGCCGGCGGCCGACGGTGTTCGTCTTCGCGTACCACACGTGCCCGATGCTCTGCAGTCTCGTGCTCGACGCGACGGTGCGGTCGCTCAACGAGGTGCCCTGGACGGTGGGCGAGCGATATGACGTCATATCGGTCAGCATCGACCCTCATGACACACCGGGAACCGCGACGCGAAAGCGGGACCAGGTGGTGAGCGCCTATACGCGCGCCAAGGGCACGACTGCGGGCTGGCACTTCCTCGTTGGCGACGAGCCGAACATCCGGAAGGTCACCGACGCCGTGGGGTTCAAATACCGCTATGACGCGCGCCAAAAGCAGTACGCGCACCCCGCTGCGATTTACCTGCTCACGCCGGAGGGGCGGCTTGCCCGGTATCTCTACGGCATCGAATACCCTCCGGCGGACCTGCGCCTCGGATTGCTCGAGGCGAGCCAGGGACGGGCGATTTCGACGACGGAGAAGTTTCTTCTCTACTGTTACCACTACGACCCGCAGGGGAAGCACTACTCGCTTGTGGCCATGAACGTGATGCGCCTCGGAGGCGTCGTCACTCTCGGGGCCATCGGCAGCTTTCTCACGATCATGTGGGCGCGCGAGCGGAGGCGCAAGAAACGACTCGCCGCCACCAACACGGAGTCGATAGCCAGGGCCACCCCATGAACGAGCCGAACGCACCCGCCACATTCCAGCTCCCCGAGCAGATGTCGACCATCGCCGGTGAGATCGACTGGCTTTACTACTTCATCTACTGGATGAGCGTCGTTCTCTTCGTCGCCATCATCGGCGCGATGGTCTACTGGGGGATTAAATACCGGGAGCGGAAGGGGCACAGCGCCGAGCCGACCGGGCACAACATGCCGCTCGAGATCGCCTGGACGGTGGCGCCGCTCTTCGTGCTCGTGTTCCTCTTCCACAAGGGCTTCAAGGGATATCTCGACCAGATGGTGGCCCCCGCGAACTCGATGGAGGTTCGTGTCAACGCAAAGCAGTGGGGCTGGGAGTTCGTGTACCCCAACGGCGGCACGGACAACGAGCTCCATGTCCCCGTGCACAAGCCGGTGAAGCTCACCATGGCATCGAGCGACGTGATCCACTCTTTCTTCATCCCGGCTATGCGCGTGAAGCGCGACGTCGTACCGGGCATGTTTACGTCGGTCTGGTTCGAGGCGACCCACACCGGACAGGACGACATCCTATGCGCCGAATACTGTGGCGGCCGCAGCAAGGACTCCTCGGGTAACGAGCTCCCTTTCGCGCAGATGACCGGACACTGGTCGATGCATTCGATGGTGCATGTCCAGAGCGACGAAGACTTCAAGAAGTACCTCATCGGCATCGGGGACAAGTGCGCGGCATTCACCGTCGCCGGCCAGGTTTGTCCTGAGAGCGTGCTCGTCGCGCAAGGGCAGCAGATTTATACGAAGAAGGCCTGCGTCGGCTGTCACACGACGAATGGCTCTCGCCTAGTGGGCCCCTCGTGGCAAGGAATCTGGGGAAAGCAGGAGCTGACGGACCACGGGCCGGTCAAGGTCGACGAGAGCTACATCCGCGAGTCCATCCTCGATCCCCAGGCCAAGATTGTGGCCGGATTTCCTCCCACGATGCCGCCCTTCCGGGGGCAGATCTCGGACCAGGAGATCGACGAGGTCATCGCTTTCATCAAGTCACTGAAGGAATAAGATTCGCGAACCTCGCGCGCGAGGCGAGCAGACGGAGAGTTTCTCATGGCAGCAATCGAGATGCCGATCGCAGGGGGGCACGAAGGCGCTCACGGTGACCCGGACGCCAACTACCTCGTCGCGAAGAGAGGCGTCGGCTCGTGGGTCGTCACGCTCGATCACAAGCGGATCGGTCTCATGTACCTGACGATGGTGAGCCTGGCTTTCCTGGTTGGCGGGATCTTCGCCTTGCTCATCCGGCTGGAGCTCTTCTCACGCGGCAAGACGATCATCGACGGGGAGACGTACAACCGCTTTTTCACGCTGCACGGCGCCGCGATGGTGTTCCTCTTCATCATTCCGAGCGTCCCCGCAGCGCTCGGGAACTTCTTTCTACCGATCATGATCGGCGCGAAGGACGTCGCCTTCCCCAAGCTGAACCTGGCGAGCTTTTACATTTACCTCGTTGGCGCCACGCTCATCCTCGTCAGCATCACGATGGGCTCCGTGGACACGGGCTGGACCTTCTATACGCCCTACAGTGTGCAGACCGGCAATAGCGTCATCTCCATGACCTTCGCCGTTTTCGTCCTCGGCTTCTCGTCCATTCTCACCGGCCTCAATTTTCTCGTGACGGTCCACACGATGCGTGCCCCCGGCATCACCTGGACGCGGCTGCCGCTCTTCGTCTGGGGAATGTACGCGACGGCGCTCATCCAGGTACTTGCCACGCCGGTGCTGGCCATCACCCTCCTGCTCCTCATCGCGGAGCGATTCTTCGGAATCGGAATCTTCGATCCGAAGCTGGGAGGTGACCCGGTGCTCTTCCAGCATTTCTTCTGGTTCTATTCCCACCCCGCCGTCTACATCATGATCGTGCCGGGGATGGCCATCGTGAGCGAGCTTATCGCCACGTTCTCGCGCCGCTCCGTGTTTGGTTATTTTGCCATCGCGATGAGCTCCATCGGCCTGGCCGTCCTCGGCTTCCTCGTGTGGGGTCACCACCTCTTCGTCGCCGGGATGAGCGAGTTCGCGACGATGCTTTTCTCCGCCCTGACCTTCCTGGTTGCGATTCCCAGCGGCGTGAAGGTCTTCAACTGGACAGCGACGATCTACAAAGGCTCGGTCGTGTGGGCGTCGCCGATGCTTTACGCGATGGCGTTCATCTTTCTCTTCACAATCGGCGGTCTCACCGGGCTTTTTCTCGGCACGCTAAGCGTCGACGTGCACCTGACGGACACGTACTTCGTCGTCGCGCACTTCCACTACGTGATGATGGGCGGCACGGTGATCGCGTTCCTGGGAGGCCTCCTCTACTGGTGGCCGAAGATGACGGGGAAGATGCACGACGAGCTCAAGGCCAAGATTGGCTTCGTCTTCGTCTTCATCGGCTTCAACGTCACGTTCATGTCGCAGTTCATCATGGGCTCGCGCGGAATGCCGCGCCGCTACTACGACTACCTTCCGCAGTTCGAGCCGTTCCACAAGGCGTCGACGATCGGCTCGTGGATCCTGGCCGTCGGGCTGTTCGTCACGGCATACACGCTGCTCGAGGCGCTGTGGCGCGGCGAGAAGGCGCCCCGCAATCCGTGGGGGTCGGCAGGCTACGAGTGGATGACGGACACCCCCCCATGCCTGGCCAACTTTCATGCGACGCCGATCATCACGCGCGGGCCCTACGACTACCATCTCGCGACACCCGAAGAGTTGTCGACGGGTTGGGACGAAGTGAGGGCCGAGGGCCGGCTCGCGCCGAAGCGCGACCATGACGGAAACCGGCCGGCAGACAAGGCAAAGCACTAGGCCTTGTCGGCGTCCGGCAGGGATTAAGCAGAGGAGCTCATGGCGAACGTCAGCGACCCGGTGCAGGCCCACGTGATCCACGGTGATCACGAGGACCACGCGCATTCCCCTTTCTTGGCGCACCACTTCGATACGCCGGCGCAGCAGTTCAACGCGGCAAAGCTCGGAATGTGGGTCTTCATCGCGACCGAGATCCTCATGTTTGGAGGCCTCTTTTGCGCCTATGCAATATGGCGCGGACGCGATCCTGAAGTGTTCGACCAGGCCCACCACTTCTTGAACAAGATCCTCGGCGCAACGAACACCGTTGTGCTGCTCTTCAGCAGCCTGACGGCGGCGCTCGCGGTGCGTTCCGCACAATTGGGGAAGCGCAACCAGACCACGATTTACCTGGTCGTGACGCTCCTCTGCGCGGGTGTATTCCTCGTCGTCAAATACTTCGAATACAGCCACAAATACCACCTCGGTCTCTTGCCCGGTCACTGCTTCGGGCACCCCGCTCTGAGCGCGTCCGTTCAGAATGGCGAGGAGGTGGGCACGTGCTTGCGCGTTGGCGCGAATACGTCGCCGGTCATGCCGCAATGGGTCCGCGCGGTGGACGAGGAGGGGCGTGTGACGCTGCTCTCGCCGCGTGCGAACATGTTTTTCGGACTATATTTCGTGATGACCGGGTTGCACGGTCTGCACGTCCTCATCGGTATGAGCATCCTGATCTGGGTGCTTGTGAAGAACGTACGCGGACAGTTCTCGCCTCGTTTCTTCACCCCCGTCGACCTAGGCGCACTGTATTGGCACCTCGTCGACCTGGTCTGGATCTACCTCTTCCCGCTGCTTTATCTGGTCGGAAAGCCGGAGTGACGCATGACCCCCCCGCATAGCCAGGCGAGCCACATCGACGACGGCGAGGTCCACGCGCACCTCTCCTCCGCTCCGTTTTATCTCGGGATTTTCGGAGCGCTGATCGTCCTCACCTTCGTGACGGTGAAGGTCTCGTATTACGACTTCGGGGCCGCAAACATCATCATCGCGCTGCTCGTCGCCACGATGAAGGCCTCGCTCGTCGCCGCGTTCTTCATGCACCTCCGGCACGACAAGCTCTTCAACACGCTCGCTCTGCTGTCGTCGTTTCTGTTCCTCGCCATTTTCATCCTGCTGACCTATGACGACGTAGCCAAGCGCGGAGAGCTCGATTTTTCGTACGGCGGAATGATCGATCCGCACACGGGCCAGGCGGCGCCGGGCGGTGAGCCGGCTACCTCCGCGACCACCGACGACGTCACCTCGGAGCCACCGGGGCACGGGGCCGCTCCGAAGAAGGAGTAGTTGGATTGGATTGAGATGGCGAGGATGGCGACGTGCAGGCTCCCGCGCGCGGCCCGTCTTGCGCTGGGGCTCGCGTTCTGCCTCACGCCATCGGGTTGTGCCCGTAAACATGTCCCCGTGGACACGTCACCGGAGCTTGGCTACCCGGCCTGCGGAGAGGCCGGCGCGGACGATCCCGGCGAGGCAGTGGCGCGCGGGAGCATCCGTTCGGGGCCGTCTTCACAGGAGAAAAACGTCGTCGAGCGCTTCGAGCTCCGGAGGACGCGCTGCGGGTACGTCTTCCGCTCGCGCCAGGAGTGGCCGCTCGACATCTCCGACGTGGAGGTGCGGTACGACGCCAGCCTGACGCCAATCTGGGGCTGGAAACGAATGACGATCGCCGCAGCGAACCGGCCCGATGGCAACGCCGACTTACGCAGGTACGAGCTCCGCACCGGTGAGGTCTTCATCAAGCGGCGCGACGCTGCCGGTGAGGTGACATTGCAGAAGCTGCTCCCCGGCGGACGAATCAAGGTGCCCGAGGGCGCGCGCGTCGGCGCCGTGGTCGGCCCGGGGCGCGGCGTGATCACGGCATGGCTGAAGAGGGCCCGGCTGGCGGTGGGAGCCAAGACGCACGAGGAGGTGCTCGACTTCCGCGACATGCTGGAGACCCTGGAGGTCGCCGCGCTGGAGCGGAACGCTGACGAGTTCGAGCCTTCGTTGGGCCGGAAGGTCCGCGTCTACACGTTTTACGGTCGCGAGACGGTTTTCGCCGATGAGGACGACGTAGTCCTCGGCGACCTTGCCGGGATGCGCCCCACCGACTCGATGGCGACGCCCGAGCCGGACCCGCTACCGACTTACGGCGGAGCCCAGCCGGCGCGCGCATTCTAGCGTCCATGGGGGAAGGGAAAAGGTCCCACTTATGCCAGAGCTTCAGCTGGACGGCCTCGTCGGCCCGACACACAACTATGGCGCGCTCAGCCCCGGCAACTTCGCGAGTGAGAGACACGGCGGGCAGACATCCAACCCCCGCGCTGCCGCGCGACAGGGGCTCGCCAAGATGCGCTTCGTCCACGATCTCGGCGTGCCGCAGGGCATCTTGCCTCCGCAGCCGCGTCCGAGCATAAGCGCGCTTCGCACACTCGGTTTTCAGGGGAGCGACGAGCAAGTGATCGCCGCCGCCGCCGGCGCGCGTGGCGGCCTCGCTCTTCGTCTTTGCTCGAGCGCCTCTGCGATGTGGGCCGCCAACGCCGCGACCGTCGCGCCTTCCAGCGACACGTCGGACGGACGCCTGCACCTGACGCCCGCCAATCTCCAGCAAATGTTCCATCGTGCCCTCGAAGCGGAGATGACGGCACGCGTCCTGCGGGTCTGCTTCGATGACCCTGCGCGCTTCGTGGTACACGACCCTCTTCCAGGCGGCGGTCAGCTCGCCGACGAGGGCGCGGCCAACCATCTCCGTCTGGAGACCTCCAGGGGTGCGGTTCACCTGTTCGCCTGGGGAAGGAGCACCTGGACGCCCGTCGACGAGCCGCGGAACCCAGCACGTCATTCGGCGCCACGGCGCCCCGCTCGACAGACGCGAGAGGCCAGCGAGGCGCTGGCGCGACTTCACCGGCTCGATCCGGCGCGCTGCCTGTTCCCGCAGCAGCATCCCCGTGGCATCGACGCGGGGGCCTTTCATACGGATGTGATGGCCGTGGGAAATGGGCGTTTTCTGATGCTTCATGCGCTCGCATTCAGCGACGCGACGGCGGTGGTCGAGGCGCTCCGGCGCATGCTCGGAGACGAGCTCCACGTCGTGTCGGCCACGAACCGCGAGCTGCCCGTCAAGAGCGCGGTCGCCGCCTATCCATTCAACTCACAGGTATTGACGTTGCCGGATGGATCCATGGCCGTCCTCGCGCCCGAGGACGCCCGCGAAGATGCGGTTTCGCGTGCCTTCCTCGAGCGCATGATCGCGTCCGGGGGTCCGGTTCGTCAGCTGTATTTCATCGACCTGCGCCAGTCGATGCGCAACGGCGGGGGCCCTGCGTGTCTGCGAATGCGAGTCCCGCTCTCCGACGAGGAGCTGGGTTTGCTTTCCAGCCGACTCGTCCTCGACGACGCACTCTACGAACGGCTTTGCGCCTGGGTGGATCGACATTACCGCGACCGGCTTGACCCCTCGGATCTTGCCGACCCTGCCCTCGCGCGGGAGGGCATGGTCGCCCTCGACGAGCTGACTGGCCTCTTGCGTCTGGGATCCGTCTACGACTTCCAGCGGGCCGGAAGCTCAGGGACCCCCTGAGGACGACACCGGAACGCTCGCGTGCTAAACGCGCGAGCGCGACCATGCTCTTCACGCGCGCGTTGATCCCCACGATGAAAGAGGCTCCTGCCGACGCGAGCAACGCGAGCCACGTCCTCCTCGCACGCGCGGGGTACATCCGGCGCGTCGGCGCGGGGATCTACGACTTCCTGCCGCTCGGCGTTCGCGTCCTGCGCAACGTGGAGGCCATCGTGCGCCGCGAGATGAACCGAGCCGGCGCCCTCGAGATTTTGATGCCCGCGCTTTTGCCTGCGGAGTACTTCAAGGAGACCGGGCGGTGGGAACTTTATGGCGACGTTCTTTTTCGCCTCAAGGACCGCAAGGGCGGCGACTACCACCTGGGCCCGACGCACGAGGAAATCGTCACAGACATCGCCCGGCGCGAGATCAAGAGCTGGCGAGACCTGCCGAAGAATCTGTACCAGATCCAGACCAAGTTCCGTGACGAGCCGCGCCCGCGCGGGGGCCTGCTTCGCGGCCGCGAATTTTTGATGAAGGACGCGTACTCGTTCGACGCGAACGAGGACGCAGCGCGCGCGAGCTACGAGGTTATGCGTCAAGCGTACACCCGCATCTTCGACAGCATGCGGCTCGACTACCGTATGGTCCAGGCCGACTCGGGCGCGATTGGTGGCTCGACGAGCGCGGAGTTCCAGGTGCTCGTCGATGCCGGCGAGGACGCGCTCGTCGCCTGCGATGGCTGTGACTATGCGGCCAACGTAGAGGTGGCCACGGTGAAGGCAAGCGCTGCTCGGCCGGAATCACCGACGAAAGAGCCTATGGCCCGGGTGCATACCCCGGGTCACGGCGCGATCGCCGACGTGGCGAAGCTCCTCGGCGAGGCCGCCGACTCGATGCTCAAGTCGTTGCTATACGTTGCGGGCGGAACCGTCGTGATGGTCGTCATTCGCGGCGATCACGAAGTAAACGAGGTTCGACTCGCGCGGGCGCTCGGCGTCGACGAGGTCTTCCTTGCGAGCGAAGCCGATGTCCAGAAGGCAACCGGCGCCGCGGTGGGCTTCGCGGGGCCGGTAGGGTTCGCCGGTAAAATTGTCGTCGATCGCGCTGCCTCGCTTGTCCCCGCTGGCATAACCGGTGCGAACGAGACGGATTGGCACCTCAAAAATGTGCGCTTCGACCGTGATTTCACCGGCGAACTGGCAGACATCCGTCTGGCCGCGACCGGCGACCCGTGCCCTCGTTGCGAAGGCGGAAAGCTCTCCACGTATCGCGGCATCGAGGCCGGCCACATCTTCATTTTAGGCACCAAGTACTCGGAGACGATGGAGGCCACCTTCATCGATGAGTTGCAGCAGCAGCGAACGCTCGTCATGGGGTGCTACGGCATCGGTGTCTCGCGCCTCGTCGCGACCGTCGTCGAGCAGCACCACGATCAGAATGGGATCCGCTGGCCGATGAGCCTCGCGCCCTACGAGGTGCACCTCGTTACACTCGGTCGTGAGGCCGAGGTGGCCGCGGCAGGAAAGGCGCTTCACGACGCGCTCGAGAGGGCGGGTGTCGAGGTGCTCTGGGACGACCGCGACGAGCGCCCGGGCGTGAAGTTCAAGGACGCGGATCTCATCGGCGTGCCGCTGCGCGTCACCCTCGGCGCGAAGGGGCTGGCCGCAGGGCAGGTCGAGTTGAAGCTGCGCACCGAAGCGGACCCCAAAAAGGCGGAGCTCTTGCCGCTGGCGACCGCCGCCGCGACCATCGCCTCGCGCGTGTTGGCCGAGGCGGCCCGAGCGCGACCGGCCGTGTGCTAAAGGGGACGGCTTAGATGCCGCGCATCCAGCGCCTTCCCCCGCCGCCCGCGTTGCCAGCGCGGTCTCCTGCGGCGGTCGTGGCGGGAGAAGTCGAAGACCGCATCGAGGGGCTTGCGAGCGCGAGCGACCCAGGAATGCCGCGGCCGCCCGTCGCACAGCGTTCTCCCGCGCTGGAAGCACGCGTGCACCTTCCGCCGGCAGCGGCGCGCGTCGTCGTCCTGTGTCACCCGCACCCTCAGTACGGTGGGAGCATGCATAGCCCCGTGCCGCTCGCGATCGCCAAGGTGCTCTCTGAAAAGGCCCAAGACCGCGTTGGGTGGGCGCGCTTCAATTTCCGTGGAGTCGGAACGAGCGCCGGGGGGTATGACGGCGGCCGGGGGGAAGTAGACGACGTACTCGCCGTCATCGAGCACGTCCGGCGGAGGATTGGGGCGGCGCGCATCACGCTCTGTGGTCATTCCTTCGGCTCATGGGTGGCGCTCCGCGCCGCGGGCATAAGCGGCGAGAGCGTGGTCGACGCTGTGCTACTCATCGCGCCGAGCGCGCGCCTGTTTGCGTTTGGCGAAGATGCGGGTGGGTTAGCCGGCGGAGGCTTCACGGGCCATAAGACCATCTTCGTCGGAACTCTGGACGACTACTGCAGTGTCGACGAAGCGCGCGGTCTGGCAGAGATGCTCGGAGCCGAGCTCCGCGTCTTCGAAGGCGCCAATCACCATTTCCTGAGCTCCCGGAGGGCGCTCGCGGAAGCCGCTTTGCCCATCGTCGCGCCCGAGGCCATTCAATGAGCGAGCGCAAAGGAATCACGTCGACTGACGCCGTCTATGCGGGCGAAGACAAGCGTAAGGCCTACGACTCCTTGCCCATGCCCATCGTCCAGACGGCCACATATTCATTCGCGGATACAGCGGAAATCATCGCCTATACCGAGGGCAGGCACCCGAACGGCGAGCGGGGCGAGTACGGCCGTTATGGGAACCCTACCGTGCGCGCGGTCGAGAAGCGCCTCGCCGCCCTGGAAGGCACGGAGGACGCGGCCTTCTTCGCCAGCGGTATGGCAGCCGTGACGACGACCGTCCTCGCGATGGTGCGCGGCGGGCAGCACGTCGTCCTGTTTCGGGATTGCTACCGCATGACACTGGAGTTCGTGACGGACGTGCTGGGTCGCTTCGGCGTGACGCACACGTTGCTCGACGCGGGCGACGTCTCCGCGTTGGCAGGGGCGTTGCGTCCCGAGACGCGCCTCGTCATCAGCGAATCGCCAACGAACCCCTATCTCTCGTGCATCGACCTCCAGCGCCTTGCCTCGATTTGCAAGACGCGCCGCACGGTCAAGTCGATGATCGACGCCACCTTCGCCACACCGTTCAACTGCCGGCCGGCTGGCTTCGGGATCGATCTGGTGGTCCACAGCGCGACGAAATACCTGTCCGGACACAACGACGTCCTCGCCGGTGTGGTGTGCGGAACCAGCGGGCTGATCTCGATGATTCGCGATTTGCGGGGTGTTCTGGGCAGCGTGTGCGACCCTCACGCCGCGTTCCTGGTTGGCCGGGGCCTGAAGACCCTCGGCTTACGCGTCGAGAGGCAAAACGCGACGGCCATGGCCGTTGCTGAGAAGCTCGAGGCGCATCCGCGCGTCCAGCGCGTGTTCTATCCCGGGTTGCGATCGAGCCCAAGTCACTCGATCGCGCAAGCGCAGATGCGCGGCTTCGGCGGAGTCGTGAGCTTCATCGTGAAGGGCGGATTGGCCGCCGGAGCCCGTGTGATCGACTGCATGAAGCTCGCGCGAATCGGCCCAAGCTTCGGCGGCGCCGAGTCGCTCGTCGAGCAGCCGGCGGTAATGAGCTATTACGAGATGACGTCCGACCAGCGCGAGGCTATCGGCATAGACGATGGGCTGGTGCGGCTCTCGGTAGGGCTGGAAGAGGCGGCCGATCTCATCGCCGATCTCGAGCAGGCGCTCGCCGCGTCCTGATTGCCAAAGATCTCGAGGTGGCCGAGCCCTCGGTGGCGTCTACCTCGTGGGGCGCATGGATTGCAGCAGCGCGAGGATTGCCTCCGCGTTAGCCGTCGCTTCGCGCGCGGTGGTGGGCGCCTCGTCTTTGATTTCCACTTCATCGAGAAGCTCGGCAGGCACGTCCAGAAGGAACCGACTGGGCGTCCGCGGGACGCTCTTTCCGCGCAGCAAACGCGCTCTGGCGCGCGACAGAAACAGTCGCTCGCGTGCTCGCGTTACGCCAACGTAGAAAAGGCGTCTCTCCTCTTCGATGTCCGGTGCCCCTACTTCGTCTTCCCCCGCATGGGCTGCTGATGCGATGGCGCGGGCCTCGACCGAGAGGTCGGTCGCTCGCACCTCGAGCGTCCTAGCATGGGGCAGGTACCCCTCTTCGCAACCGATCAGAAACACCACCTCGAACTCGAGCCCCTTGCTCCCGTGAAGAGTGGAGAGGGTCACCGTGCCCGCCGCATCGTCGCTGGTCCCGCGCATTGAGTCGAGATCCAGCGTGAGCGCCTGAAGAAACGCCGCGAGTCCCTCGGTCCACGCTGCCCGGTTGCCGCTCGCGCCCTCACGGGCTTCGCGGCGCGCCAGGGTTGCCAGAACCCACTCCACATTTCTCCAGCGCTTCGCGGCGAGCTCCGCGGAGCCGGCGTTGGCATCCAGCTCTTGCTTGAGCTCGATGCGCGCGCAAAGGTCGCGCGCCACCTCGCTCGGCGGCCGTTCGCCCGCAAACAGCTCGGCGCGCGTCGTGTTGACGATCCGCTCGAGCGCGTGACACCCGTCGCGTGCAGCGGTGGGCATTTCATCGAGGCCGTCGACCCGTTCCACGGCCTGCCAAAGCGACCACTGGCGACGGGCGGCAGAGAGCGCGAGCTTCTCGATGGTGACGTCACCGATGCCGCGGGCAGGGTAATTGATGATGCGTCGAAGGCTGATCTCGTCGAACGGGTTGAGCGCGAGCTTGACGTAGGCGAGCACGTCCTTGACTTCCTTCCGCTCGAAGAACTGCACCCCGCCCACGACGCGGTGTGCGATCCCCTGCTCCCTCAGCGCCTCCTCCACCAATCGCGATTGCCCGTTCGATCGATAGAGAACCGCCACGTCCTGTGGGCGTCGGCCGTCGTCGCGCACGAGCCGTCGCACCTCGCGGGCGACCCACGTCGCCTCCGCGTCTGGGGTTGGAGCAACAGCCACCCCCACGGGAGGCCCTCCGACACGGTCGGTGAACAGCGTCTTACGCCACTTTGCGTCTGATCTCCTCGCGATGACGGCGTTGGCAACGGCGAGTATCGGCGCGACGGAGCGGTAGTTTTGCTCGAGCTTTACGACTCGCGCTCCGCCGAAGTGTGCCTCGAAATCGAGGATGTTTCGTACGTCCGCGCCTCGCCAACCGTAAATGGCTTGGTCATCGTCGCCGACGGCGCACACATTTCTCCGCTCGCCCGAAAGCAGGCGGACGAGCTCCAGCTGGGCGCGGTTCGTGTCCTGGTACTCGTCGACGAGTACGTGCAGAAACTTTGCCTGCCAGCGTCCGCGCGCTGCGTCGTCCTCTCGCCAAAGCCGGGCCACCTCGCACACAAGGTCATCGAAGTCGAAGGCACGGTACTGGCGGAGCGCGGCTTGATAGCGCGGGAAGACGACCTTGGTGACCTCGTCGTACTCGTCGCGCTCAGGCAAGCGGTCCGCAGTGACGAACGCGTTCTTCGCGTTCGAAATACGGGCGAGCACCGCCTGGGCGTCAAAGGCGCGATCAGCGCCGGCCGCCCGCAGGAGTTGCTTCACGAGCGCGGTCTGGTCGCCCTGGTCGAATATGGTGAAAGCTCCGCCTATTGCGCTGCGTTCGCGTCCCAGGACGTGCAAGCCGAACGCGTGGAAGGTTCCCACCGAGAGCGCGCGCGCAGTGGACTCGCTCCGGGGGCCGACGAGCTTCGCGACGCGTTCGCGCATCTCGCCCGCGGCCTTGTTGGTGAACGTGAGCGCGACGATCGCCGTTGCGGGTATCCCGCGCTCGAGCAGCCTCACGATGCGGTGCGTGATGACCCGCGTCTTTCCCGAGCCCGCTCCGGCCAAGACGAGAAGCGGGCCTTCACCGTGCTCGACGGCGTCCCGCTGGGCGGAGTTCAGGTGGTTCGCGCCGCTCATCTCGGGTCATCGTGGCTCTTAGCCGCTCCCATCACCGGACACTAGATTGCCAATTCGGGTGGCGTATGCTCGTTCTGCATGCGAGCACCCGATAGGATTGCAGAAGCGAAGCCCGCCACAGAGCTCGCGCGCCGGCCGCGCCGCTACGGTCATCGCGACCGCACGACAATCGTCGCCTTAGCGCGCGTACTCGGCGTGCGGGTGGTGACTACGATGGCTTCTGCCGCGCTTTCGGCGCTGGCCTGTAGCGCGTGCGGCGGTCGGGCGGCTTCGCCGCAAGCGCCTGCCGCAACTTCGACGCGGCGCGTGGACGTCGCGGCGTCGGCCCCGGATCTCAGCGCGGTTGCTGATCCCGCGGGGCTGGTCGCCTCCGGGCGTTTCGCGCGGCCCGGGGCGATGCTCGCCGCGATGAGCGCGTGGTCGAAGCGGCCGATGCCCGAGTCGCAGCAACTTACCGAGCTCCTCACGGGAGAAGCGCTGGGGCCTCTCGTGGATATGGATGCGCCCGTGGACTTCGCCGTGGTCGCCATCGGGACCGGCTCCCGGATGCGCGATCTCGCGGCGATCTCGCTAGCGATCAAGGACCCTGTGGCAGCCAGGGCTGCGATCCTCGAGCACCACAAGCTCGCTCCGGCCGCGAACGGTGCGATTGTCATCGAAGGGCTCGGGCGCCCGGGCGGAGGCGGCGAGGCAGCGGGCGAGCGGGACGAGGGAGGCCGATCGTGCGAACTCGCGCCGGCGTTCGGCCCGGCGCTGCTTCGGCTGGTGTGCGGCAAGAGCTCCGATGCATTGGCGCAGCTCGGCCCGTGGCTGACGCGAACCGCTGTCCGCGCCGAGGCGGCCTCCGACATTCACGTCGACGTGCGCATGCCCCCGGTGCGGGAGACCCTGCTGGCTCAGAAACGACTCTTCGCCATGGTCCTCGCCAGCATGATGGCCGAACGCGGTGGCCTCTCCGCCGCGCGGCCGGTCGCTTCGAGCATGGCGAGCGACCTCGTCGACTTTGCGCTCGATCTCGACTCGGTAACGCTCGACGTCGCCCTCGGGCCCGCTGGCGAGGCAAGCGCTACGGCGGCGCTCCGCTTGACCGGCATTACTTCGACCCTCGGCCACGTCGCGACCGCGCATCCGGAGCGTGCCGGCCCGCCACCGGCAGTCTTCTGGCAGCTTCCTGTGGACGCGTACATGGCGTTCTTTAGTCGCGGCGTCGACGACAGCGATGTCGCTCGCGTGCGCGACGTGGTCGGTCGCGTGATTGCCGACAAACTGAGCGCGCTCGGCCTCGCCGCGGCCGAGCGCGAACCGATCGTCGATGCCGTGGGAAAGCTGATTTCGGCCGCTCCCATGAGCTACGCTGGTGGGGTCGACCAAGACGCCGTAGGGAAGGCGGGGGCAGCGGAGGGCGCCGGTGCCAGGGGCGCCGCGGTCGAGGCGCTCTTCGGCTGGCATCTGCTGGCGATCGACGAACCGGCGGCGCGGTTCGCCGGGGCCATGAACGAGCTCGCGCTTGCATGGTCGCGGCGCACAGTGGCCGCTGCGCACGGAAATTCCCAGGAGGCTGTGCCCTCGCTGCGTGCTGCGCCGGTCGCCAAGGGGAGCGCTTCGCTGGCCGGCGCGAGCCATTACGTGCTCGACTTGCCCGTTGTCGATCCCGATCCCGGTGGCTCTCCCAGCGGCGGAAAGGCCAACGTGACGAACACGGCGGGGCGGCGCAAGCTTATGCCCATCCACCTGCTCGTCGTGCCCGACGGCGCGCGAACGTGGCTGGGCGTCGCGGGCGATGAGGCGCGCCTGGCGGCGAAGCTGGCCGGCGCCATGAGCGGAACGGGCGCCACACTCGCGTCGCGCGCCGACGTGGCCGCACTTAAGGACGGCGCCGTGGGTTTCGGTGGCTTCGTGATGCCGCAGGGTCTGCTGGGCGCAGCGCAGCCAATGGCAGGCCCGTCGGGCCGTCCAATGCCGGGCGGTGGCGCGGCGCCGGTCGGTGCCTCCTCGCAGGTGCCCCGGCAAGGCGGCGACGCAGTGCTGTTCTCCTGCTCCGCGCAGGCCGTTCCGCCGGGCCGGCAGGCCGTCGCGAAGGTGCGATTGCCGCGCGCGGCCATCGAGGATCTCCTCGCGACCGCGATGCACCTTTCTCTCTGACGGGGTGGCCCGTTTTCGATGCTGCTGCCGCGGTGTGCACTGAGAAGGGTTCACCGTTCGGCACGAAAGCAACGCGCGCTCGGATCGGCTGCTGCGTGCCAGACCAGCCGCAGGGTCGGCGGATCAGCAGAGCGGAATGAAAGTTGACCGCGCCTGCAGAGATAGACAACTCTTCAACGTACATGCACTTACGTTGGGCAGCGGCGCTCGCTGTCGCGCTCGTGGCCGGGCTGGCCACGGCCCGCGCGTCCGCCTGGCAGGAGGCTCACCAGGCCGGCGTGGACGTGAGCCTGCGTGTGGACCCGAGAGGAGTCGCCTCACTGCAGATGGACCTGCAGTGGAACGTGCGGCGCGGGCCGTTGAAATTCGTGGATATTGCGAATGTCGACCCGGCCTTGGTACTCGACCCGCAGGTCACTATTGCTACCGAGGACGGCCGCGAGCTGAGCGCAAGAGCGGCGCGCAAGGACGGCGGCACCGTACGCATCGCAATCGATGAACCGCGAGCAATGATGCACGGGCAGTTCACATTTCAGCTGCGCGGCCAACTGGATCTCGTCGCATCGCGGGCGCTGTCGCACGAGGGGGGAACATGGCGGTTCGCGTGGTCGACGCCAGTGGCGGAAGACGGATTCGATCGGCCCCGTGCAGTACTTGACTTGCCCGCTGCGCCGGATCCGCCTCGGCCCATTCTGCCGGATACCGGCATGATTGACGAAAGCGTCGTCGCGACATTGCAGCGAGGGCCGTCGCGGGACGTCCTGGAGCTCGTTCGCCCCCACGTGGCCCGCGGTGAGTCCGTCTCCTGGACAATCCGCATCGATCCGCGCGCGCTGCCGCTGGCGACGGAACCGGGCGTAGCGCGCCCCCCGGATGGAGCAACCTCTCCCGAGCCCGACCGCGTCCGCGAGGTGTCGCTCGGCGCCGCCATTGTTGGCGCTGGCCTCGCGTTCGGACTCCTCGTAGCGCACCAGGGACGGAGGTTTGCCGTCGCATGCGCCGCTCACGGCGCGCGGGCGCAGGGTCTCTTTCCGATACCGTTTTTCTTGCGCGCACCCGTTGCGGGCGCCTCGCTAGTCGCCGCACTGGTCCTGCAGCTGGCGGCGCTTCCCACGACGAGCGCTGTCTTCGTCGCGACGGCGATGCTGGTGACGACGCTCCGCGTGCGTCGACTGGCAGCAGCCGCTCGCGGTCCTGGCCGATGGTTCGCGCTCCGTCCCTCGGATGCGTTCGCTTCGCCGATCGAAACGGGCCACTGGCTTGACGGCGGATCACGCACAGGACGCATTGTCGCCATGGCTCTGGCCGCGGGCGTCGCCGCCGCAGCGGCGGCGGCATCGCACTGGGATGTTGCAGGGTCGTGGCTGGTCGTCATCGACTCCGCGCCGCTTTTTACACTTTACGTGACCGGGTGGATTTCGCAGCTTTCGCCGGGCGGAGGGCGCGCTTTTCACTGGCTCGCCACCGCCTTTCGGCAGCTGCGTACGAGCAGCGCGCTGCGCGCCGCGCCCTGGGCGAGGATGCTTCCCGATGGATCGTCAATCGACGAGCTGCGCTTGCTGGTGCTTCCGCGGACAGCGATGCCCGGCCTCATCGGGCTCGAGATCGGGCTCGCCTGGGTTAAAACGCCGGTCGGCTGGGCTGCCGCGCCGGAGGTGCTGGCGCGTTTCCTGGAAGGAAGTCCGGCCGCGGTGCGGCTCGCGCAAATCGCGCCGGATTCGCGCGCGCTCCTCGGACGGCGTCCGGAGGAACGCGTCGTCCGACTGTTGCCGGGAGCCCCGACGCCGTCCAGCACGGTCGCGCTCGCTCGGGCAATTGCCGACACGCTTACTGATCGCCGCGCCGCCGTCTCCGCAGAGTGGGCCTTGCCGGATCGCCGCATCGCGCGACGTCCGCCGTCGTCCGCCGATCTAGACCCGCAAGGAAGAATCGTAGACGGTTCTTGCACCGCATCGGCTGCGCCTGCAGCTGCCGCATAATGCAATCGAAGCTCGAAGGGGCTAAAACGCTCCACCGCACGAATGGATCCTGATCAAACGAACGGTTACGCGCAGCAGGCCCTCGCCGTTTACGCCGAGTCGCTCGCAGTGGGAAAGCGGGTGGCCGTCTTCGGCGACGCGTCGCTCGGGATCGGCGCACGCCTAGCAGAGCTCGGTGCCCGCGCGGTGCACTTTTGGGACCCCCACGTCGGGCGAGCGCGGTTCGAAGCATCGCGCGCGCCCCGAGGAGTCCTCGTTCGGGCGCTCGTGGAAGACAGCGTCGACTTCCGCACCGGAGAGTTCGACCTCGCGATCATCACTGATCTCGGGCTGTTTGCGGACGCTGACGCGCTGCTGGAGCGGGTGCGCCGCTTGGTCGGCGAGGATGGGGCCGCGTTGGTGGCGGCGGGCCGTACGGGTGCGCCACGGACGTTCGACTACTACGAGCTCTTCGATCGCGTGGCGCAGGAGTTCGGGGACGTGCGGATGATCGCGCAGCTGCCCTTCTACGGCGTCGCGCTCGCCGAGCTGGGCGCGGAGAACGATGCGCCGGCGGTGACCGTCGATACGCAGCTAATGGACGGCGATCGGAGCCCCGAAGTCTTTCTCGCGCTTGCAAGCCAGCGTGGGGTTCGCCTCGACCCGTACGCCATCGTCGAATTTCCTCAACCGCGAGGGCTAGAACGACGGAGGCACGACGACGAAACAAACGAAGCAGACGTAGCCGGCGACGCGCCGAGCGACGCTCGGGAAGAACTAGTACGTGCGCTCGCGAATGCCCGTATTCGCATCGATGCGCTCGAAGCGCAAATCGCCGAGCTGCGCGTGCACCTCGCAGCGGCGCTGGAGGTGGCCAGTAGTGCCGAGCCGCTGCACGACGCCCTCCGCGAGAGCGCCTCGCGCATGGTCGAGCTGGAACAGGCACTTAGCGTTCGTGCGCGCCAGTTGGCCGAGCTGTCCACCGAAGCCGACGGTCTCCGTACCGCCTTGCAGGCGAGTCGCGAACGTTCGTCCATGGTTGAGCCTCTCCTAAACAGAGCGGAGCGGGCGGAAGCAGCTCTCGCGGTCGTTCAGGACGAGTTGCTGCGCGCTGCGGGTACGCACGAGGCGGAGCTTGAGCGTTACGAAGGCGGGCTACGAGAGCGCGCGCTGGCCATTCGGCTGCTGGAGTCTGAGGTCGGACGACGCGAACGAATCGTGCGAGACCTGATCGCGGCGCTAGACGAGGGCGGCAAGTTCCCCGTTGTAGCGGATGGCGACCGGCTCGAGGTCGCCCCTGCGCCACCCCCCTCCGGGGGGGGGGCCGAAGCGCTCGTCGCCGAGAACGCCCAGCTTCGCGCCAAGCTCGACGAGCTAGCGCTGGAGGTTGCCCGGCGCGAAGCCGAAGCGCAGGCGGTGGCATGGAGCGTGACGGAGCTGGAACGCAAGCTCGTCTTATGCCAGGCCAACATGGCCGCACCCGGGCCGGCTCCCTCTGCAGGGTCTCCTTCTGCAGGATCTCCCTCTTCATCGCTCGCCGCGGACCACGGGAACGTCGAGCAGCGCCTCGGGACGGCCCTCGACGAGCTGAACGTACTGCGTCGGGCGTTGGCGCAGGAGCACGAAGCGCGCGTGCGCGCGGAATCCGGCGACGAACTTGCCCGCGCGCGCGAGGAAATCAAGCGGCAAGCCGCTCTCCTCGACCAGCTCCATGCGCGGCCGGCTTGATGTGCCGGAGCACAGTGTCGCAGTTGCCGGCGCTCCCTACTGGTTCGATCCGCGTTGACACGCGACGGGCGCGGCTTAACTTGCATCCGGCTTCCCCGGCCTAGTGTGCCAGGGCCGCAGAACCGCCCGCAGCGCCTCCGATCCAGCCGTCGATGTCCCCCAAGCGAGACTATTACGAAGTTCTTGGTGTCGGGCGCGAGGCCTCCAGTGACGAGCTTCGCAAGGCGTACCGCCGCGAAGCCCTGAAGCATCATCCGGATCGCAACCCCGGTGACGCGCGCGCCGAGGCCCTTTTCAAGGAATGCACCGAGGCGTACCAGGTGCTCACGGACGACGAGAAACGTCGCGTCTACGACCAGTTTGGCCACGCCGGACTTGAGGCGGGCGGGGCAGGCTTCGATGGAATTGGCGACGTGTTCACCCACATGCAAGACCTTTTCGCCGAGATGTTTTCCGGCTCGATGGGGGGAGCCGCAGCCCGTCCGCGCCGCGGTGGGGACCTGCGTGTACAGGTCCGCCTGACTTTTCGTGAGGCAACGTTCGGCTGCAAGCGCGAGGTATCCGTCCGGTCACCCGTGAAGTGTGCTGAGTGCGCTGGGACAGGTGCGAAGCCCGGCTCGAAGCCGGACACATGTCCGCAGTGCCGCGGCGGGGGCCAGGTCTCGAATACACGCGGTTTCGTCATGTTCACTTCGACCTGTCCACGCTGCCGTGGCGCTGGCCGCGTGATCAAGAATCCCTGCGTTGCGTGCGGCGGGCAGGGGGCCGTCGAGCGCACGCGAAAGGTGAACGTCACCTTCCCAGCTGGCATAGACGCGGGCCAGCGCCTGCGCGTACCCGGTCAGGGGATGTCAGGGCCCAGCAACGCTCCTTCCGGCGACCTCTACGTCGAAGTCGACGTGGAGAATGACCCGCGCTTCGAGCGCGACGGCATAGACCTTATTGCCCGGGTGCAGGTTCCCTTTACCGAGGTGGCGCTCGGCGCCGAGATTCGTGTGCCTGCGCTCGAGCCGGATGAAGCCGAGGCTACTCTCGCCCTTACCGTGCCCGCTGGTACGCAATCCGGCACCGTCTTCACGTTGAAAGGTCACGGCGTCCCCCGTCTCGATGGGCCTGGCCGTGGCGCGCTGATGGTCCTCGTCCAGGTGGCTGTCCCGACCGTGATGTCGCCTCGCGCGCGCGAGCTACTCTCGGAACTGCGTGACGAGCTGCGTAGCGCGGAGACGACCGACAAGCGGGCAGTCGCCGCGAAATAGGCATAGCGGACCATGGTCGTCGACCTCGACGCCATCAAGGCCAGGCTCGCGGAGGTCTCGACCTTGCGAGCGACCGGCAAGGTGCTTGGCGTGACCGGCCTGAGCCTGCGCTTCGCCATGCCCGGCGTGCGAGTCGGCGACGTCGTAGTCGTACGGCGCCGGGGCGATCCCCTCGCCTGTGAGGTCGTAGGGTTCGATCGCGGTGAGGCGCTCGCAATGCCGCTCGGTGCACTCACGGGAGTCGGGCCCGACGACATGGTGGAGTCAACGGGCGAGCCGCTGCAAGTACGCGCCGGGCGGCAGCTCCTCGGACGCGTCGTCGATGGCCTCGGCCGGCCCTTTGACGGTGGGCCGGCGATCGAGGGTCGCCTCGTTGTCGTCGACCGCGACCCGCCTCCCGCGCTGCGACGCCGTCCGGTCGAGCGCGCACTCGGAACGGGAGTTCGCGTCATCGATGGCCTGCTTGCGCTGGGCGAGGGCCAGCGCATCGGTGTTTTCGCGGGCTCCGGCGTGGGAAAGAGCACGCTCCTCGGAGCCATCGCCAGCGGAGCCGAAGCCGACGTCGTCGTGGTCGCGCTGGTTGGCGAGCGCGGTCGCGAGGTTGGCGAATTCGTCGCCGGGTCACTCCGCGGCGAGGCGCGGCAAAAGAGCGTCGTGGTCGTCGCGACCAGCGACGTCGCTGCTCTCGAACGGCTGCGCGCGGCCCAGGTGGCGACCGCCTACGCCGAGTACTTTCGCGACGAAGGCGCTCGCGTCATCCTGGTTGTCGACTCGGTGACGCGTTTTGCCCGAGCCCAGCGCGAGATCGGCCTCGCGGCGGGCGAGCCGCCGACCCGACGGGGTTATCCGCCCAGCGTTTTCGCCGTCCTGCCACGACTTCTGGAGCGGGCCGGTCAAAGCGAACGCGGGAGCATCACCGCCGTCTACACCGTGCTCGTCGAAGGCGGAGACATGGACGAGCCGATCGCCGACGAGGTGCGTGGGGTACTCGACGGGCACGTGGTTCTCGACCGGGCGATCGCCGCGCGCGGCCACTATCCCGCCGTCGACGTGACGGCGTCGCTCTCGAGGGTGATGGACGGCATCGTGACACCGGAGCATCGGGCAGCCGCACGGCGCCTGCGCGCGCTGGTCGCGACGTACGAAGCAAAGCGCGATTTGCTAGCGCTCGGAGCGTACGCGAAGGGCGGGGACAAGGCGCTGGACGAGGCCATCGCGCGAATGCCCGCCATCGAAGCGTGGCTACGGCAAGAGGCGGACGAGATCTCGTCGCACGAGACAATGCTCGCGGGCCTATTCGCGGCAGTAAAATAGGATACGCGATGCGTACAAGCGCGGCCATGAATGAAAGAAAAAAGTGAGGAGGGTGGGATGCCGACCCGCCCGAATGATCGTAGATACGAGGACAAGCCCGTGCGTCGCTGCACGCAGCAGCGCGCGCCCCCAGCTCTGCTGTCTATCGGACCGACCAGCAGGGTCGCCGCATCGCAAGTAACCGATACGCCAACGGAGTATTGCCGACTCGATGCTTGGAAGAACTAGGGGTCTCCCTTTGAGGAACGCTCACGCAGGCTTTCTCGCCTTCGCGTTGTCTGCGGCTGCCTGCACCGGCAGCATCGGGGAGCCGACACGAGGCGCGGGGGGCTCGGCCTCTGGTTCCGGCTCGGCCGCAGCCTCGGGCATGCCTGGCGGCTCGGGGGTCACGCCGGTCTCCGCGCCGCTCCTTCCCGCGCGCATAAGGCGAATCACCAACGCGGAGTTCGACATCTCGGTAAAAGCGCTGCTCGGCAT
>JALYHV010000116.1 GCA_030776205.1 Myxococcota bacterium | reverse complement strand
GACTTCCGGCGGTAGCTCTACCCAGACCATCATCCCGTCCTCGTCCTGCACGCCGACGACGGCGCGGGCGATCGCCGCGGCCGGCGCGGACGGCTCGACGCCGAGGACGAGCTCGGTCGCGCCTTCGGATGGGGCCGCAGCGCCGATCGCGAAAGCGCCATGGGCCCACCACAGCGACAGGGTTCCGCGGGTCGCCGCCGAGAGGGCGAGGACGGTCGCAGGCTCGGGCTTGTCATCCTTCGATTCGGGCGCGACAGCGGGCCGCATCGTCCGCGGGTCGGCGCGAAGTACGCGCAGCCGCAGTCCAGTCGCCGGATTCGCATCGCCACGCCCGCGAACCCAGCACGTGGCGAGCGCATACGGAAACCCGTGCTGCGGCAACCCTCGTGTGTGCCAGACGCCCTCGTCGGGGAGGGCGGCCGGGCTGACGTCGATCGGCGCACCGGGCAGAGCGGGGCGCAGGGTCAGATAGAAAAAGTCCCGGGCCTCGCGCTGGAT
Organism: Myxococcota bacterium; assembly: GCA_030776205.1. Classification (GTDB taxonomy): domain Bacteria; phylum Myxococcota_A; class Polyangia; order Polyangiales; family Polyangiaceae; genus Palsa-1150. The sequence continues at coordinate 8,518 of JALYHV010000116.1, read as the reverse complement.
GTACCGCGGAAACAGCATGTGCCCCATACCGCGTATCATCCGGCGCGAGCGGAAGACGAGGCCGGGCAAACCTGGCACTTTGCCCTCCGCCTCCCAGTCGTTTTGCAGCGGCCGCCCGAGCGGCGTGAGCCGCCCTTCCGGTGCGACGTCGTAGAACTCGAACCCGGCGTGCCCGGGGTTCATGTCGAGGTGGATGCCGAACGAACAGCGCGCCGCGATCATGCCCTGCGCGAGGTCTTCGGCCGAGATGCTCGTACTGTAGAAGTACCCGGCGAAGCCCTCCTTGGTCAGGCAGATGGCGCTCCGCGCGCTGTGAATCTGATCGGGCCAACCGGGGGGAGTTCCGCCCCACCAGGACCGCCCCCACGGATTGAATCGCCCGTTTTGCACGAGCGCCGTGAGGTTCTGCCGGAAACCGATCACGCCTTGGAGGACGGCGCTGACTCCCTCGTTCGACGCGTCGATGGAAGGGCGCTCCGGCTGCGGCCCCGGCCATGCCCCGAAGGCGTTCGAGCCGTCCCGAAGCTCGAGCACCGTGGCCGCGTAGGGCTTGGGAGGGAGGTATTCGATTCCGCCCGCGAACATTCCGTACTCACCGTGTTGCGCCTGAAACCCTCCGTTGAACGCCGCTACGAGGCGCTTCATGACCGCAGGCGTGCGCGGCACCAACCCTGGACCGTGCTCCCCGTTAGCGCTGATCGGCTCGACGGTGCCGGCCTCGATGTGGAGCGCGACTTGCCTTGGATCCCAGAGCGTCACGTACACGCGTACGTCTGGGCGATGCGGATCTGGCCGCAAAAATGACGTAACGAACGCCGGATCGCCGCCGCCGGGCGCGGGCGTGATGAACGGATCTCGGTCGAGGGTGATCCAGCGACCCTCGCCAGGAAGCGGCGGACTCGCGAGCGGCTTGATGGGCTGAGGAGGCCAGCCCACGTCGGGGTCGGTAAACGCGCTCGACGAGGGGGCCGGGCGTCGAAGGCCGAGCTCGTCCTGCACCTCCTCGGAGGTCGTCGCGCCCGAGAAGTGCTCGCGGTAGCGATCGAGCGCGGTGAAGGCCACCGCTTTCACCCATTGCATGCGCTCGTCGCCGAACCAGGGCATGGCGCGCACCCGATCCACGGCCCACGTCGCCAGGTTCCCCGGCCGCGCGCGCTCGTCCGGGACGACCCGGACGTACTTCTCGCCGGAAAGCACCCGCGCGCTTCGCGCGTCGACCACGATTTGTCGCTCGTCCGCATGAACCTCGAGGCGGTCGTCGTCCAGCCAGGAGACGGTCGCCGTTCCGGCTACGGGGTCGAGCGCGAACGTGTCGTGGACGATCCCGGCGGTCTGGCCCGTTTGCTGGAGGTTCGTCAGGGCGGCCTGGACCCGCTGAAGGCGGGTAAAATCCCGGTACGCTCCGGGGGAAGCGCCGGACCGCCCGCTCAGATCGAGGACGTGCACGCCGGTGCAGAGCCCGTCCGCGGTGGTGCTGTAGACGGCGAGTGAACCGCGAACCGCAGGCCGCGACTCGTCGACGCCGCTCGTGTCGGTTACGTTCCACGTGCCCCTTACGTCCAGCACTGCGCCTTCCGGGGAGAGGCGGGCTTCGACCAGATAGAGGTCGCTCGGCGCGTCCTGCGTTCGTGCACGGACCAGCGCGCGGGCAATGGTCCCTCTGCCGAGGACGCGGCGCAGGACCCCCCAGCCGTCGGACGACCTCGTGACCCACGCGACGTCGAAGGCGTCGCAGGTGAGCCCGCGATGCGTCAATGCGCTGGCGATCGCGGCCTCAGCGCTCGGCGCGTTGCCGTCGATGTCCGTCGCTTGCGTTGCGGCGAGCAGCCCGGCACCGACGATCACGAACGGCGCGGGCCGTGCCCAAGACTTCAGCCACCGGCGTAGCGTGCCGCGATAGCCGCGCCCCGAGCGGGCCGGCCAGGCTCTTCTCCTCCGGGGCTGGCCAACGGCATCGCTCGCGTGCGTCATCGATTTGCGGGAGGAGAGCCGCCCCGGCCGATCCGTCGCCACACGAAGCCTTTATCGCCGCAGGGCGACAAGGTCCAATTGGGCGTCGCGGCCCGGAACGTGCTAATTCCCCATCGAAGCACATGGTGCGAACGTGCGGAAGACTCGGCGCTCCGCTCCGGCGCGTGTTCTTTGGCGGGGTCCTCGTCGCGGCGGCGCTGGCCTGTGCAAGTCCCACCCTGCCGCTTCCTCCGCCCTCCATCCCATCCGTTTCGCGCAGCACCGACGCAGACCACGTCGTCCTCGCATCGGCATGCGGCGGTGCCGAGCCGAACGCCATTGTCGTCATCCAGAATACGCGGCCGACGGTGCCGGGCAATCTGGCGGTGAGCGGTGCGCGAGCGACCGGCTGCGGCTCGTGGGACGCGATCGTCTATGCCCACACCGGTGACTATCTCGAGCTCTGGCAAGAATTCGGCACCACCGTGAGCACGTCGACGTTCGTGGTGGTTCCGTCACTCTAGCGCGGGGCTCGGCGCGCGATGCGGAGGTCGTCGTTTCGCCACGGGTTGCCCGCGCGCTCATTGCCAGCGCGTATCGCGGTCGGGCGGCAAAAGCTTGAGGGCAACGCGCTGCGGCGGAACGTGCGGCGGCGCGTCGACGAGCTCGCCGACGAGGTCCCAGTCACTCGCTTGCACGACGCGCACTCGTCGCATCTGGCCCGCGTGTGCTTCGCCTTCGGACAAGTAAACGGCCCCGTCGATCTCGGGAGCCTGGCCGGCGTGACGGCCCATCATCACGAGCTCGTGCTCTTCGCTCGCGCCCTCCACGAGCACTTCGAGCTCGCGCCCAATGAGCGCGCGGTTCTTCTCGCGCGCAATTCGCCGCTGCGCCGCAACGAGCTTGCGCGCCCGATTCATTGCGACCAGCGGCGACACCTTGTCGCCCATCGCATGGGCCGCGCAGCTCTCCTCGTCGGAGTAGCGAAAGACGACCGCATGCTCGAAGCGCGCCCACTCGACGAACGCGAGCAGCTCGTCGAAGTCTTGCTGCGTCTCGCCCGGGTGTCCCACGATGAACGCCGTGCGAAACGTCAAGCCGGGGATGGCCGTCCGGAGGCGTTCGACGACTCGCTTCTGGCGGTCCTTTCCGTGCCCACGGCGCATTCGCGCGAGCATCGTGTCGGCAGCGTGTTGCAGTGGCATGTCGACGTACGGCACGACGCGCGTGTGACCGGCGAGAAGCTCGACCAGCGCATCATCCATCGCCTCCGGATAAAGATAGAAAAGCCGCACCCAGCGAACACCCTTCACGTCGGCGACGCGGCGCACGAGCTCCGCCAGCGGGAGGCGATCCTGCCGGGGGAGGTCGCGGCCGTAGGCGATGGTGTCCTGCGAGACGAGGTTCAGCTCGATAGCTCCTCCGGCGACCAGACGCTCCGCCTCGGCGACGACGTCATCCACGCTGCGCGACCGCTGCTTGCCACGAATGGAAGGGATGACACAGAACGCGCATGTCCGGTTGCACCCTTCGGCGATTTTCAGCCATGCGCTCGCGCGCGACTGGGTGACGACACGGGGGTCGCTCGCGCGCACGATCCACTCGGCCGGGCTGCCGACGAGCATCCGCTCGGCGCCGCCGGCCAACACCGTGGCGAGCTTCATCATGTCGCTCGACCCGAGGAAATGGTCCACCTCGGGCATCTGCGCGGCGAGTTCTCCAGGGTAGCGCTGCGATAGGCAGCCGGCGACGACGAGTGTTTTGCAGGCGCCGACCTTCTTGTACTCGGCCAGCTCGAGGATCGTGTCGATCGATTCCTTCTTGGCCTCGCCGATGAATCCGCAGGTATTGACGACAATGACCTCCGCCTCGTCGGGCTGCTCGACGATGCGCCAGCCTTGCGCATCGGCGACGCCGAGCATGACCTCCGAATCGACTCGGTTTTTTACGCAGCCGAGGCTGACGAGGTGGATTGTGCGCATCGCGGAGTGGCGCGGTGTAGCACGCGGCCCGTGGGCTGTCCGATAGCGGAGGCCGGGCCTGTGCAGCGGTCGCTCTCAGCAGAGGTCGCGCATCGCCGCAGTGAACCGATCGAAGAGGTAAAGCGCGTCGTGCGGGCCTGCTGCGGCCTCCGGGTGATATTGGACGCTGAAGGCCCTTTCTCCGGGGGCTGCGAGTCCCTCGGACGTGCCGTCGTTCAAGTGCACGTGGGTGGAGGAGACGCCCGGCGGAAGCGTCGCCAGATTGACGCAAAAGCCGTGGTTTTGCGTCGTGATCTCCACCTTGCCGCTGGCCAGGTCTTTCACCGGCTGGTTGGTCCCGCGGTGACCGAACTTGAGCTTGTACGTCCTCGCCCCCAGCGCCAGCGCCAGCAGCTGGTGGCCGAGGCAGATCCCGAAGAGAGGCTTCTTTCCGAGCAGCGCGCGAACGGTGTCGACCGCGTACGTGACCGCCGCTGGATCGCCTGGGCCGTTCGCGAGAAAGATACCGTCCGGATTCATGGCGAGGGCCTCCCGCGCAGTGGTGGTGGCCGGCACGACGCTGAGCCGACAGCCTGAATCGACGAGGGAACGGAGGATGTTGCGCTTGACGCCAAAATCGAACACGACGACGTGGTGCTCGGCCGGACGTGCCGGGAACGTCCCCCACGCGCCGCGACCTTCGTTCCACGCGTACGGCGCCTTGGGCGAGACCGCGCGAACGAGATCGAGCCCATTCATGTCCGGCGCCATGCGCGCAGCCCGCACCAGCGACTCGACCGAATCGACGCCAATCGCAGCGTTCTGGGAGCCGTGGTCGCGCAGGTGACGGGTGAGGCGGCGAGTGTCCACTTCGGAGATTCCCACGACGCCGTGTCGAGCCAGATACGCATCTAGGGATTCGCTGGCCCGCCAGCTCGAGACGATGGGGCTCGCTTCGCGCACGACGAATCCGGACGCGGAGGGCCGTTCGACGACGGACTCCGTGTCTTCACCGTTCACGCCGACGTTGCCTATTTCGGGCGCGGTCATGGTGACGATCTGTCCATGATAGGAAGGGTCCGTCAGCACCTCCTGGTAGCCGGTCATGGCCGTCGTGAACACCGCTTCACCGGTGGTCGTGCCCCGCGCCCCGAAGGGCCGCCCTTCGAACGCCGTCCCGTCTGCCAGCACGAGCCATGCGCGTTCTTGCTTGGTCGGATCGCTCACGTTGACTCCGATTCGTACACTATGCGGCCTCCGCAGATGGTCATTGCGACGCGGCCCTCCACGGTTTGCCCCACGAAGGGTGTGTTGTGGCTTTTGCTCATGAACCGCGCCGGGTCCACCGTCCAGCGCGTGCGCGGATCGACGACGACGAGGTCTGCGCGAGCGCCTGCGCGAATCCGTGCGCATTCGATGCCCGCCACGCGCGACGGGGCCCTCGTGAGCGCGTCGACCAGGCGTGCGAGCGGGAGCGCGCCAGCTCGCACGAGCCCGAGGAGCAGGGGAAGGCAGAGCTCGAGGCCGATCATGCCAGGCGCCGCGTCCGCGAGCTCCACGTGCTTGTCGAGCCACCCATGGGGCGCGTGGTCGGTGGCGACGCAATCGATCGTCCCGTCCGCGAGCGCACAGCGGAGAGCCTCAACGTCCTCCGGTTCGCGTAACGGAGGATTCACTTTGCAGGCGGTGTCGTAGCCGAGCAGCGCCTCATGGTTCAGCAGCAAATGATGCGGCGTCACCTCGGCCGTCACGGCGATGCCGCGCGCCTTGGCCTCGCGGAGGATGCGTACTGCCCCCATCGTCGACACGTGCGCGACGTGGTACCGCGCGCCGACGTACTCCGCGAGAAGGACGTCGCGCGCGACGATGATGTCTTCGGCGACGCGGGGCCAGCCACGAAGCCCGAGACGGGTCGCGATGGTGCCCTCGTGCATTTGGGCTCCATCGGTCAGCGCGTGGTCCTCCGCGTGTTGGATGACCGGCATGCCGAACGTGGTCGCGTACTCGAGCGCGCGGCGCATGACATGGCTGTTCGTGACGCAGCGACCGTCGTCGCTCACGGCGATGGCGCCTGCGTCTTTCAAATCCGCCATCTCCGTCAGCTGCTCGCCCCTCTGTCCGACGGTGATGGCGCCGATCGGGTGCAGGCGAACCGTGCCGAGCGCGCGCGCCTTGCCAACCAGCATCTCGGTGACGACGCGTGAGTCGTTGACGGGACGCGTGTTCGGCATGCAGCAGACGTCGACGAATCCGCCCGCCGCCGCGGCGCGCAGGCCGCTCGCGACGTCTTCCTTCGACTCGAACCCCGGCTCCCGGAGATGCGCGTGGAGATCCACGAGCCCGGGCAACACCCAGGCACCGGCGCGCTCCACGACCCGGACCCGTGCGCCGTCCACGTCGCGCAGCCCGTCCGCCGCGTCGCGCCCGACGCGCGTGATCTGCCCGTGTTCGACGACGACGTCCACCTCGGCGTCCAACGCTCCCGCCGGGTCGATCGCGCGGACGCGGCGGAGGACGAGGGCTTCGATCATGGCGCGCCGACGGCTCGCCCGTATAGCGAGGCTGCGGCCCCGCGTCGACTCTCAGTATGTCAGAACTGTCCCACGGCGCCGATCGAGGCGGGCCCGAGCACGGGGGTGAGCCGCAGCCCTGCGGCGGCGCCATGCGTCCCGCCTCGGCTTCGCTCCGCATGCCGCCCAGATTGCGTGAGTAGGAGGACGACGCCCACCGCCACTCCGGCTCCTGCCGCAGCGAAGCCGACGTTCGCGACCGTCGTCATCGTGTAGTAGTCGTCGCGATCGCTTCGCTTGTCCGGCGTGCAAAGGTGGGCCGGACACGCGCTCGCGAGGCTTGCACTCTGGCCGACGGCCGCAATGCCCGCGACGGCTCCGACGACCAGCCCCGCGCCGCCAAGGCCGAAGGCGACCCACGGCAGAGGCGACCGCGCGGTCTCGGGTGACAAAAACGGTGGCTCCGGCGGCGTTCCGCCCGTCGTCGTCACGCGCGTGTCGGGGCTCGCGTTTGTGGCCCGCGACGGCTCCAGACCTCGGCTCGGCTCGCGCGCCAATGTCACCGGCTGGTTCAGACTGCCGCCCTCGGGAACGAGAAAACGGACCTCGGTCGCCGTGAATCCCTCGGCGATCACCTTCAGGGTGTGCCGGCCGGGATCGACGACGCGGCGGACCCCCAGCGAGGCGCTGTTCAGCGGGGTTCCGTCGAGCAGCGCCGTGGCATTCGCCACCTCGCGCCCGTCATCGCCCTTCACGAGGATGGTCACCGTCCCAAGCCTCGGAACAATCTCGTCGGCCTCTTTGCTCGCGTCGCGGAGCGCTCGCTTGAACGGCTCGGGCGCCGCAGGGCTAACGCCCTCGCGAACAATGCGCTTGTACGCCTCGGTGGCCTCCACCAGCTTTCCTTCCGCCGCGAGCGCCCGCGCCATTCCGAGCACGAGCGTCGGCGCGTGCACCAACCGGTCAGCCCGGCGAAAACGGTCTTCGGCCGTCGCATAGTCATGGCCATCGAGCGCCTGCGAGCCCTCCAGCCCGAGAGCGCGCGCCGTCGCTCGGTCGGCGTCAGCCTGGGCGGATACGGGGGCTGCTGCCGTGAGCACTGCCGTCACCAAGAGCGAGCCCGACAGGCCGACGAACGCCCTCCCGCACGGATTACGCATGAGTTCGGCGATTATCATGCCGTTGAGTACGGATGACAACGAAAGAGGCCGTCGCCCGGCCTCGGAGAATGACGTGGATGCGCGTATACCGAGCCGATGGCAGTCCGGATCGGATCGCAAGAATGAACGACCTCGACGCGATTGCGCGCAGGGCGATGGTGCAGCGGGGTTTTTTGCCTGACTTTTCCGCCGCCGCGCTGGCCGAGGTGGCGGCTCTCGGCGCGCCCCCGACCGGGAAGGCAGGACCGCTCCCGGCCGTCCGAGATCTTCGCGATCGCCTGTGGGCCTCGATCGACAATGACTCCTCCCGCGATCTCGACCAGCTCTCGGTCGCGGAGCCCCAGCCCGACGGGACCACGAAGATCTTCGTGGCGATCGCGGACGTGGACGCATCCGTTCGGCAGCGCTCGGCCGTCGACGAGCACGCTCGCGTCAACACCACGTCCGTCTACACCACGGCGCGGATCTTCCCCATGCTTCCGGAGCGGCTCTCCACGGATCTCACGTCACTCGTGCAGGATGAGGAGCGGCTTGCGATCGTGGTGGAAATGGTCATCCGCGCGGACGGAACTGTGGCTGGATCGGACGTGTACCGCGCCACGGTCATCAACCGTTCGAAGCTCGCGTACGACTCGGTTGCCGCGTGGCTCGACGGCTCGGCCTCGCCACCGCCGCCCCTCGCGGCGGTGCGCGGCATGGACGAGCAGCTGCGGATTCAAGACCGAGTGGCCACCGCAATGCGCGCCCTCCGTTTTCAGCATGGGGCGTTGAGCCTCGAGACACCGGACGCGCAGCCCGTGTTCGAAAATGGGGTGCTCTCCGACCTGCGACCCGAGCAATCCAACCGAGCGAAGGAGCTCATCGAGGATTTCATGATCGCGGCCAATGGCGTGACCGCGCGGTATCTCGTGCAGCACGGGTTCGCGCCGCTCCGCCG
>JALYHV010000115.1 GCA_030776205.1 Myxococcota bacterium | reverse complement strand
GCCTCGGCCATGGGAAGCGAGCCATGGACGCCGCGATCGAGGGACTCGATCACCTGCGAAGGGTCGCACTCCCCCTTTGCCAAACGGCGGCGCAGACGATCGAGTTGCTCGAGGCAGTGGCCACTGGCGATCGGGATCTGGTGCGCCCGTCCGTGCTGGCGTTGCTCTCCGGCCCGCTTGCCGTTTCCGAGGCCGAGGACGCACGCGTGCAGGCCGCGCAGAAGCTCGCATTTCGGCTCGGGGATCCGGCCGTGTGTGTCCGTGCGCTAGGAAAGGACCTCGACCGTCCTCGCTGGGCTCTGCCCTTCTTGGTCGCGCGACGGCGCTGCTTGCACGACGCGGGACACCCGCTCGCCGGACGCGCGGACGCCGACGTCCTGGCTTTCGTGGGGGCAGCGCCGGGGACGGTGGCCGACTCGCTGCCGCCCCTCGTCGCTCCCGGCGCAGCGACAACGGGCCAGGTCGTTGGCGATCGTTGACCCGAAGTGGACCGCTTTCAACTTCCACGGGCCCATCCGCGCTCGATAACGAGCTGACGCACTCGACGCGTTATCTCGTCTCGAATGGCTCGCACTTCCACGAGCGGTCGGTCCTGCGCCTACGCGGGGGCGCTCTCGCTCGGGAGAGTGAAACGGAGCGTGGCACCGCCCGCGCGGGAGCTATCCGCCCAGATTTTTCCGCCGTGCGCCTCGACGATGCACTTGGAGATGTAAAGCCCCAGCCCGTGACCACGCCGGTCCCGCCGGACCTGGCCAAAGCGCTCGAATATCGCGGTCGCCTGGTCAGCGGGAATGCCTACACCCGTATCCGTCACCGCGAACTGCACGTCGGGACCGCTGGCCACGAGCGAGAGCGTCACAGCACCGCCTCGTTTCGTGAACTTGAGCGCGTTGCTGAGGAGATTGGCCAAGACCTGAAGGATGCGATCGTGATCGAACTCCGCGACGATCGAGCGGGCCGGGGTCTCGGCCTGTAGCGCGATCCCTTGCGCGGCGAACGACGCCTGATACGCCTCCACCGCCTCTTTCCCGGTCTCGCCCGCGTCGTGCGGCCGTCGGTTGATGTGGAGCGCGCCCGCCTCGAGAGCCACGACATCGAGCAGGTCGCCGACGAGACGATTCATCCGGGCGGTGCCGCGCTGAATGCGCTCCGTGATCGCGATCGTCGCCGGGTGCGAGAGACCGCCAGCGGACGCCGAATTCGCGAGAGTTGCAGCACCCATGGCGATGTTGCCCAATATGTTCCGCAGATCGTGGCTGACCATTCCGAGAAACTCGTCCCGGGTTGCGACTATTTCGTCCGCGCGAGCGCGTTCGAGCTGTAGGCCGTCATCGGTCGCGTCGCGTTCGAGGGCAAGGAGCGCCGATAGCGCTCGCGCGTGCTGCTCGCGCTCGACCCGAAGGCGGTCGTCGGCGGCAGCGCGCTCCTCCGCAAGCGCCTTGTCGGCGACCGCCCGTTGACGAGCGACTTCATCGTCGCGGCCGGTGTCCGGCCCTTCGGTCAGCAGATCGCGATCCGCCAATCGACGCGCCGCGACTAGAGTCTCTTCGGCCCGTTCGCGGGCTACTTCGACTACGCGGTTCTCGTCCTCTTTGAGCGATCTCCGGCTCTTCTCGAGCTCGTCGTCCGTCTTCGCCCGTTCGGCAAGCAGGCGCGCGTCCGTGTCCTCTCGCTCCTTGCTATGCCGGGAATCGTGCCGATCCATGCATAGAACTTACCATGAACGTCGGGCTTCGGGTCTGGCCGAAAGCCCTTGCGCCCGAAGGCGGCTATGCAGTCGAGCGTGCCTTTGGGCGACGCGAATGACGCGATCTGTGCGCATATACCGGCGCTGCGCCTCGCGGACCTTCAACGTTTTGCTCGCGCTGAAGAACGCCGTCAGGAAGGCAGCCAAACGAACGCGACGCGTAACCTCGGTGGTCTTGCCGCCGCGGACCCGCGCTGCCAAACCTTGGCACCGGCGGTCGGCGTCGGGCCGAGGACCTGCCTCGATTAGACCGTCGTCGTTGCCGGCAGCGGCCGGCGCGCCCTATGGCGGCGAACTCTCGGTGGCGCGTGGGCCATACCGACACGCTAGGCCCGCCATGCAGTATCGCGACGAGCCCCGACAACGTCACCTGCGACGAACCGGCGGCTTTACTTCAGGCCAAATCGAAAACCAGCACTTCGCCCGTGTCGACCCCTTCGACGCGCAGAATGACCTCGTCCGACAGCGCGGCTCCGTCGCCGGCCGTGAGGTCGGTGCCGTTGACGCGCACCTTGCCGCGGGCCACCTGCACCCACGCGTGCCGGCCCGACTCGAGGCGAAGCTCGGCGGTCTCACCCGCGTCAAAGAGACCGACGCGGAGGACGGCGTCGGCGTGGACGGTCAGGCTGCCGTCCGCTCCGGTGGGCGACGCGACGACGCGGAACCGACCGCGTTTGTCGGCTGCGGGAAATGTCTTCTGCTCGTAGCTCGGCTGGATCCCATGGTGGTTTGGCAGAAGCCAGATCTGGAGAAAATGCACCGGCTCGCTCGTAGAGGCGTTTTGCTCACTGTGCGTGACCCCGGTGCCGGCGCTCATGCGCTGCACGTCTCCAGGGCGGATGACCGAACCCGTCCCCATCGAGTCGCGGTGCTGGAGGCCGCCCTCGAGGACGTAGGAGAGGATCTCCATCTCCCGATGGGGATGGCTGCCGAAGCCGCGCGCGGGCTCGACGCGATCTTCGTTGATGACGCGCAGGGAGCGAAAGCCCATGTGGTCCGGATCGTAGTAGTCGGCAAACGAAAAGGTGTGGCGGGAGTCGAGCCACCCGTGGGCGGCGTGTCCACGTTCCCCTGCCGGTCGAATGCTGATCATGGGCATGCTCCGCTGTTGGCGATCACGGCCGATGATGCGTCGCCGCACCGCCGGGAGGAATAGGCAATCGATTGACGATTCTCATCGCAGGGTGAGATGGTCGCGCGCGTGTACGACCCCGTGACGCTGGACCAGCTTCGCGCGTTCGTCGCGGTCGTCGAGGAGGGGAGCTTCTCGGCTGCGGCGAGGAAGCTGAAGCGCGTGCAATCGGCGATCAGCACATCGATGGCCAACCTGGAGTCGCAGCTCGGCGTGCCCATGTGGGACCGCGCGACGAAGGTGGCGAAGCTCACGCCGCAGGGTCAGGCAGTGCTCGGCTCGGCGCGGCGCGTGCTCGGCGAGGTCGACGGCCTAAAGCGCCTTGCGGAGGGAATGACGTCGGGGCTCGAGCCTTCGGTATCGCTCTGTCTCGACGCCTTTTTTCCACTCGATGCGCTGCTCGAATGCTGCAAGGCGTTCCTGGCACAGTTTCCCGACATCGATCTGCGCATCGACACGCAAGTCCTGTCTGCCGTCTCGGCGCGTGTCCTCGACGGCTCCGCCACGCTGGGCGTGGCGAGCCCTGCCGGTATCGCCCCGGGCCTCGAACGGCAGGCGCTCGCGCCCATCCGCCTGGTCCCCGTTGTCAGCCCTCGCCACCCGCTCGCCGCGCACCCCGGTCCCCTGCCGAGCGAGAGCTTCGCGGGCGCGATCCAGATAGTCCTATCGGAAGGGTCGGGCGTCGCGACCGCGGATCAGGGCGTTCTTTCGCCACGGACCTGGCGCGTCGCGGATCTGCACACGAAGCACATGATGCTCTGCGCCGGTCTCGGCTGGGGAAACATGCCCGAGCACCTCGTGCGCGACGATCTCCGGTCGGCCAAGCTCGTCGAGATACGTCCGGCGGCGTGGGGTGCAGACGAGCACAGACTCTCGTTGTCGGCCATCTACAAAAGCGGCAAAACTCTCGGCCCCGCCCATCGGTGGCTACTGACCCAGCTCGGAGCGCTTTGCGCTCGGGAGGCCGGGGTCGCCCAACCGACTCTAGCCGAAGGGGCGGTGGCCTCTGGCGCGAAGGCGGCGCGGCATGTCGACACCGGTTCGCGCGGGCGTCATCGGCAGCGCAGATGATGGACATCGATTTTTCCTCGATTCCGTGACGCCCCGGCCAGCCCTACCGTGTTCCCGAGGAGATACCCCATGACCACGATGATCGTCGACACCAGCCACTCCGAGATCGCCTTCAGCGTCCGCCACATGATGTTCGCCAAGGTCCGCGGCGTCTTCAAATCGTGGAGCGCCACGCTCGACCACGAACCAAGCAATCCGACGAAGACCGCCGTTCAGGTCGACATCGAAACCGCGAGCATCGACACGGGCGACGAGAAACGCGACGCGCATCTCCGGTCGGATGACTTCTTCAGCTCGGAGAGGTTTCCGAAGATCACGTTTAAAGCGAAGCGCGTCGAGAGTGCTGGGGAAGGCGCGTACAAAATTGTGGGCGATCTCACTCTTCGCGACGTGACGAAGGAGACCACGGTGGACGTGCATTCAACGGGCAAGGGAACCGATCCCTGGGGCAACCAGCGGTACGGATTCAATGCAAAGGCAGCGATCAACCGCAGCGAGTGGGGTTTGAAGTGGAACCAGGCGCTGGAGACCGGAGGGGTCCTCGTCAGCGACAAGGTAGAGATCGAGGCGGAGGTGCAGGTCATCGAGAAGAAGTGAGGTCCGCGCGCGATACGCCCGCCGACCTCCGCACGGCCGAGTGACTGGGGCCAGCGGCAGAGCATGGTCGGCGAGCCCGCCTGAAGCGATCCGGCAGCGTACGGCCTCGATAAGCTAGGGACCGCGGGACGCGCGCTCCGCCCGCCGACGCCCGCTACGC
>JALYHV010000114.1 GCA_030776205.1 Myxococcota bacterium | reverse complement strand
CCGGACCCCGACGCGATGGCACGCCACCACGTCGATCCTGCGCTCGTGCGGTCCACCGCCGATCTGGTCCTCTCGGGCGGTGAGCTCGGGGAGATGACGCTCGACGGCCGAACCGTCCGCGTGCGGCTGCTCGCCGACGTCGACGTCCGAGGCCGCGCCGATCAGCTCCGCGACGTCCTCGTCCGCGCAGGCGCCGACCACACGGGCCAACCGGTGCCTCTCGCCTTGCTCGGGCGGGCCGCCTACGTCACGAGGCCGGCGATGGTGCGCACCGAAGGCGGCCACCTGGTCGCGACCGTTTACGTCGACCTTGCGCCGGACGCCGATCCCGTCGGGTACGTCGAGCGCGCGAAGCGCCTGCTCGATGACGCGATCGCCTCGAACGCCCTTGCGCTCCGCGATGGCGAGCGCATCGAATGGGCCGGCCAGTACGACCTTTTCGCTGCCGGCGCGCGGCGCCTGCGCTGGATCCTTCCGCTCGTCGCCGTCTCGATGCTCGGCCTGCTCTTTCTCCAGTTCCGGAGCCTGACCGAAGCGCTCCTCGTCCTCACGTCCGTGCCCTTCGCCCTGGTCGGCAGCCTGTGGACGCTGTACGCGCTCGGTTACCCCCTCTCCGCCCCCGTTTGGGTGGGCCTCCTCTCCACGGTGGGCATGGCGATGCAGACCGGCGTCGTGATGGTGGTCTACATCGACCAGAGCTTTCATCGCCGGGTGCGCGAAGGACGCGTCCAGACCCGCGACGACATCGTGGCCGCGCACAGCGAAGGCTCGGTGCAACGGCTGCGTCCCAAGCTCATGACAGTGACCACCATGGCCGCGGGCCTCTTGCCTCTCCTCTGGGCCGATGGCGCCGGCGCCGAGATCATGCGGCGCGTGGCGGCGCCGATGATCGGCGGCCTTGCGACGAGCGCTTTTCTCACGCTCGAGGTCCTCCCCGTCCTCTATACGCTGTGGCGCCACCGCCAGCTCCGCCAGTCCGCACGCCTAGGAGTACCGCTCGCCCGCGTCGTCGGAGTCGCGCCGGCTTGGGCCCGGGCGTTACCCGGAGCGGCGCCCCGCGGACGCGCCGACCCTGCGCAGACCTAGTAACGCTGGCTGTCGTCCGTCGGCACGTTGGGCAGGAGCTTGCTCGCAACGCCGTTCACCGTCGCCCCCGCGTGCGCGAAGCTCGGCGACCGCTCGGCGTTGAACGCCGCCGGGAAATTGAGGACCGGCCTGGAGAGCTCGTCGAGCGCCGCGATCCGCTCCGGCGTCAGCGTCAGGTCGAGCGCCTTCACGTTTGCGTCGAGGTGCTCGAGCGTCCGCGCGCCGATGACGGTGGAGACAACACCCGGCCGGCTCTGCACCCACGCGAGCGCGACGGTCGCCACGTGGCTCCCGAGCTCCGACGCGATCTGCTGGAGCGCGTCGATGATGGCATAGTGCTTGTCCGTAAGCTCTCCGACGAATGCCGCCCTGTGGCCCTGCATCTTCTCGCGGTTCTGGCGGGTGTACTTTCCCGTGAGCGCGCCCATCTTGAGGGGGCTCCAGGGCGACACGCCGAGGCCGAGCTCCATCGCCATCGGAATGAGCTCTCCTTCGACCGTGCGCTCCATCAGCGAGTACTCGATCTGGAGCGCGACGAGCGGCGCCCACCCGCGGAAGCGCGCGATGAGCTGCGCCTCGGCTACCTTCCACGCGGGCGCGTCGGAGAAGCCGAGGTAACGGACCTTGCCCGCCCGTACGAGGTCGTTGAGCGCGCTCATCGTCTCTTCCACCGGCGTGAATCGGTCCCAGTTGTGCAGGTAATACAAATCGATGTAATCGGTCTTCAAACGGCGGAGGGACTCGTCGCATTGGGCCACGATCGCCTTGCGGCTCGCGCCCCCGCCATTGGGGTCGCCGGCGAAGAAGTTGCTGAAGAACTTGGTCGCGATCACAACGCGATCGCGCTGGCCTTTTCGTTTCGCAAAATAGTCGCCGATGATCTTCTCGGAGTGACCGCGCGTGTAGATGTTGGCCGTGTCGATGAAGTTGCCTCCCTGCTGCAGGTAGCGCGAGAGGATCGCCTCCGAGTCCTCCACGCTGGAGCCCCATCCGAGGTCCTCGCCGAAGGTCATGCCGCCGAGGCAGAAGGGGCTTACGCGCAGACCTGAGTGACCGATGGTCCGGTACGAGTCGAGCGGCATTCCTGGTTCTCCTCGGACGGCGATGGTTCGTTGGACGCGAACGGCGCTCCGGTGATTCGCGCGCGGCGCGACGAGAAGCGTAGCGCGTCGCGTGCGGGTCACGTTAGCCTCCGCGCGTGAACCGCGAACACTCCGACGGACTCGTCTTTTTCGGCGCCACGGGCGACCTCGCCTTCAAGCAAATCTTTCCCGCGCTGCAGGGCCTGCTGAAGCGCGGCCGGTTGGACATGCCGATCGTGGCGGTCGGAAGAAAGCCCATCGACAAGCCGGCGCTCCTCCAGCGCGTGAAGGAGAGCCTCGAGGCGGGCGGCGGTGTGGATGGCCCCGCCTTCGAGGCGCTGTCACGAAAGCTCGCGTACGCGCAAGTGGATTACGACGATCCAGGGTCCTTCACCCGCATTCGCGACGCGCTGGGCGCCGCCAAGCACCCGCTCCACTACGTCGCCCTCCCACCCGATGTCTTCGAAAAGGTGGCCGCGGACCTCGCCGCGGTTGGCCTCGCCAAGGGCGCCCGGCTCGTGCTCGAGAAGCCCTTCGGGCACGACGCGCCGTCGGCGAAGGCCCTCAGCGAGGCGCTCCACGCGTCGTTTCCCGAGGAGGCGATCTTCCGGATCGATCACTACCTCGGCAAGGAGACGGTCGAGAACATCGTGTACTTTCGCGCGGCCAACCCTCTCTTCGAAGCAGGCTTCGACGCCGAGCACATCGAGAGCGTGCAGATCACGATGGCCGAGACGTTCGGCGTCAAAGGGCGCGCGGGGTTTTACGACGGTGTCGGCGCCATTCGCGACGTCATGCAGAACCATCTCCTCGAGGTCGTGGCCTGCCTCACGCTCGATCTCCCCGAGGAGGGCGGGCACGAGGCTCTCCGAAGAAAGCGCTGCGAGATCCTCGCCGAGGTGAACCCCGTCTCGCCCCAGGAGGTCGTGCGCGGGCAGTTTCGTGGCTACGCGAACGAAGAAGGCGTGAAAAAAGGCTCGACGACCGAGACGTTCGCCGCGCTCCGCCTCACGCTCTCCGGGCCGCGCTGGCAAGGTGTTCCGTTCTTTCTGCGCGCCGGCAAGTCGCTCGCCGTGACGGCCACCGAGGTCGTCGTCACATGGAAAACACCACGCCCGGCCGTCTTCGACGAGCGCGGCCCTCACGCGAAGAACCAGCTGCGCTTCCGCCTTGGACCGGACGCGGGCATTTCGCTGGCGGTCAACGTGAAGAAGGCAGGCGAGGCGATGGTGGGCGAAGCCACGCAGCTCGCGGTGCACCGCTCCGGTCGCGACGAGCTGAAGCCCTACGAGCGCCTTCTGGGCGACGCGATGATGGGACTGCCTGCTTTCTTCGCAGGCCAGCGGGAGGCGGAGCACTCGTGGCGCGTCGTGGATCAGGTGCTGCGGCACCCCCTGCCGCCCAGGCCATATGAGCCAGGCTCGTGGGGACCGAGCGAGAGCGACACGCTCGCGCCGCCGGGAGGCTGGGTAAACCCCGCGTGATCGAGCGGTGCGCCGGCGTGTGCATTGTGTGCACGAAACGAGTATCTAACTCCCTGCCGCTCGTCAGAGCCGATAGGCGCACCGTGGACGTGCTGCCGCGAGAGACGCTCGAGCACGGCGTTGGTCCCGGCAAGGCGTATGGGCCGACCCCCGAGAAGGCACCCAAACTGCCCGGGCCCGCACCGCGCATGTCCACAGCGCCTTCAAGCGCGCTAGCCGATGGCGAAACTTGCAGGCGGGCTATAGCCGCGATTGTCGCCGTGGCGGGAGGTCGGCTCCCCGAGAAACCCTCGCTCTCCGCCGCCGGCGATGCGCACAAAGATTCTCCCATGGACCGCAAGCAGTGCGCCGATTTTGAGGCGCTCTTTAGCGTCGACAACGCGGCCCGCGCCCGGGGT
>JALYHV010000113.1 GCA_030776205.1 Myxococcota bacterium | reverse complement strand
GGCCAGGGCCTTGCCGACCAACGCAAGGTCGAGCACGTCCCCTAAGACCCGGCCCCACATCCAGCGGCCGGTGCGACGACGCCGCGACTGCAGGAGAATCCCCGCTCCGTTCGCGATCTCGCGCATTCCACACAGGCGCACGACCCGGTCCTTTCCCGAAACGCCCATGGAGCTCGCCAGGCGCCCGCCCGCGACGATCTCGGCAATGCCGAGCCCGATGCCGAACCACGCCAGCCCTCTTGCCATCTTGTTTTCCACCATGTCGACCTCCGGTGTGCGCATACGCAAAGCGCGCGCCTGCTCCGGACGGTTCGGCAGTATGAGCGGCGATGCGGCTCGAGTTAAGTCCAATGCGCAGGCCCATCACGCGTCTTCCAAAGCGAGCCCGTCGACGGAGGCACGCCTCCGGGCTACGACGACGCTCGACCCATCGAAAGAGAGATATTCATGGCGAATCCGAGCACGGGACGATTCTGCTGGCACGAGTTGGTGACGACGGATCTCACCGCAGCGACGAAGTTCTATGGGGAGCTGCTCGGTTGGACGTTCGGCGACAACCCGACCCCGGCGGGGGGCACGTACCGAATGTTCTCTGTCGGCGAGACGATGGTCGGCGGCGCGATGGTAGCGCCAGCGGGCGTGCCGTCGGGGTGGCTCGTTTACGTCGCAGTCGATGACGCGGACTCGGCCGCGCGAAAGGTCGCGGAGCTCGGAGGGAAGATCATGGTGCCTCCTATGACGGTCCCCGACATGTTGCGCTTCGCATGCGCGTCGGACCCGCAAGGGGCGGCGTTCGGGATCCTCCAGCCGCTCGGTACGGGCGCGCAACGGCCTCCCTACGACGGACCCGAGCGCCCGGGTACGTTTTGCTGGAACGAGCTCCACACGAAGGACACGGGGGCCGCGAAGACGTTCTATGGCGGCTTGTTTGGATGGACCGGCAAGGGCGAAGCGGACGGTGGCGATGCGTATTGGCACTGGAAGCACGCGAACAAGGAAATAGGCGGAATGACGTCGCACATGGGCGGGCCCAACGTGCCTCCGCATTGGCTCGCCTACGTCGCCGTCTCCGACGTAGACGCGATCACGACGAAGGTCACGTCGCTCGGGGGCAACGTGCTGATGCCCGCAATGGAAATCCCGAAGGTGGGTCGGTTTTCGGTCGTCCAGGATCCGACCGGCGCGGTGTTCTCGCCGTTCCGCTCGGCGCGAATCTGAAGCCGCGCGGCGCGCGATCGCGGCCTTTCGAACCTCCGGCACTTCGCGCTCGAGCAAGCCGGGCGCGGCGTCGTCGTCCGCCACCGTGCTCGTATCGAGCTACCGCGCGGCGCCGGCTTGCGGCCGCTCGACGCCGAGCACGAGACCGTCGATGTCGTGCTTCTGGGTGATAGGCACGAGCTGATCGACGACTCGACAGACGAGGTGCTTCCGCACCTCCGCCGGAAGCGCGTCGTAGTAGTCCTTCGTGACCATCATATCGTGGAGCGCGGAGTGACCGGCGCCAGGGGAGTCGACGCCGAGAACGAGCACGGGGCGGGGAATCGGCGACAGATGCGCCGTACCTCGGTGGATCGTGAGCGCGCTGCGCGCCGAGATGTCGCCCATGCGCGGGAACTTGCGAACACCGCGCGCGGCAAAGCGCGGCCACTCATCGACGGGCGGAAACATATGTTGCTTCCACGCGCGCCCGGCGTCGTACTGCGTGCCGGGCGCGATCTCGAAGGGCCCCATGTCTTCGGTGACGTCGACGCCCGTAAGGTTGAAGGCCAGTGACGTCAGGCGCCGCTCTTCGTACGTCTCCGGAGGCGACGCGAAATCGCGGTGCCACGGCTGGTACTTCGCTCCCTCGAACGGGACGTCGAAGCCGAGCTCCACGATCTCGTAGTCGCGTCCCAGGGTCGCTTCGGCGACGCTGGTGACGAATGGGGCCGTGACCAGATCGACGAAGCCGCCAATGGCCTGCGGATGAACCTCGACGTACCAGCGCCGCGGGCCGCGCCCGACAGCGCCGCCAGGCCTCTGGATCGCTTCCCAGAACGCCGTCATCATGTCCTCGCGCATGGCCTCGGCCCAGTCCCGTGAGAAGGCGCCTCGGGCGGCGGTGATCCCATCGTCACGCAGAGCTTTAACGTGCGTTGCGATCTCGAATGTCATGGCCATCGTGAACCTAGGACGCGGTGTGTCACGTGGGGCCGAGCGCCGGCTCGGTCGTTCGGATGGAACCGGGGCGCGCGCTCGCCGGTTCGAGGTGCGACCGTCCCGATGCACGCTCGAACTCGACGACGTCGTGCGCACAGAAGAGCTCGACCTGATCCCCGTGCTCGCGGCGAAGCTCACGGAGCCGCCGCTGGTTCAAGAGCCGCATCCTCCGATCCTTTTCCATGAGCGTCTGGTAGAAACGCAGCCCGGGCGTGCAGCGCGGCCGCTCGACGTCCATTTCCGTGTGAAAAAAGTAGGCATCCGCCGCGTAAAGGAGCCAGCGACCGGCCTCTCCCTGGACCGCGACACCCGCGTGTCCGAGCGTGTGGCCGACCAGCGGGACCAGCAGCACCTCTGGCGGCGCGCCGTCGAGCGCGCGCACGCGGTCGAATCCGAACCAGCGGTCACCGTCTTCGACGTCGTACGTGCGCCACATTGCACGCGTGTGCCACTGTGCGGGGCGGTAGCGCAGACGGTCTAGCGTCGTGCGCTGCGCCTCGGCCGCGGCGCGCTCGCGCCCGAGCATGTGCACCGTCGCCCACGGAAAGTCGTCGAGCCCGCCGGCGTGGTCGAAGTCGAGGTGCGAAAGCACGACGTGCCGCACATCGCGCGGATCGAAGCCGAGCCGGCGGATCTGCCGTATCGCGGTCATCTCCTCGCGCAGCTCGGGCTTGTTCATGAACAGGAAGAAGCGTGCGAGGCGGCTACGCGGATCGGCTACGTCGCGCAAGCCGTAGCCGGTATCGACGAGCACGAGCCCCGCCGAGCACTCGACCAAGAGGCAGTGCGACGTCAGACGGCCGCGCAGGGCATCGTGCGTGAACCCATCCATCAGGAGACCGCCAAGCGGGCACGCAGAGATGCAGTTGAGGTGATGAACGCGCATGGGTCTAGGGACCTGCATGCGCGGTGCCCGCCGTCGCTCCTCTCGACCGGAGCCGTCCATACGCCCGCGGTCGGCCCGGCGGGATCACCGGGCTCGGCCGAGCTTCGCCACTTCGCGGTGCCGAAAGCAGCTGACGACGTGGTCGTTGACCATGCCCACGGCTTGCATGTGCGCATACATGATCGTCGAGCCGACGAAGCTGAAGCCTCGCTGCTTCAGATCCTTGCTGAACGCATCCGACTCGGCCGTGCGGGCCGGCACGTCCTTCGTCGTTGGCCAGTGGTTTCGAAGGGGGCAACCGCCGACGAAACGCCACTGGTACGCGTCGAAGCTGCCGAACTCGCGCTGCACCGCTAGGAACGCCCCGGCGTTCTTGACCGCGGATTGGATCTTGGCTCGGTTGCGCACGATCCCTGCGTCGTTCAGGAGCAAAGCGACCTTGCGCGCGTCGTAGTCCGCAACGGTCTCGGGATTGAAGTGGTCAAACGCGCGCCGATAGGCTTCGCGTTTGCGGAGGATGGTAATCCAGCTCAGTCCTGCCTGGGCGCCTTCGAGGACGAGGAACTCGAAGAGGAGGCGGTCGTCGTGCACGGGAACGCCCCACTCCTCGTCGTGGTACGCGACGTAACGGGGATCCGCTCCCGACCACGCGCAGCGCGCCTTCTTCCTTGTGGGCATTGCGTCGTATCTTGCATCAGTCCCCCGGTGCTCGCGAGCATGACCGCGAAGCGAGCTTTCGAGTGCGGAACGCAGCGCGAGCCTCACGTTTTCGTCCCGGCTGAAAACCCGGCGAGGGGCGTCCCGGAGGCGCCGCTCCTTCGTCCGCAGCGACGGGGAATCAGGCTATCGTGGTCGCGATGCCTTCATTCGAAAACACGCGGTCAATCACGATTGCCGCGCCGCCCGCAGCCATACACGCCCTCATCGCCGATCTTCACGCCTGGACGAAGTGGTCTCCCTGGGAAGAGCTCGATGACGATATGAAACGTACGTACAGCGGCGCGGACAGAGGCGTCGGAGCACGGTACACATGGGTCGGAAAAAAGTCCGGTGAAGGGTCGATGCTTGTGACGGGCGCGACGTCCGACCGCATCGAGATCGACCTCGACTTCGTGAAGCCGTTCAAGGCGAACAGCAAAGTGGTCTTCGCATTGCGACCCGAAGGAAGCGGGACGTGCGTGACCTGGACGATGTCGGGGACGCGGAACGTGCTCCTCGCGGTTATGGGCAAGCTCTTCTTCGACGGGATGGTCCGCAAGGACTTCGACAAAGGCCTCGCGAAGCTCAAGTCGGTCACGGAGACGTGAGGGTCAAGGCGGGGTTTGGTTTCGCGATGCCATTGCGCCAGGCTGTCGCTAGGGGCCCTTTGCGGCGGCAGCGCTGGCGCTCGCCGACGGTGCAACCTTGCGGTCCAGCGAATCGACGACGTTCATTAAGGCGTCCAAAGCGGACAGGCGCGTCGCATCGCTCGCGTTCGCTGACCGCGCGCTCGTCAGAGGTCGCCGGCTCGAACCGCGGCCTGCATGTCCTTCACGAGCCCGACGACCACGGCGGTCTGCACCCTTGGGAGAGCCATTTCGAGATCGAGAAGCGCCGCGCGCGGTCGAGGTCGGCGACGACGAGCGTCACGAAGTTGAGCCGAGGTTCAACGGGCGTCGTTGTACCGGTCATCGGCGAGCCATGTCGAGGCGCGGCCGCCGCCCGGCGCAGTCCTTGCTACGCGGCGGGTCTCAATGTGACGCCGGTGACTGCCCCGCCCTGCTCCAACTTGTTACAGAACTGCCCGCACGACTCCCCCATCCACCCGAAGGGCTGCCCCATTCGTCGCGGACGCCGCGGCGCTGCAAACGTACGCAATCATGTTTGCGACCTCGTCCACCGTCGCGAACCGCTTCAGAAGCGACGACGGGCGTACGTTCACGAAGAAATCTCGCTCCACCGCTTCGGCATCGATGCCCCGCGCGGCGGCGGTCTGCTTTACGAAGGCGTCTACGCCTTCGGAGCGCGTCGGGCCGGGAAGGACGGAGTTGACGGTCACGCCGGTTCCGGTGGTCAGCTCGGCGAGGCCGCGCGCGACGGCTAGCTCGGCGGTCTTCGTCATGCCGTAGTGGATCATCTCGGCGGGGATCTGCACGCCCGACTCGCTCGAGACGAAGACGATCCGCCCCCAGTCTCTCTCGAGCATCTGCGGAAAGTACGCTCGGCTGAGACGGACGCCACCGAGCACGTTCGTCTCGAAAAAGCGCCGCCAATCGTCGTCGGTGATCTCGACGAAGGCCTTGGGCTCGAAGATGCCGGCGTTGTTCACCAGGATGTCGACGGCGGGCGCAGCGCGAACGATGGAGGCCGCGCCCTCGGCAGTCGCGACGTCTCCCACGGCGGCGTCCACCCGCGCGCCGGGCACCCTCTCGCGCAGAGTGTCTTTGGCGCGCTTCACTCGTTCAGAGGTGCGTCCGTTGACGAAGACGTGCGCCCCCTCGCGCGCGAGCGCCGCGGCGGTGGCGAGCCCGATGCCGCCGGTCGAGCCCGTGATGAGTGCGGTTTTGCCCTTGAGTCCTAAGTCCATGTTTTCTCGATTCGCGCGAGGCAGCCGGCTCGGAGCAGAAACTACGATTGAGGTCGTTTTGTGCTGGGCATGCGCAAACACAATAGCGTGCTTCACGGAGCCCGCCGCTGTGCTTTCTCAGCAGTCTCGGCGCACACCGATCGGCATTGCGACTACCCCACGACGAGGGAGGCGGCGGTGTCGAGGCCGTCGCCTCCCTTCACGCGTTCGGCGAGGCGTGCGGCCGCCGCCTTCCACCCACTCTCGCCCGGCGCGAGCATCTTCGGGAGCGTCTCCTCCGCGATGCGCGCGAGCGGTTGCGCGGCGGCGGGCTTCCGGTACATCGGCGATTCGATTGGGACGCCAATGCCGAGCTTGCCGAAGTGCGTGCGAGCGCGCGCGGATACACCGACGCCATGCTCATCGACGGAAACGCGGATCTGACCGGGTTTCCGCTGCAGCGTTGGCGTCCTCTGCCAGACCGAGGCGTTGCTGGGGGGTGCGAGGAGTTCGCCATGTTGTCGTGAGTCGCCGACGGACTTGCAATGACCCGAGTTCGCGTTGCTGCCTCCCGGAGGCGAGCCACGACGCCGCCGATGCGTGGTGGGTTTGCCCGGGCCTCGTCGGCGTTAGAGCTCCACGTTGTACGCAATCGAACGAGTTACGAACCTTCCATACGTCCACTCGCCGGAAGGATCGACCCAGTTCGCGTCGCCGAGGGCGCCGATCCTGATGCCGTCGACGTCGCGGTAGCCGGAGATGGGCGTGGACCACGGCACGTTGCGGTCGCCGAGGTCCACGTCCTGTGGGCGGTCGCGTGAGAAGAAGCCCACGAGATCGCCCGTGCCATCGAACGTGATCTCCGCCGACACGGTGTGACCCGCGTTGCTGAACCTTGCAGCCAGCGTGTGTGCGCCCGTGGTCGTCCACGTGAACGGCAGGTCGAGCGGGGTCGGGGTCAAGCGCTGAGGTCGGCTTCCACTGTCAACGGCAGCTCAACAGGCCGTCACGTGAAGAGCATCTGGTGCGTGCGATTTGCGATGTGCATGTTCTTCATAGGCAACGAGGTCCCGTGAACGAGGAGCCACGACCATGGAGATCAAGAGAAGCGGTTCGCAGCCGTCCCAGAAGGGTCCCGCCGAGCGAGGGAGGACCTGAGGCATGCGCGCGACGATCATGTACGGCGCGGGGGACGTCCGGGTCGAGAACGTACCCGACCCGTCGATCCTCGAGCCGACCGACGCCATCCTGCGCGTGGTCCAGGCGTGCATCTGCGGCAGCGATCTCTGGCCGTACAACGACATGCCAAAGAGCGAGACCGGCCAAAGCATGGGCCACGAGGCGATCGGCCTCGTCGAAGACGTGGGGAGCGGCGTCGAGCGCGTGAAGAAGGGGCAAGTCGTCGTGATGCCGTTTGCCATCTCTGACGGCACCTGCGACTTCTGCAAGGAAGGTCTCCCGACCGCGTGCGTGCACGTCGGCTTCGTCGGCAACCGCGGCATGAACGGCGCGCAGGCCGAGGCGCTCCGCATCCCGTTCGCTGATGGCACGCTCTACCCCATCGACGTCACCGAAGGCGACGCGCGGATGCCGTCGTTGCTCACGCTGTCGGACGTCATGGGCACGGGTCACCACGCCGCGGTCGTCGCGCGCGTCGGGCCCGGCAAAAGCGTGGCCGTCATCGGCGACGGCGCCGTTGGACTCTGCGGCGTGATCGCCGCAAAGCGGCTCGGGGCCGAACGCATCATCATCATGGGCCGTCACGTGGACCGCATCGCCCTCGCGCGCGCGTTCGGTGCGACCGACGTCGTCCGCGAGCGAGGAGCCGACGCCGTCGAGCATGTGCGGCAGCTGACGAAGGGTCAGGGAGCGCATTCGGTGCTCGAGTGCGTCGGCACCCGCGAAGCGATGCAGAGCGCCGTGGAGATCGCGCGGGCGGGTGGCGCGGTCGGCCGCGTCGGCGTCCCGCACTACGAGGCCATCCCTGGCGCCGACGTGATGTTCTACAAGAACGTGATCGTCGGCGGCGGACCGGCACCCGTCCGCGCGTACATCAGGGAGCTCCTTCCCGACATCCTCGAGGGGCGGATCGAACCGGGTCGCGTCTTCGATCGCACCGTCGGCCTGGACGGCGTGCCGGATGGGTATCGCGCGATGCAGAGCCGCGAGTCGATCAAGGTGATGGTCACCCCTGAAACGCGGAAGGGCTCCAGCACATGATGACGTCACTTCATCCCGCTCCTGAAGCGCGACGCCACATACTGCACGATCGGCATCGGCACGATCGCCGACCCTTCGTCGACGGTGCGCCAGGCACGCCGGCCCTGTTCGACGCGACGAGCGACGGCGTGGAACAAACGGTCTCCGCGCGAAACATCGTGCCGAAGGGCACCGAGGCCTTCGAGGGCGGAGTCGTGTGGCTGCGATACGAGGTGACCCCATGAGCAGCATCTTCGTGACCGGCTCCGCCGACGGGCTCGGCAGAGCGACGGCGCAGACGCTCCTGCGCGAGGGGCATCGGGTCGTCGTCCACGTACGGGCGGAGCATCGGCTCGACGCAGTGAAGGACCTGTTGGCGCAAGGCGCCGAGGTCGTCGTTGGCGACCTCGGCGAGCTCGAGCAGACGCGCGGCGTCGCCGACCAGGTGAGCGCCCTGGGTCCGATGGATGTCGTGATCCACAACGCAGGCGTCTACACGGGGGCGACTGTGCTGCCGGTCAACGTCGTGGCTCCGTACGTGCTTACGCTGCGCATCCAGGGTCCAACGCGGCTCATTTATCTGAGCAGCGGCATGCACAGACGAGGGCGCCCGCGACTCGATGACTTGGATTGGACCGGGCGTCGCGTCAGCGCCTCGTACTCCGACAGCAAGCTGTTCGTGACGACGCTCGCCGCCGCGGTCGCGCGACGCTGGCCCCAGGTCTTCAGCAATTCCGTCGACCCTGGCTGGGTGCCGACCAAGATGGGCGGGCCGAACGCACCCGACGACCTGCGACTCGGTCATGTCACGCAGGAATGGCTCGCGACGAGCGACGCACGCGAAGCCTGCACGAGTGGCGGTTACTGGCACCACCAACGACGCGTCGAGCCACACCCGTCGGTCAACGACGTGAAGTTCCAAGACCGGCTCCTCGACGAGCTCGCGCGCGCGACCGGCACGCGGTGGCGAGAGGCGCGCGAATCGACGAGTCACGCGAGTGGTGCGCGATGAACACTGTGAACCGCAGGAGAGAGTTCGCTCGGAGGGTCGCGCTCGTGACGGGCGCGGCCAGCGATCGGGCGTGCGGCGGCGCTGGCATTCGACCTTCCCGCCGGGAACCCGCTCGAAGGAAGAACATCGATCGGCAGCTCGAACCGATCGCGCGAGCTGGAACGTTGAGGGCGTACCTCGACGCCTGCGGCATCATCTACCTGACCGAAGGTCCGTCCGCCTGGCGCGACGCCGTCTGGCGACGCCTCCGCCAGATGCGCGATTCGACCCAGCTCGTTACGAGCCGCCTCTCGCGTCGGCGAACCGTCTGAAATCTTGAGTCGTCACTGCTGCGATGGGTAGCACCCCGGGCGTCGCGTGATGCATTGCGGTTTTACTGCACAGCCGAACGTCTTGTCCCCTTCGAGGCCGTCCCGGCCTCGTTGGAGTGCTCGATGGCTCTTACCCCGAACCATCGCAACGCCCGCGAGACCGTGAGCCCCTGGACGAGCAACGAAAGAATCACTACCCCGAACGTCATCGCGACGATGATTGCCCGATGCGGGAACTCGCCGGGTAGCGCCAGGGCAAGCACCATCGAGAGCGCCCCGCGCAGACCGCCCCACGAAAGGACGGCAGACCACGCCCAGGGCA
>JALYHV010000112.1 GCA_030776205.1 Myxococcota bacterium | reverse complement strand
GTCTACACGCCAGTCCTTCAGAGCGAGGCGCATCCCCTCGCCGTGCACACGAATGCGGCGGTACGGGTGCGGATGGGGGCCAAGAGCCAGCGCGGCGACGATGCCCGAGCGTAGGTCCAGGCCGCGCTCCCGCAGCCATTCGAGCTGCGCGGCGGCGAGGCCGGCGAACTCGACCTCCCACGGCGGCAGCGGATCGCGTGCCTCGAGCCAGCCGGCGCGCGCGTCGGGGTAGGCGTCGGCGTATGCCACGTAGGGCTTTACGTCCAGCACGGGAGTGCCATCGAGGAGGTCAACCTTGCGCACGTGGACCAGCAGACCCTCGACGCGCTCGATGCGGACCACGCTGAGGCCGATGGGGTTCGGACGGTGCGGTGAGCGCGTAGCAAAGACGCCACGCTTGGTCTCGCTCCGAGGAGGGAGGACCTTCGGCTTGAATCCACGCCCGGCGGCGACGTTCTCGTGAAAAACGAACACGATCCAAGCGTATTCCCACGCGTCGAGTCCCTCGAGGGCGTGCTCGTAGCCGTGTCCGGCGTAGAGCTCGATCGTCGCGGCCGCGTCCGATGCGACGGCGGCCTGGCGGGGCGTCGAAGCACGATCGGTGTAGACGGAGTGCACGACGCCTATGGGCTCGAACGCGAAGACGGTCACGCCCGAACGGTACCAAGGCGCGGCTGCGCGCGGGGTCTTACGCCCCGTCTGGGCAATCACGAAACGAGCCGACGGCGCCGCGACGCCTCGATCTCGACCTCGACCTGGCCGCGCTTCCGCATTACTTCTTCTGCCGCCCTCATGCCGACAACCCTCCCCCTCCTGCTCGAAATCGGCTGCGAGGAGCTGCCCTCCTCTTTCGTGGATGCCGCGCTGCGTGCCGTCCCCAAGATCGTCGCTGACGAGCTCGCGAAAGCGAGGATAACGCACGGCGAAGTCTCGGCGCTCGGCACCCCCCGGCGACTCGCCGTCGTCGTGCGCGACGTAGCCCTCGCGCAGCTCGATCTCGACGAAGAAGTCCTCGGCCCACCGGAGGCGTCCGCGTTCAAGGACGGCAAACCGACCAAAGCGGCAGAGGCCTTCGCTGCGAAGCTGAGCGTCCCGGTGTCGTCCCTCCTGGTCGTCGAAAAATCCGCGGGGCCGAAGCAAAGACCGGGGCGTTACGTGGTGGGGCGACGCGTTGAAAAAGGAAGGCCGTCTCGCGAGCTGCTCGGCGCCTCGCTCGCCGTCGTGTGCGCGTCTGTCCCATTCAAGAAGTCCATGCGATGGGGAGACCTCGACGCGACGTTCGGCCGGCCGGTGCAGTGGCTCGTTGCGCTGCTCGGCGAGGAGGTAGTGCCGGTGGTCTTCGCCGGCGTGCGCAGCGGACGAAGCTCGCGCGGACACAGGTTTCTGTCGCCTGGCACTTTCGATCTGACCGATCCGGACACGTACGTCGACCGGCTCCGCGAGCGACACGTCCTGGTCGACCGCGACGAGCGCGTGCGGACGATGATGGCGCGGGTGGGCGAGGCGGCGCGGGCGGCGGGAGGCACGTACGACGACGAGTCCATGCTCGTCGACGAGAACGCATCGCTCGTCGAGGAGCCGCACGTGGTCACCGGCTCGTTCGATCCCGACTTTCTCGCGCTTCCGGCCGCGGTCATCCGCGCAGTGGCCCGGGGCCACCAGAGGTATTTCTGCGTGCAGCGTGAAGCCCCGCTCGGCGATGCGCGCCGAGGCGACGAGCTGTTGCCGAGCTATCTGGCGGTGGTGAACACCGCGAACCGGCCAGACCTCGTCATGAAGGGTACCGACCGTGTGATGCGTGCACGTCTGTCCGACGCGCGCTTCTTCTGGCAGGAAGACCTGAAGACGCCGCTCGAAGCGAGGGTCGATAAGCTGACGGGCATCGTCTTCCAGCACCGGCTGGGGACGGTGCGCGACAAGGTCGAGCGCCTGCAGCGCCTTGCGGACCACATCGCAAGCGCGCTCGGCATGGACGCCTCGAGGAGAGCCGCCATCGAGCGCGCGGCCCGCCTGTGCAAGTGCGACCTTGTCGCGCTGATGGTCGGCGAGTTCCCCGAGCTCCAGGGGCACATGGGGCGTGCCTATGCTCTCCGACAGGGCGAGCCACCCGAGGTTGCGGACGCCATTCGCGATCACTACAGGCCCGTCGGCGCTCACGACGACGTCGCACCCGACGACGTATCGGCCGTCGTTGCGCTGGCCGATCGGTTCGACACCCTCGCAGGCTGTTTTGCCATCGGACTCGCGCCGACCGGCGCCGCCGACCCCTTCGCGTTGCGCCGCAACTGCATCGCGGCGCTACGCACCATCCTCGAACGGGGCTATGCCACGCTCCAATTCGGAGAGCTCGTCGCGCAGGCCTACGAAGGGTTCGAGGGGAAGAAGCTCGACCTATCCAGGATCGAGGTGGTCGGCAAGCTCGAGGAGTTCGCTACCGAGCGGCTGAGAGGCTTGCTTGCCGCCGCGACGAGCAGCCCAGTCGCTGAAGCAGTGATGGCAGGCAGTGGCCCCGTCGCGTTGCGCAGTACGGTCGCGGTGCTCGCGCGAGCCAGGGCGCTTCAGGGGGTCGTGGATGCGAGGGAGCCGTGGCTAGACAAGGCGAAAACCGTGGCGAAGCGGCTGTCCGGCATCAGCCGCGAGGCGCAGCCCGTCCTGCACGGGCCGGCTGACTTCCGGCTCAGCAAAAAGGCGGACGACCTGGTCATCCAGCGCCTCGTGCACGAGCTCGATGCGCTCGCCACCGGCCTTTCGAGCGAGGAGGCGACGCGCGCGGCGTTGATGGCAATGGGGCCGCTCGCGACCGCGCTGGACCGGATCTTCGTCGAGACGCTCGTCAACGACCCCGACGACGCCCTGACCCCCGTCCGGCTGGAGACGCTGGCTCATGGCGCGCTGGCGATGTTGCGAATCGCGGACTTCTCGAAGCTGGCCTGAGGGGCTCGCCCTGCGCGAGTTGACCAACGCCCTCCTCGGCCCCATTTTGTCTTCCGGCCGGGACCACTCGCTGTTGGCCTGGACCGGAGGTGCTCCGTGCTTCGACACTTTTTGCTCGGGAAGATCCACCGCGCCACTGTCACGCGCGCGGATCTCGATTATGTCGGCTCCATCACCATCGATTCCACTCTCATCGAAGCCGCCGGTTTTCTCGAAAACGAGAAGATAGACATCTACGACGTGACGAACGGGGCCAGGCTCTCGACCTACGTCATCCCCGGCATACCGGGATCCGGTGAGGTAGGAATCAACGGGGCCGCCGCGCACCTCGTAAAGCCGGGAGACCTCGTCATTCTCGCGAGCTTCGGGTGGATGACCCCGGAGGAGGTGTCCCAGCACCGCCCGCGTGTGGTCCACGTGGACGCGAAGAACCAGCTCGTTGCGCTCGCGCGCGAAGAGCGCACGCCCCTCGCCGCGACCGCCGCACAATGAGCGAATAGGTTAAAGGGCGTCCTCGGCGGCACCCACTGTCTCGTCGATGTCGCTCTCCGTGTGCGCGCCGCTGAGGAAGGCGGCCTCGAACTGCGCGGGAGGCCAGTAGACGCCGGCACGCAGCATTCTGCCATGCCAGCGGCCGAACGCCGCGGTGTCGCAAGCCTTTGCTTCCGACCACGCGCGGACCGGACCCCGGGTGAAGAACAGCGTGATCATCGACCCCACGCGCTGAACGCAGGCGTCGATATGACGCCGAGCGATGGCGGCCAAGAGCCCCGCCTCGAGGCGCGCCCCCAGGTGCTCCAGGTGCGCGTAGAGCGCCGCATCGAGGCGAGCAAGGGTGGCTAGCCCGGCGCTGACCGCAACCGGATTTCCGCTGAGCGTCCCAGCCTGGTAGACCGGGCCGAGCGGCGCCACCCGTTCCATGATCGCGCGTTTGCCACCGTAGGCAGCGAGCGGCATGCCACCGCCGATGATCTTGCCGAGACACGTCATGTCCGGGCGCAGGCTCGCACGCTCTTGCATGCCCCCGAGAGCGACGCGGCAGCCCGTCATGACCTCGTCGAAGATCGATACCGCACCGTGCGCGGCGCACTCGGTGAGGATGGCCTCGAGAAACCCTGGCGCGGGCGGGACGACCCCCATGTTGCCGACCACCGGCTCGACGATGACCGCTGCGACCTCTGCGCCGCGAGAAGCAAAGAACGCACGAAGCGCGCGAACATCGTTGTACGGAAGCACCGCGGTGTTAATCACCGATGCGGAGGGCACCCCGGCCGAATCGGGGACGCCGAGGGTCGCGGCACCGCTCCCGGCTTTGACGAGCAAGAAATCGGCATGGCCGTGATAACAGCCCTCGAACTTGACGATGACGTCGCGCCCGGTGAAGCCCCGCGCCGCCCGCAAGGCGCTCATCGTCGCTTCCGTCCCGCTCGAGACGGCGCGCACCATCTCCATCGACGGGTAGAGCGCGCAGAGCTTCTCGGCGAAGAGGACTTCCAGCTCGGTCGGGGCGCCGTAGCTCGTTCCCCGCGCGGCTGCCTCCACGACGGCGGCAACCACGGACGGCTCGGCGTGCCCGAGGATCATCGGCCCCCACGAGCCGACGTAATCGATGTAACTCCGGCCGTCCGCTGCGACCAGGCGCGACCCCTTGGCGCGCGAGACGAAGACGGGCGTGCCGCCCACCGCGCGGAAAGCGCGCACTGGGCTGTTTACGCCACCGGGAATGACGAGGGCGGCGCGGTCGAACAGCGACTCGGAAGTGGAGCCCGGGAGTCCGTCAGTCAAACGCTCGCTCATGCAATCCCTTCTTGGCATCGCTCGAATCACGGGTCGAGGTCAGCATGACCGCCCGGAGAAGATCAGCCACGCGACCACCGCGACGACGAGAGCCACTCCGAAGGCGATGCCCCACAGGGCAATGATGCGCGGAGGGGCAGCCGGGGCGGATGACCGGAGGACGGGCGCGTCGATGAGGGTAGGCGCGATCGAAACGGCGACGCCCCCCCGAGCCGGTAGAGGCGTCGTCCGTAGCGCCGCGGGCGACGGCACCTGCGACGGCCGTCCTTTGCCCGATTGGTCCATTCGCAGCGTGCCGCCCAGCGCACCGACAGGGGCTTGAAGAGCTGGTGCAACGGCCGCGCCGGACCCCGTGCTCATCGCGTGCTTGAGCATGCCCCAAAGCTCGCCGGCGTCACGAGGTCGCGCACCTGGCACAAGAGAGGTCGCCGCGCGAAAGACGTCTTCGACCGCGTCGGAGACCTGGAGGCCGAGGGCGCGCGGGCTCGGCCGCCACGTCGCGTCGAGCGCTTGTCGCGCGAAGTCGCCGATGTGCTCTCCCTCCCGCACCGCGCGGTCCGTCAAGGCTTCCAGTAAGACCAAGCCAATCGCGTACACGTCGGTCCACGCGCCGATCGGGCCGACGCCGTCGTCGAACTGCTCCGGAGCCCCATAGGCCGGCGCGAACATGCGCATGTTGCCGAGCGTGCGCGCCGTAGGGCCCATCGCGAGCGCCGAATCGGCCATCACCTTGGCCACGCCGAAATCGAGCACTTTGAGCTTTACGCCCGCCCGCGTCTTCGTGAGAAACAAGTTGCCCGGGTTGAGGTCGCGATGCACGACCCCCTGCGCGTGGGCATAGGCCACTGCGTCGATCGCCGAGTCGAAGAGCTTGACGACGTCTCCGAGCGTGCGAAGCGGCTGCGTCCGCAGGTGCCTTTCGGCGAACTCCTGTGCCAGCGAGTGGCCTTCGAGCCACTCGAGCACCGTGTAGGGCACGAGAGCGCCGGTCGCGCTGGCCATCGTGGTCCCGCTCGCCATGCTGCGAACGATGTGGAGATGGCCCTGCGACAGCTTGTAGTGGAGGCGACTCTCGTCGCGAAAGCGCAGGACGAACGACTCGACTAGCGCCGAGCCCAGCGCGGACGGCAGCTTCAGGAATTTGATCGCAATCGGCTCGTTCAGCCCGAGATGGGTACCTCGGTACACGAGGCTGAAGCCGCCCTCGCCCACGTAGCGATCGACGCGAAACTGGCCATCGAGCACCTGGCCCATGAGACCAAACGGATCGCTCTCTGCCATTCCAGCCGACGATACCAGAACCCGTGGCCCGCCCGTTCCTGCCTCAGGGGCCACCGTAAAAGGCGACCCGCGCAGTCGCGATCAGACCGTGACGCTCGAAAGCTTGCGACCAGATCGCGTCGTATTCGAGGCCGGGGCCGACCCCGAAATGCCCGCCCAGGAGGCGACCGAACGCCCACTCGTAAAATGCACCGGCCGCGCCGAAGGACTGCGTGCCCTCGGAAACGGTCGTCGCCGTCGCTTTCCGCGACAAGCTACCAGACGCCAGGCCGAAACGTGCAAGTACGCCGAGCCCCGTCAGATAGCGGCTGACCCCGATGAACGGGAAGACGTCGACTCGAACGCCGCCTCCGTCGCCGGTGGACTTCCACTCGCCGTTGCTGGAGATCGCGTGGCCGTACCAAAAGCCGACGCTCACGTAATCGGTGAGCGCGCCCATGACGAAAACGTCTTCGCTCGTTCCCAGCATCGCGCCGCTCGCAGAATAAAAGCGGGGATCGCCGATCAGCGTCGTGTCGTTGGGGTAGCCGCTGGCGCTGCCAAGGCCCGCGCCCAGCGTCAGACCGAGAACGAGGCCGCTGCGCAGTCGATGGGGCGCCTCGAGGTCGGTGGCGGACACGCTCTCCCCCACCGGGATCGCCGCGGCCGCTGCGGAGGTCGACGCTGCGAGGATCCACGGCCACATCGCGTCGCTCTGTAGCACAGCAGCACGGCGATGCGGGCGCCGCGAACATCGCGCCGAGGGCCTCTGTCTGGTAAAGAAACGGCCATGGCCGCCTTCGACCCCTCGCTTACCGAGTCCGATCCGGAGCTCGCGCGGCTCATCGCCGACGAGAACCGTCGCGAGCACGACCAACTCCGCCTCATCGCGAGCGAAAACTACGCGTCGCGCGCCGTGATGGAAGCGACCGGCAGCGTCCTCACGAACAAGTACTCCGAGGGCTACGCGAAGAAGCGATACTACGAGGGACAGGAGGTCGTCGACAAGGTCGAAGAGCTCGCGATTGCGCGCCTGGCCGACCTGTTCTGCGCGACGGCGGGACGCCCGACTTCCCGCTCGGACCTCCACGTCAACGTGCAGCCCTACTCGGGCAGCCCCGCGAACCTGGCTGTCTACTTCGCGTTCTGCCAGCCGGGCGATACGGTGATGGGTCTTGCGCTCCCGGCGGGTGGCCACCTGACGCACGGGCACGGCGTGTCCATCACGGGCAAGTACTTCAAGAGCGTACCGTACGGCGTGCGCAAAGAAGACCAGCGCATCGACATGGATCAGGTGCGCGAGCTCGCCTTGCAGCACAGGCCCAAGCTGCTCTGGTGCGGTACTACCGCCTACCCGCGCACGCTCGACTTCGCCGCCTTTCGCGCCATCGCCGACGAAGCGGGGGCGCTACTCATCGCGGACATGGCCCACATCGCCGGGCTCGTGTGCGCCGGCGAGCACCCGTCTCCCATCGGCATCGCGGACGTCGTCACGTCGACGACGCACAAGACGTTGCGCGGACCTCGGGGCGGAATGATTCTCTGCAAGAAGGAGCACGCGGCGGCGATCGACCGCGCGGTCTTTCCGGGACTCCAGGGCGGCCCGCACGACCACGTCACCGCAGCGATCGCCGTTGCCGCACGCGAGGCTGCACGCCCGGAATTTCGCGACTACGCGAAGCGGGTGGTGGCGAACGCCAAGGCTCTCGCGAGCGGCCTCGCCGAGCGGGGGTTTGGCCTCGTGACGGGCGGAACGGACAACCACCTGATGCTGGTGGACGTGACCAGCCGAGGCGTGACTGGCAAGCAGCTCGCCCAGGCCCTCGATCGCGCCGGCATCGTCCTCAACTACAACGCCATACCGTTCGACACGCGCAAGCCGTTCGACCCGTCCGGCGTGCGCATCGGCACGGCGGCGCTGAGCAGTCGCGGAATGGGCACCGACGTCATGCTTCGAATAGCCGATTGGATCGACCGCGTGACACGCGATCCAGCCGCGGAAGCAAGCCTGGCCAAGATCGCGGCCGAGGTCCGAGAGCTCTGCGCGAAATACCCGGCACCCGGCCTACGCGTCTAGACCGCCCGGCGCGGAGCTACTCTTCGGCGCGGGCTTTGTGTGCTTGCCGCGCTCGGCGGGGTGCTCGTTCTCGTATGCCTCGAGGCTCTCGCGCGTAATCTCCGCCTCTACCACGCCGTCGCGCACGATCCTGGACTGGCAGCCGAGCCTCGAGCTGGCGCGGACGTCGAAGGCCTTGTCCATGATGTCCGCCTCGTCGTCCTCCTGCTCGGTCAGCAGGTCGGCGCCCTTCGTCACGTAGACATGGCACGTGGAACACGCGCACACCCCGCCGCAGGCACTGCCCTCGGGGAAGTGCGCCTTCGTCGCGGCCTCGAGGAGCGATGTCCCAACCGGCACCTCCACCTCGCCGAAGCCCTTGAATCGTACGAGCGGCATCAGCGCGCGTGCGCCTCCTCGACGCCCTTCGCGTGCTTCACGCTCTCCTCCACCGCCCCGACGTGCTTTCCTTCGATCGCGCTCGCGATCGCGCGGTTCATTCGACGTGCGGCGAACGCCTTCGTCGTGTCGTCGAGCGCCTCGATCCGCGAGTGCATGCGCGCCGGATCGTCGCCGAGCACCGCCTCGTCGAGCGCGGCGCATGCGGCCTCGATGGAGGCACGCTCATCGCGCTCGAGCAAATCGAAGTCGGCGACCAGCGCCTTCCTCGTCGCGGCGAGAATTCGCCGTGCCTCGACTCGTCGTTCTGCGATGCGGCGGTTCACGAGATCGTGCTCCCCATGGTCGAGCGCGTCGATGAGCATCTGGTCCACGGCCGCGTCGTCGAGACCGTAGCTCGGTTTGACGCTGACCGTCTGCTCGATACCGGTCGTCGTCTCTTTGGCATGTACGCTCAGCAAACCGTCGGCGTCGACGTTGAACATGACCTCCAGGCGCGCGAGGCCCGCGGGCATGGGCGGGATCCCCTTGAGCGTGAAGCGCGCGAGGCTCCGATTGTCCGCGACCATCTCGCGCTCGCCTTGGACGACGTGGATCTCGAAGCCGGTCTGGTTGTCCTCTTGCGTCGTGTAGGTGGCGCGGGCCGCGCAGGGAATCGTCGAATTGCGCGGCAAGATCTTGTCGACGACCCCGCCGCCCACCTCGATTCCCAAAGACAGGGAGGTCACGTCCAGCAGCAAGACGTCCTCGGTCCGGCCCTCACCGGCCAGCAGATCGGCTTGCACCGCCGCGCCGAGCGCGACGACCTGATCGGGGTCGATGTCCGCGAGCGGCTCCTTGTCGAACAGCTCCGCGACGTACTTGCGCACGGCGGGCACACGCGTCGCCCCGCCCACCAGAATCACGCCGTCCACATCACCCGGTCGCAAGCCAGCGTCCCGCAAGGCGCGGCGCGACACGGCACCGGTGCGCTGCAGCAGCGGTCGAATCAGCTCATCGAGGCGAGCCCGCGTCAGCGTGATGCTGGCCGAGCCGTCGACCACGGCCTGCACCGACTCGGCGACGGTCAACGCGTGCTTCGCCTTGCGAGCCTCGTCGAGGACGAGCCGGACGAGCTGCGGACTCTGCTGCTTTTCATCGAAGCCGAGCTCCGCGAGGAGCTCGTGCGCGATCGCCCGGTCCATGTCGTCTCCGCCGAGCTGGCTGTCCCCGCCGGTCGAGCGCACCTGAAAGACCCCGTCGTCGAGGACCAACAGCGTAACGTCGAAGGTGCCGCCGCCGAGGTCGTACACCGCAAAGGTGCCGTTCTTCTTCTTCTCGAGGCCGTAAGCCAGCGCCGCCGCGGTGGGCTCGTTGATCAGCCGAAGGACCTCGAGCCCAGCGAGACGCGCGGCGTCCTTCGTCGCCTGGCGCTGGGCGTCGTCGAAGTAAGCCGGGACGGTGATGACCGCCCCTCCCACGCTGCGGAGCTCGTCTTCTGCCTGCGCCTTGAGGGCGCGGAGGATCTCCGCGCTGACTTCGACGGGCGTCACCGTACGACCGCCGGCAACCCGAAAGCGCACTGTGTTGGGCTCCCCGGGGCCTGGCCGCACGAACGAGTACGGGCCGAGCCGGCGCGTCTCCTCGTCGTCGGCGCCACGACCCATGAAGCGCTTCACGCTCACGATCGTGTCGCGGGGGTGCTCGCTGGCGAGAGCGGCAGCGCGCCGACCGACCACCACCTCGCCGCTCGGCAAGTAGGCCACCACGCTCGGCACGAGCACCTCGAGATCACAGTCTTCGATGGCGCGAGGTCGCTCATTGGTCACGTGGGCGACGAGCGAGTTCGTCGTCCCCAAGTCGATGCCAATGGGGCGCGGCGACGCCTTCGGGTCGAAAATCTCGAAGAGCGCCATCAGATCGCGAGCTCGTCTTCGATTGCGCTCACCTCGTCCAGAAAGCGCTTGTAGAACCGGAGCTCGCCGAGCCTCGCGAAGAGCGGATCGACGTCACCCCGGCGAAAGCCTTCGGAGAGCGCGCGGTCCACGTCGCGAGCGCGCTCTTCGATGACGGCCGCCAGCTTCCGAACCGTTGCCAGGTCGCGCGCGCCCTTCGCGGCGCTCAGCGCTTCTCGTTGCTCCAGCATTTCCATCAAGAATTCAGGTTCCGGTTTTGGCTCCTGCCCTTCGGCGACGCGGAGACCGGCGAGAGCGAGGAGCGCTTCCGCGCGCAGAATCGGATCGCGCACGACACGCCACGCCTCGTTCGCCTCCACCGCCCGTCCGAGGGCAGCACGGCGCTCACTCGGAGCTCCTCCCACGAACCTGTCCGGGTGAAGCGCGCGAGACAGCTCGCGGTGCGCCTTCTCGGCGGCCTCGAGGTTCACGTCGAAGGCGCGGGGTATTCCTAGCGTGGCGAAGGGGTCCATGACGAGCGTGCGCCATCCATGGGCGAGGACGGCCTCAAACCGAGAACGACGTGCCGCACCCGCAGCCGCTCTTCTCGTTGGGATTGGCAAATTTGAAACCCTGGCGCATGAGCGTGTGCTCCCACTCGAGCACCGTGCCGTTCAGGTAGAGCAGGCTCTTGGGATCGACCACGACCCGCACGGGCGTCCCATCACCCGCGACGTACTCGTAGAGTTTGTCGCGCGCGTGAGGCGGGCCGTCGTGAAACTCGATCACGTACGTAAAGCCTGAACAGCCCCCGCCGCGGATTCCCAAGCGAAGGCTCGCATCCAGCGTCCCCCGCTTGCGCATCTGCCGCGCGATGGCGTCCACCGCCGGCTGGGACACGGTGATCGAAAGCACCCGCGCGGGGCTCGGCTGAACGTGCTGCTCCATGGCCACTTCACTCACCTGGTCTGCTCCCGAGGCTGCTCCGGATCATCGGGCATGGGAGCCCGCGGAGGCCGCCGCCGCGCGGCGCTCCTCCTGCTTTTTGCGGTAGTCCGCGATCGCGCTCTTTATCGCGTCCTCGGCGAGGACCGAGCAGTGAATCTTGACCGGCGGGAGGTTCAGCTCCTCGACAATTTGCGAGTTCTTGATGAGCTCCGCCTCGTCGACCGTTCGCCCCTTGATCCACTCGGTCGCGAGCGACGAGCTGGCGATGGCAGAGCCACACCCAAAGGTCTTGAACTTGGCGTCTTCGATGACGCCTTGCTCGTTGACCTTGATCTGCAGCCGCATGACGTCGCCGCACGCGGGAGCGCCGACGAGCCCGGTTCCGACCGTCGGATCGCCCTTGTCGAGCGTCCCGACGTTGCGTGGATTCTCGTAATGTTCGATGACCTTGTCGCTGTACGCCATGATGAGGTTGCCTCCGCTAGTGAGCCGCCCACGCGATGCTTTTGAGGTCGATTCCCTCTTTGTGCATCTCCCAAAGCGGCGAAAGCTCGCGCAGCCGCTCGACCTTGTCCACCACGAGGTCGCCCACGAAGTCGACCTCCTCTTCGGTGTTGAACCGCCCGAGCCCGAACCGGATGCTCGAATGCGCAAGCTCGTCGCCGACGCCCAGCGCACGCAGCACGTAGCTCGGTTCGAGGCTGGAGGACGTGCATGCCGAGCCCGAGCTCACCGCGACGTCCTTGATGGCCATCATCAGCCCTTCGCCTTCGACGAAATTGAAGCTGATGTTCAGGTTGCCCGGCAGCCGGTGCTCGAGCGAGCCGTTCACGTACACTTCGTCGAGCCGGCCCATGAGGCGATCGCGGAGGCGCTCACGCAGCTGCAGGAGGCGCGCGCTCTCCGCCGCCCCCTCCCGCGTCATGATCTCGCACGCCTTGCCGAACCCGACGATCAGCGGCACCGCGAGCGTGCCCGAACGCATTCCCCGCTCGTGGCCGCCCCCGTCCATCTGCGCGGCGAGGCGGACGCGCGGCTTGCTGCGCCGCACGTAAAGAGCACCGACACCTTTGGGCCCATACATCTTGTGCGCCGTGAGCGACGCGAGGTCGACGTTCATCTTCTGAACGTCGAATTCGACCTTGCCTACGCCTTGCACCGCGTCGCTGTGGAGAAGGACGCCGCGCTCGCGCGTGATCTTGCCGATTTGCTCGAGCGGCTGGACGGTGCCTATCTCGTTGTTCGCGAGCATGATGCTGACGAGAATGGTCTTGTCGGTGATCGCGCGTTTGACGTCATCCGGGTCGACGAGCCCGTCCGTGCCGACCGCAAGGTAAGTCACCTGGAAGCCCTGCTTCTCGAGGCGCTTGCACGTGTCGAGCACGGCCTTGTGCTCGGTGGCCGTGGTCACGATGTGGCGTCCCTTTTCCGCGTAGAACTCAGCGACCCCTTTGATGGCCAGGTTGTCGCTTTCGGTCGCGCCGCTCGTGAGCACGATCTCTTTCGTGTCCCTCGCGCCGATCACCTTGGCGATCCGCTCCCGCGCCTGCTCGACGGCCTCTTCTGCCTGCCACCCGAAGGGATGGTTTCGACTCGCCGCGTTTCCGAATTTCGTCGTGAAATAGGGGATCATCTCCTCGAGGACGCGAGGATCGACCGGTGTGGTCGAGTGGTTGTCCATGAAAATGGGGAGCTTCATCGGTGCGATCTCGAGGTGAGCTTTTGGAGTCGGCTGGTTTGCGGCGCGGTCCGGCGCGCGTTAGTGCGCTCTGAAGCCGAGGACGAGCTCGGGCACGTCGGCCTCTTTGTCGTGCAAGTCGCAGCAGTTGCAGGCCGAGAGGAGGCGCTGGGGGTCGCAGACGTCGCACGTGTCGAGATATTCCAAGCTCGCGGCGAGCTCGCGTTCGAGCGCTTCGAGCCGCCGCTTCTGCTCGCGCGTCTCGTCCAGCTTGCGCGCGTAAACCTGCCGCATGCGCTTCATCGCCCCCGTCGCGCTCTCGACGCGCTCCCACTCTCGGACGATGGTCTGGATGTCACCCAGGCTGAACCCCATCTCCTGCAGCTTGCCGATCCACCGAATACGGAGGAGCGCCTCGCGTTCGTAGAGACGAAACCGGCCCTTGGACCGAGCCGCTGGCGTCAGCAGCCCGAGCTCTTCATAGAGATGGATGGCGCGGACAGTCTTGCCGGTTTCGCGCGCGAGATCACCTATCTGCATGAGCTCGAGGCCGTCCCGCGCCTGGCGGGCTTCGTCGAGCGATCGCAGCACCCCTTCGGGTGCCCGCAGCAGCGGGAGACGGTGATGGTCGGACATGGGCGCCTAGTATTCAGACTCTTCAGTCTTACGTATGCGTTAGGTTCTACGTAGGACGCGCCTGTCTCATCGTCAAGCTCAGGGTTTGGCCGCCCCTCCTTTGAAAAAGACGTGCTTAGCGCGGACTACCGCTCGAGCTCGCGTCGTCCTGGGAGCGGTCGTGCGAGCGGAACGTACGTCCGGAGTACATCCGCTCTCCCAGAAAGATCATTCCCAGGCTGAAGCCAAGTAAGGCCGCGGACACGATGGCGTGCCCCAGGATGGTCGAGGCGGCCACGATCGCGGACGCATCGGAGGGCGCGCCGCGCATACCGGCCACGAGGGCGACGAGGGCCAGCGCGCCGCCGAGAGCGGCACAGGCCGCACCAAGTGTGCGTCCGAGGTCTGCATGACTTGCTGCGTGGCTCGCTACCTTGGCGCCGCGCCCGCGCATGACCTTGGCAACCCGCTGCGAAAGGCGGGCGAAGAACGTGCTCCAGCCCGTGCGCGGCAGCGTCGGCGGCGCATAAGACGGCGTGCGCACCCGCGTCAGCTCGTCGGTCGATTCGGGACCGAACGTGCTCTCCAGGGGTCCTGCCGCCGGCGGGACGCTGCGGGCGCGGGGCGGTGGCGCAATGGGTGGCAGGCGCGTCGTCGGCAGGTGCTCCTCGGCGGTGACCGAGCCGTTTTCGGCAGTCGCGACGGCAGGCGGCGTGGCTTGCGGCGGCTCGGAGGTGCCCATTTTCACGTGGTTCATCAAAGGATCGACTGACATCGGATCCGCTGCTGCGCCAGAAACTTCGCCCTCGCCGGAATATTAATCCCGCACGGGCGAGACTGGCGGGCTCATGATTGCTCGCGTGCCCTCGCGCGCGCGTCCTCCCCCGAAGCGAGGACGCTCGGCCGGAGGCCCTCGTCGATGCGCAACCAGGCGCCTTTCACGTCTTCCGCGACGCCATGCTCCTCGAGCGCTTGGCGGAGAAGCCAGTGGCGGCGGTCGAAGTGGCCCGGCAGGAGGGGCAGACGCGAGTGCACCTCCGGCAACGACCGCCCCGCATACCGCTGCGGGCCACCGAGAAACGCGCACGTGAACGCGAGCTGCTGCTCGACGAGACGCGCCTTGTCTTTGCCTTGGAACAGAAAGCCCACCATGGGATCGTCGAAGAGGACGTCATAGAGCCTCTGGAGCACGGCGCGAATCTTTGCTTCGCCCCCGATGGCGTCGTACGGCGTCATGCGAACGCGAGCTCCACACCGGTCGATTCCCGGACGACGCGAGCGATGGTCGCGTAGAGCTCGTCGCCGCGTCCCTTGTCATCGATCCACTCGTGCGCGGTGCCGTCCCAGGAGAAGTGCCACGCGCGGGCATTCGC
Organism: Myxococcota bacterium; assembly: GCA_030776205.1. Classification (GTDB taxonomy): domain Bacteria; phylum Myxococcota_A; class Polyangia; order Polyangiales; family Polyangiaceae; genus Palsa-1150. The sequence goes on along the minus strand of JALYHV010000112.1, from coordinate 3,109 downwards.
TGCGAGCCAGATCTGGCGCGTCGGCCGCTGCGTGTTGATGATGCAGCGCTTGGCGCCGGGGAGCGTGAGGGTCAGTACGTCACCGGCCACTTCGCAGTCGACAACGTCCGGATCGACCTGCTCGAACGCCCTTTCGATGGCGCGAAACGCGGTGTCGGCGAGGCGCTGGTAAGTGCTGTCGTCCATGGGAGCGGCGCCGTAGGTTGAGCAGATCCGTTGAGTAGGTCAGTTGAGAGAGTGCGGGAGCGCGAGCAAAAACGGCGCGATCGTCGCGTCGAACGCGCGGCCGTCCGGCCGATGCATCTGGTAGGTGCCGTGCATCTCGCCACGCGGGGTCTGAAGGACGCACCCGCTCGTGTATTCGAAGTGCTCCCCCGGCCGTAGGTAAGGCTGCTGCCCGACGACGCCGGGACCACGCACCTCCTCCACCTTGCCTGTGCCATCGGTGATGACCCAGTGCCTCGTGCGAAGCTGGGCGGGCTCGGGGCCCTCGTTTGCGATCTGAACGGAGTAGGCGAACACGAACCGACTCGCGAGCGGCTGGGATTGTTCGGGAACGTACGCACTGCGCACGACGACACGGATGCCCTCGGTCAACGCGGTGGATTCGTCTCGGGTGGCTTGCTGGAGCATGACTGCGCGATTCGTAGCACGAAGCGCCGTCAGCGGTCCCTCCGTCCGGGCAGGGGACGCGCGGCCTGGCGCGCCATGGCACGGCGCGGCCCGGCAATGCGCGGCGCGCACCTCGCGGTCGCTATCGTCGTCACTCGCCCTGCCCGGCCGCTCTGCAGCGGGCGACGAGCGGCATGTGATCGGACATGCCGTGAAAGCGCGCGGTCCGATCGCCGAACGGGTGGGTGTCGTCGAAGTCCAGCCAGCGCAGCCCGGGACCCGTGAACAGGTGATCCAGGTGCATGCGCATTCGCATGAAGCCCGCCGTCGGCCACCGCGCGAGCTCCTCGTGCGAAAAGCGATAACGCGCAGCAAAGGCGTCGATCCACCCGCGGTCTTCCACGAGCGACCGGTAGACGGGCGACCCGGGGAGCGCGTTGAAATCACCCGTCACGACGAACCTGTCGCTCGCGCGCTCGCGCTCGACGAAGCGGTAGAGATTGCTCGCTTCCTCGAGCTGGTTCGGGCCCCAGCCAAGACGCTGGGGTTGCGTCCAGAACTCGCGCGACATCGCGCTCGGAAGGCTGAGGTGCGTGTTGAAGATGTCGACCGGCGGGAACGAGGCCTCCGTGCGATGGCGAAACCGAAGGTGCGCGCAGATCCGCGTTTGCTTCAGGCGCCGGATGGGATGCACCTTCCGATGCGTGATGTCATGGGGCATCTCGGCGTTGTGGTGATCGACGACGAAGTCGCGATGGGCCAGGATGGCGAGGCCGGTGGTGTACACGTGCGTGCGCGGCGAGAGGCGGTAGGCGTGCGCCGGGAAATAATAGGCGTAGTACGCGTCGAGGCGCTCCGCTGCGGCGAGGGCCACGGAGAGCATCTCCATGAAACGCTCGAGCTGCGTCTCGGTGTGCCGGTGCGCCACGGTAGAACGGAGCGAACGGGTCTCGACCTCCTGCAGGCAGACAATCGCCGGGAGCGGATCGAGCGCCGCGAGCGCCTCCGCGATGCGGCTCATCGCGCGCTTCGTGCTGGCGAGACCGCGCGTGCCGTGGCCAAAATAGCGCACATTGTAGCTGAGCAGGCGGAGCGGCTGCATGGAGGCGCGCGCAAAAAACATAGCAGCGTCGGTTCGGTTTCGGTCCCGGATCGCGCGGAGCGCGGCCGTCTGGCCCCGTCTGCTCGCGGCCTGTTGCACGTGCGTTGCGGAACGGCCGCGACCACTTGACGGTCGCTATCGCGAACATACCATCTGCGAAACTGAACGCCTCACCCTCAGACAGGAGACGCCCGATGGCCATCCAGCTCGGCGACATAGCCCCGGATTTCACTCAAGATTCGACCCAAGGTCCGATTCATTTTCACGAGTGGCTCGGCAAATCGTGGGGCATTCTCTTCTCGCACCCCAAGGACTTCACGCCCGTGTGCACGACCGAGCTGGGCGTCGTCGCGAAGCTCAAGCCCGAGTTCGACAAGCGGAACGTGAAGGTGCTCGCCGTGAGCGTCGACGACGTGCCCTCCCACAAGAAGTGGGTGGCGGACATCGAGGACACCCAGAAGGCGACGCTCAATTACCCCATCCTTGGCGATCCCGATCGAAAGGTGTCGACCCTGTACGGAATGATTCATCCGAACGCGAACGACACGCTGACTGTTCGATCGGTGTTCGTGATCGATCCCAACAAGAAGGTGCGGCTCGTCATCACCTACCCGGCGAGCACCGGTCGAAACTTCGACGAGATCGTGCGCGTCATCGACTCGTTGCAGCTGACCGATAGCCACTCGGTGGCTACGCCGGCAAACTGGAAGGACGGGCAGGACGTGATCATCGTTCCGTCTCTTCAGGATCCCGAAGTGCTAAAGCAGAAGTTTCCGAAGGGCTACACGGCTGTGCGCCCGTATCTTCGCACGACCCCGCAGCCGAACAAGTAGCGCGTCCGCTTCAAGTTACCTGGGTGGCGGCGGGCCAGCCGAAGACGACGGCGCGCCGCCCTCCGGGACCTCGGTGACGGAGACGGTCTGCTCTTCGATCTGCACGTCCAGTCGACAGGGGGCCGAAAGCGTCACGTGGTGCGTGAGCGAGTGCTTCAAGATGCATATCGGCACGACCTCCGGGTCCCCTGAAACGGCCGCGATGGCGATCGTCCCGACCGGGTTGAGCGTCGCCTCGAACCGCGCCGAGCCGCCGGGCACGGATCGGCACCCCTCCACGAGCCGGTACATCGCCGCCTCCGCGAGGCGAGCGTTCGCGCGACCGAGGTCCTGGCAGTGGTTCGCCAGGATGGTTGCGTTGACGACCTGCATGGACCGCGGGGCGGTCGCGCTCACCGCAGGCGCCGGAGCCTGTTCTCGGGCAGGATGCGCGGCTAGGGCGACCGGCTTTCGCGCGCAGGCCGTGACCGCGAGCAGCGCGAGCAGCGCGAACACCGGCAGCGGCGTCGAGCCTCTCCGCGAGGACGCCACGCGCCGACTCAATGGGCCGTCGGTGCCGGTG
>JALYHV010000111.1 GCA_030776205.1 Myxococcota bacterium | reverse complement strand
CGTCAGTGACGTGCTCGAACCCCGTCACGGCCGTTGGCCTCGACCCGCCGACGAACGCGCGCCTCCAGCAGATGTGTCTCGACTGGCTGGCGTTCCGGAGCGTCCGCGGCCCGCGCGGCGCCTATGGCTGGGCCATCTCCGGGACCGACCCGAAGACGGGCGCTCCCCTCGCGACGAACATCGTCACCGGCGCGCAGGTCAACATCAACCGATGGCTCGTCTCGAGCGCCTCGCACATCGGCGACGTGCTCGTCGTCATCACGAGTCCCACGGGAACCGTTGACAGCAACGACCTCGCCGGCGTCGTGCAGTCCATCGAGAAGAACGTGCGCCCGGACGGTGTGAGCTTCGCGGTGTCGCCGGCGACGCCGGTTCCCTACGTGGCGGCCCTCGTCGTGTACGTCCGCGCGCCGCCGGCGGTCACGGCCGACGCCCTGCAAGCCGCCATCACCACGGCGCTGTCGGCCTTCTTTGCGGAGTACCCCATCGGCGGCGAGACGGTCTCGGACGACGCGCACCCCGGCGGCTTCACCGGCTTGACGGGGACGGCCATCACGGGCGCCGCCGCCGTCGGCGTGGCCACGCTCGCCGGAGCCACGCTCATGTCGGTCATGGGCGCGCCCGACCTGGCGATGACGGCCCTGCAGGTCGCGACCGACACGGACGCTCTCTCCGTCACCGTCCGGATCATCCCGAGCTGAAGCCCCATGGCCGACCGACTCCTCCGCAACGCGATCAACAGCGTGATCCCCAATTGGCTCGCCAATCGGCCGAGGCTGAACACGGGCTTCAAGGTCCTCTACGCGATTGCGCTCGTCGGCGACACGCTCATCGAAAACGGCTGGCAGGGGCTGCTCGCCACGTTCCCGGGCGTGGGAACCGACACGGCACTTCCTCTGATCGCCCAAACGCGCGGTCTGCTCCAAGGGCCGCACGAGCCGAACGCGAGCTTCGTTACGCGCTTGCTCGCATGGCTGGACACCTGGGCCAACGCGGCCAGCGACGAGGTCCTCGTCCAGCAGCTCCAGGCGTTCATGACGCCGGCGACGGGGCCTCTCCCCACGGTGCGGCTCGTCAACCGTCGCGGCAACTGGGTGATCGTGAATCCGGACAAGACGATCACGCTCGCTTCGGGCGCCTGGAATTGGGACGGAACCTCGGGGTTCGACGACGGCGCGGTTCACCCGGCGTCGGTCGTCCCCGGCTACTGGTCGGACCTTTGGCTGGTCGTCTACCCTGACCCCTTCGCGCGCTACACGAGCCTTACGGACCCCGCCTGGCTCGCGGCGTGGGGCAGGCACGCGAGCGTAGGCCTGGGCCACCAGGTGCCGCGCGTGTACGTCGACGGCATTCACAACCTGGTCTCCACCTGGAAAGGCGCTCACACGTGGCTGCGCGCCATCGTGTGGAGCAGCGACCCTGCGAAGTTCATCCCGACGAGCCCGACGGCCGACGGCACGTACGGCAACCTGTCAAACAGCATCGCCGGTGTTCAGACGCCCGCTCGTGATCCGAGCGCCCGCTACTGGACGCCGGCGGGAGGCGCGTAATGCATCCGTATGGGGGCAACCCGGCCAGCTATCCCGACACGGTCGATCTCATCGACGACTCGGACGTCCCGAATGCGGCCAACATCGGCACCGCGGATGAGGGAGCGCTCGACCGCACGGCCTATCTGAAACTCCACAAGCTCACGAAGGACGCCGCCGACACCATCACGGGCCCCATCGAGGTCTCGGGCGCCGGCTCGCTCACGATCGTGACGACGGAGACCGTCGCGCACGGCGCGCTGCTCGAGGTCAAAGGGACACTGCAATTCGATGCCGGATCGAACATCGCCGGCACGACGGACAGGGCCGACCTCACCATCGACGGCGGCACGACTCATTTGGCGGGTGGACAAGTCTCGTGCGACGCGCCCAACAGCATCCAAGGTCACGCCGCGGGGGCGATCGTTCCGACCGTCGCGGGCGGGATCACCGACGGTGGCCTCGCGGGCGGCATTCAAACGACGACTCCGGGAGGACTTAAGCTTGGTGGCGGGCCAAACGACTTCGTCGGCTTCACTGCCGTGCGCACGAAGGTGGTCTCGTTTCCGCCGCGCCCGCTCGACCCGTCTGCGCTCGATACCGTCAATTGGAACAGCCTCGGTGCGCCCGGCACCGCCGGTGGCGCCCTCAATGCATTCGCTCTGCAGGGCCACCATACGACAACGGGCATTTTCTTGGAGCTTCCGTGTCCACACCAGGGGGCGATCCTCGCTTCCGTTTCGGTCGCGCTCTGCGTCGTCACCGTGCGAAGCGCCGTGCCGCTCAACTTGCCGTGGATCTCCGTCCAGCGATTCCGCATCACCCCGGGGTCGCCGCCTCCGAATCCGGAGGCGCTCAACAGCACAGATCCGCACTACTTCACACCGGCTCCCGCGGACGGCGCCTCCTGGCACGACGGTGCCAATACCAAGTTGCTTACGTACAACACCAACATCAATAACGTGATCGACAACGTTAATTACACGTACGTCATTGCCGTCACCGACGAAAATGGTGCGGGCTCCGCCGCCGGCAATTTGTACATGTCCGTGACCGCCACCTACACGAACATTCCCGACACGCGGTTCCCGTTCTGAGGGCGCACCATGAGCAACAAGAGCACTTTCCTTGACCAGCTTTTGATGAAGCTCGTGCAGCACAACGGCACACCCGTGCCGACGCGGAGCACCGTCAACTTCCTCGGGGGAGACGTCGCCGACAATCCGTCGAACGACTCGACCGACGTCGCGCTCGGGAGCGGCGGCGGCTCTTCGTCGCCCTGGGCGACGGTGCTTGATCTGGACTTCACGGCCGAGGGCGCGCAGACGTTCTCGCCAGCGGCAGCCTACCCGACCGGGATGGTCGATGCGCCCTACGGCGGAGTCGTCGCCCCGGTGTACTCGGTGGGCGGGAAAAACTGGGAGTACCACAACAATCGGGCGCGCCTGGCAACGCAACTCGTCCCGGGGGCGGGGCTCGTGTTCCGACCGGCCGCCACGGCGACGTACGAAGGGGGCGGGCTCCACGCGTGCCCGCTCTTGCAACTGCCACTAGGGCAATTGGGGATCCCGAATCTTGATTGGCGGACGCCGCTCCGGATCTATGTCTACGTGTCGGCCGTGACCGTGGCGGACCACGGCGACCAGGTCTTTGCGTCGCTGAGTTTTCTCGACTCGTACTCCATCGGGGTGATTGGGCGCGCGTTTTCCGGCTTTGACTCCGTCGTGCTCTACGGCAAGGGGCCGATCGCGACCGATCCCGGCATTCAGACGTATCACGATTTCGGAAACCTAAACGATAGCTCGCCCGTCGTAACGTATCCGTCGCTCGCCACCTACCGCGTATTTGTCTTCGAGACGGCGCCGGCATCGCGGGAGCTGCGAAGCTTTTTCGGCGACTACGCTGCGCGATGGCCCGATCTGGCCACCGAGATGAAGATCGGTCCGTCGTCGCTCTACTCGACCGCAAACGAAAACCTGGGCGGAGGCGCCGTGCCGCCCGTGTACATGGGGGGCGACATTGGCGCGAACTACGCCCTTTCGCTCGGCATGCAGGCCGCGACCGGGGCGGCCGGCGCGACGATCGCGCGCGTGCGCGTCGACTACAGGGTCACGGGCGGAGGACCGCCGGGCCCCGTCGGAACGCGCGGGCTGGTGGGCCCCCCTGGAC
>JALYHV010000110.1 GCA_030776205.1 Myxococcota bacterium | reverse complement strand
GTGGCTGGGCACAAAAGAAAACGAGGCGGCCTCGTGAAGAGGCCGCCTCGTTGTCGCGAGACTCGTTTTTTACTGGATGGGCGACATCGCGGGGGTCGACGCGGCAGCGAAGTCCACCGAGTAAGCACCTACCCAGCCGGCCGGACTATTTGGTGGGAACGGCCAGACGGTCGTGTACGTGCTTCCGGTCGCCGGCCAAGTTGGTGACAGGAGCCCGCCCACCACGAACAGAGAGCCCGGATTGCCGATGGCGGAACGAGCAATCCCAAACTCGACGAACTGACTTCCGCCCCCGGAGTACCCGAGCACAACCGGAATCGCAGAGGCTTGCCAGCTCGACAACGTCGAGTTCCACTGGCGAATGGTGGCCTGCGCCGTCATGTCGTTCCAGACCAGGTGGTAAAGGGCGTTCTTGCTCAGTGCCGGAAGCGTCACCGGCGCGTTCTGGTCTGGGATCTTCGTTCCAGCGACGCCATCGCCGAAGTAAACATCCACCGTTGATCCGTCGTTGGCGGTGAATCCGCCGAAGCCAAAGACCAGGTTAGTTGCGTCCCAGGACATGTATGCGTGATAGCCGCCGGGCACGCTCACCAAATCGGTCGCCAGTGTCTCAGCGCCGTTGGCATCCACGAACCGGTTCACCCCGTCATTGAACTGGAACGTGCGGGAGTAGGGATTGAATGCATAGGAGGCTTGTGTCGTGGACCAGACCAGACCCTCCTTGCAAGCGACGGCGCTCACTCGAACCGACGTGGTTTGCCCCGTCAGGAGCGTGGACGACGCTGTATCGGCGAAGCAGGCCCAGGTGTGTCCTCCGGCGCCCGCCATGTTCAAATAGGTAGCAAGAGCCATCGCCGTGCCGCACGTCCCGGGTGCGGAAGGCTGCGGTGGTATGGTTACGTTGCTGCCCACCACCGTGCAAAGCACGTACGGCGAAACGGGCGGCGTGGCGAGCGTAACCGATATATCCTGAGCCGTTGTCTGGGCCTGGGCCGGGTTGGGCGTGAGCGTCAGCGCGCCCATGTGCAAGGTATACGTTGCCGAAACCTCCGCGGATGCGGGCAATCCCGCGACACAAGCGACGGCGCGGATATTCGTCCCGGACTGGCTTACGAGCTGTGGCGTCATGTACTGGGTCGCGCCGGCCGCACACGCCCCACTGCTTTGGCACCCAGGAGAGGTCCCATTGAAAGTGTAGCAAATGTTGCCGTTGGAGACAGGGTCTGTCATGGCGACGCTCACAGCGTCCATGTACGTGACCGAGCCGTTAGGTGAGAGTGTCGGCGGCTCGACGATAAACGTGTATGTCTGCGCCACGACTGCCGACGGTGCGTATTTTGGTTTGCACGCAATGACCTTGATGGACGGCGTCGCCACCGTGGGCGTGAACGAGCTCTGCATCCCTGCGGCATTGCACAGCGGGGTTGTTCCGTCGGTGGTGAAGGCGAAAGTCGCGCCGGCGGTCGGAGTCGCTACCGGACCGGAGGTCCAGTTCACGGTAGTCCCGACGTCGATCTGGCCCCCAGGCACATCGAACAGCGGAGCCCCTGCTGTCAGTGTGTACGTCTGCACTTGCGCGCCCGAATTGGTCTTCGTTGGCGTGCACGCAACGGCGGTCACTGTCGTATTCGTCTGGGTGATGGTGATGGGCACGCTGTCACCGATGGTTCCGGTGGCGGCGGCAGAGAAGGTCACCCCCGCTGCACAACCCGTCTTAGCGACATCGCATGCGGGAGCCGTACCGTCAGTCGTGTAGCAAACGACAGCGGCCACTGCGTCCGCGTTCTTGATAGTGACCACCGTGTCGTTGCTGAAACTCCCGCCAACCGGCGTAACGCTCGGAACATTCGTGGTGTTCGGCCCGCTGTAGGTGGCCTGGCTAGTCACCGAAGGAGTGAATGCGAGGGGGTTCGTCGAGGCGAGGCAGCCCAGGGCCTTGAGCGTCATTCCTGGTACCACGGACGTCACCCCGGTCATTACCGAATGACCCGGCGCGTTGTGCACGTGGGCGCTGGGGGTGCAGGTGCAGTCGGGCGTCGAGCCATCATCCGTCCAGCAGATGAAGTCATAGAATTGCTGGCCGAGGACCGGGTTCTCCGCCATCGTGACTTGAATTCCGGTGACGTTCGACGCGATGTTGGTTCCATCGCCGGGAGTGAACGTCACAGGATCGAGCTGAAGGGTGTATGGGCCACCCGCGACCGCGTTCGAAGGGACGAATCCGGGAGCGCACGCGACGCTGCTCAGTTTCGTTCCGGTCACCGTAACAGCGGGCGTTGCACCGACTGTTCCGGTGCCCGCACACGTGTTCGTCGTTGCTCCGCAGGCGGCTGTAGTGGAATCACTCGTGGTGCACGTCCACGTCCCGCCGACGTTGTTCCCCGGGTTGCTGACCGAGACCATAATGCTTCGGTCGGTCGTGCCGGCGACCGCGGGCGTGAGCGTCGGAACAGCCAGTTTGAAATCGTAGGTAGCCGTGTAGATGTCCGACCCCGCGTATCCTGCTTTGCACGCTTGATACGTGAGGACCTGATGACCGTTCGTCGTGTGGACGGTCACGTTTTTAGGCAATGCGCCATTGAGCGCGGTGCCGGTGGTGCAGGGCGTTGCCGATGCGGTGGGGTTCGCAAAAGCGCTGACCGCGCCAGTAGTCGCCGTTGACAGGAGCGGTGTGATGTCCGTTCCGGCCCCGAGTGGCAGGGTGCCCGGCGCAGGTCCGTTGAGCGACGGCGTCGCAACCTTCAGCGTGTAAGTCTGAGTGACTTCCGTGCTGTTGGTGCTGCCCGCCATGCAGCTAAGCGCATTGACAGTGACCTGACCGGTGGACGCGTTCGTTACGCTGCCACTGATCGGAACACCCGTCCCGCCGTAGGTCTGCGAGCTCGCTCCACAAACACCAGCCGTGCATGTCGGGTGGGACTGGTTGAAGGCGAAGCAGATGGTAGCACCGGCTGTGTTCGTCGTGAGGCCGAGGAGGAAGTCATTATCTTGCGTCGTGGCTCCATTTGGCGAGCTGAATGACGGCGCGCTGACGTTTCCGACGGGGGTAACGATTGTGTACGTTGCGGACCCCACCTGCGACTGGGCAAAGTTTGGAGCAGTGCAGATCGCTCGAATCGTCGTTGTTGCCGCGACCGAAATGGGGTTGGCAGTGTCGAAGACCTGGTCTGCGGTCGTCGGGTTGGTCCCATTCGACGTATAGAAAATCGTTGCGCCCGGGGTAGTCGTCGCAATTTTCACGCTCTGGGGCGTCGCGAAGGTGCCGGCGACCGGTGTGAACGTCGGCGTTGCACAATGGGCCGCGGGAGGCGCATCCACGCCCGTGTCCATCCCGACGCCCGTGTCGCCACCGACATCGGGGCCGCCTCCATCCGGAATGACTCCGGAATCCACATGCGCATCGGGAATAACAGCTACATCGCTTTTGGCATCGGACGTGACTGCTCCGTCGGCAGCGCTATCCGGCGAAACGACGTCCTGTCCGCCATCCATCGCGCTCGCTGGTTTCGTATCGTCACCTCCGCATCCGACCAAGACGGCGCCACATCCTAGCGCCGCGGCCATCGAGAGGGACGTGAGAACCCCTAAGCCCCTACTCCTAATACCCCCAACTCTCCGCGTCATATCAGGTACTCCTTCCTGGTTTGCTGTCAGCACGTTTGAAACCCTATTCCCCGGCAGCGCGACGAGCCCCGATACGGCGAAGCTGAATAAGCGCCATCGGCCACGATCTCAGATTCGTCGTCCCTGTCAAGCTTTCGGCTACTCGTGAGGAGCGTCATGCACGCGCGGAACGCTCTCGTTTGCGTTGCGCGGATCCGCGAGCAGCAGGGCCCGCTTGGGTTGTTCGGCTTCCTGCGATGACTCGCAGCGTTCTCCCCTGCGCCTCATTGCCTCGGGTATGCGTCGGGTTCCCTTGATTTGCCTCATTTGCCCGCGTCCGGCCCACGATCTGGCGATCTGTCGCGTCATCCACGCGTGCTCGCCGCTGAATCGGCCGCCCAAGCGTTCCAGCGAGGTCGTGCCCGCGTCGGGTCAAGCAGTTCCCAGCGACTCTTTTGAGGCCGTCGAAGCCGATGATCGCATCGTTTTTGCTGGAGGACAATGCTGGAAAGAGCGAAGGTGAGCACCGCTGAAGGCGCAGAATCGGCCGGCTGGACGGACAACGACACACATCAACCGTAAAACTCACCTCCTATGCAGAATCCGTCGCGCTACTTTGCCACATCGTATTTCCGCCAGATGGATCTTCGTTAGGCAGCATGTTTTTGGCGCTTGTCTGCACCTCTCTTGCCTGAGAATGGGTTTGCGCGCGAATGGACGACGCAACCTGGATGCGCATTGCACTTAATGAGGCGGACGAGGCTGCCGTCCGCGGGGAAGTTCCCGTCGGATGTGTCATTCTGGATTCCGCCGGACGCGAGATTGGCCGTGGAAGGAACGCGCGCGAAGCGTTGGCCGATCCGACCGCCCACGCCGAGATGATTGCCATTCGCGAGGCGGCGGCCCGCTTGCTTGGCTGGAGGCTCAGTGGCGCGACGGTTTATGTCACACTCGAACCGTGCGCGATGTGCGCGGGAGCTCTGGTGCACGCGCGCGTCGCACGCGTCGTCTATGGTTGCTCGGACCCCAAGGGTGGAGCGGTAACCACCATGTTCGGGATCGGTCGAGACGAGCGCCTCAACCATCGCTTCGAGGTCGTGGCTGGTACGCTTGGCGACGAATGCGCGGAACGGCTGCGCCGATTCTTTGGCAATCTGCGGGCGATTAAGCGTTAGCTCACGGGTCGTCGGTTTCGAACGAGGGGGGCGAGTCGTCATCGCCGTCATAAGGGGCACCTCGGGGACGTATCGGCGGACGTGGAGAGGGGCGAGGGCCGCCATGCCAGAATACGATCGGTTCGTTCTCGGCCTCAGCCAATTCGGCATCTGTGATTTGGCCTGTCTTGTGGGCCACCTGCATCAGTCTGCGCAACCCGCGAAGCCACGCCTCCGGCGGTTGATTGCCGTTTCGCATTGCCGCATACCGCAGCGGCGAAGGGAGTACGGAGGCGAGAAAAATGGATTCGGCAAAGTTTAGTTCGGCGGGCGTGCGACCGAAAAAGTAATCAGCCGCCGCCATGATTCCGTATACGCCAGGACCGAACTCGATAATGTTCAAGTAGAGCTCCATGAGCTCGCTCTTCGAGAACGTCTGCTCCAGGTAATCGGCCAGAATCACTTCTTCGAGCTTTCTCGCAAACGTCTTGTCGCGTGGCAAAAACAGATTTTTTGCTACTTGCATCGTTATTGTGCTCGCGCCTCGCGCGAAACGTCGGGCTTTGAGATTGGCTATGATTGCCGCGCGTATTGCGGCGTGATTGAAGCCGTGATGGTGTGGAAAAGCGCCGTCCTCCGTGGTGAGCACAGCTGCAACCATGAACGGGCTAATTTCCTCAAGAGGTGTCCAATTGGGTGTGCCCGGACCAGTCGTCTCTTCCGCCATCGTGCCATCAGGCTGGTAGATGCGGTGCACGAACGGATGCTCGAAGCGCTCGCGGGCCAATGGCGTCGGGACGCTTGCGACTCTGCATTTGTCCGTTACGGCGTACTCCAATCGCAGATCGCCGACCGTCTTCGTATCGAACGCCAGTGCTGCGCGCGCCGCAAACGTCCCGGTCATCGTGGTGCCTGCGATGGCCGGCACCAGCGCTGCCGGAAGGCTCGTGATGATGGACTCGCAGCTCGTGGCAGGAACCTCGATGCGAGCCGAGCCTACGACGTGCTCCCTCGATTGAGTGACTTCGCCGCTGCCGGTAAGCGCAAGTGCGCCAAGCTTTGCCCCGAAGTCGTCAACCCGGAATTGGCTACTTGTAACGATGCCCCGCGCACGGAGGCTCAAATCGATCCCTCGTACGGTCTGGCCCGCTAGACTCGGGTGGCTCAGCGAAAGCGCGCGGGTCCGGACGTCTCCATCGAAAGTGAGTGCGCTCCCGCCGTCTGCCAGGGCCGCCCTTACTCGCCCGCCAATACTTGCAGCGGCGACGTCTACGAGCCCTGCTTGTCCTTCTTGAATGCCCAAAAGGGGCAGCGCGATGGGCCCGCCCTCGACGGTCAGCTCCGCGTCGTTGCCGTCCGTCGGAAGGCGGATCTGGAGCGCGAGCGGCGTACCCGGAGCAGGGGTATCGGTCGTGAACCTGATTTCCACATTCCGACCGTAACGGGCGACCGAGACGGGACCCGGGCCGACCGTCAGAGGAGCCGAGTCGGAGCGCGCGGAGATTTTCCACGCCAAGGAGTCGACCCCGATCTGCGGGTCCTCGACGACGCGTTCGGCAAACAGGTGAGCCAATGCCGCGAGCCGCGCGCGTATCGCGTGTAAATTCGGTAGTGGGACGAGGGGCGCGCTCGGGTCGAGCAGCGCGGCAATGGGCGCGGAGGCACCCGGAACGCCTTGGGCGGTCGACGGCACGTCCGTGGAGGTCGATGCGCCGCCGAAGGACTGGGGCGGCACTGCCTCGGTGCCCTTCCACTCCGCGATAAGGGAACCTACACGCGCGGTGGACAGCTGGCCGCTGGGGAGCAATTCAAGAAGCGCACGGTGAAATGAAACCGCCCCGTGGCCGCTCCGAGCCCTTCCCTCGTCCACAGCGAGCCGCAGCGCCCCGTTCTCGCGGATCCCGGCAACCCCCTCAAACTCTGCTGCGATGTCGCCGACTTCGGCGTCCACCCATCGAATCGAAAGGCCGGACGCGTCGAGCGGTGTTGTGGCGCGGTTCGGAGTCGCTGAAGAATCGCTTGCACGCCAGGACTGCCAGGCATCGCGGATGGCGGCGGTCGAGCCTTGTAGGAGCACTTCGCCCCCGCGCACCTCGACTCGAGACACGCGAAGCCATGGGTCAAACCGCACGCGCACTTCGTCGAGACGCGCCTGCAGCGCCGAAAGGCCTTTCGGCGCAAGGCGGACATTGCGGAGGCGCACCGCAAAAAACCCAAGGCCGACCGAACCCACGGTGACGTCCAGTCTGCGCCGAGCGGCCTCGGCAGCAACGCGACCACGAACAGCTGGGCCGAATGCGCTCGCGAGCACGACAAGGACCAGGGCTAGGACGACTGCCGCAGAAAGAATATTGCGGCGCCGCGAGGTCAAGAGCATACGGCGTCAAGACTAAACGCCGCCGCCCGCGGATCCATTGAGCTGGAGATCGCGAGACAAAAAAAAAGAGCCTGCTTTCGCAGGCTCTCTGAATAATCCCGGCAGCGTCCTACTCTCCCACACGGCTTCCCGTGCAGTACCATCGGCTCCGAGGAGCTTAACTTCCGAGT
>JALYHV010000109.1 GCA_030776205.1 Myxococcota bacterium | reverse complement strand
CCCCTCGTCGTGGCGCTGGGCGGCGCCGGGATCGCGGTCGGCCGGCCCTTGGTGCGACGCCGCGTCCGCGAAGGAGACGCCGCCATTACGCGCGTGCTTGTCGGCGCGCGCACGCAAAAAGAAATCGCCATGCGCGACGACCTCCTCGATTGGTCGCGCGCGGGCGTCGGCGTTGTCGCGTGCCTCTCCCAAGATGACGGGTCCTCGCAAGACGTCGCTTACGCCCACGGCTACGTACAAGACGTCCTCCGCGCACAAGCGGCCACGGTTGGAATGCCGAGGGACACACACATCTTTGCGGTGGGGGCTTCTTCGATGATTCACGCACTCCGTGAGCTCGCGCCAGCGCTGGGGATGACACCCGATCAGGTAGTCACAAATCATCAGTGACCGTTGCTTCCCTATCGCAAATGGCAGGCGTAGCCTGAGGTCGCGATGGCTAGCCCCCTCCCGCCCGCCCCGCAAAGCACCGTGCGTCAAGGCGGCAAGGAGGAGCTTCGCGCGTCCGTGTTGAAGACGTACCTGCTTCGGCTTCGGGCCGAGCGGGGCGAGCGCGCCGTCAGGCAGCTCCTTGCCACGTCAGGCATCGACCCCTCCGCAGTGGACAACGAGATGGGCTGGGTCAGCCGACTGGCGGCCAAGCGTGCCCTCCGCACCATCGTCGAACAGTTCGGGCGGGAAGCCATTCGCCATCGCGGCGACTGGGTGACCCACCCCGAGGCGCTGGGTGTCCTTGTTCGCATGCTCCGCGCCAGCGAGCACCTGGTCGATGCGTACCGCTACTTGGCGGAACACGCGCGCGAGGTGACCCGCATCGGCACATGGGAAATCGAGGAGCGCGAGGCCGACCGCCGAAAGCGCAAGCACGCCATCGAGAGCGTTCGCCTGACCTATCGCGCGCGAACGGACGGCCCGGACGACGCAAACGACCGCACCGACCGTGGCGGCGAAGAGCTGCTCTGCGATGCGCGCGCCGCCGAGCTCGCGAGCATGCCTTGCATCTGGGGCTTGGCCGAGGCGGATGTCTTGCACGAGACGTGTCTCGTTCGGGGTGCCGACGCGTGCGTGTACGACGTTCGATGGACGACGAGGCGCTCGCGTGAGGGTTTTTTTGTCGGAATTCTCGCTGCCACGGCAGCCTGCGCGGGAATCGTAGGCCTAGCAGGGGGCGCCCTCGCCGGCGCCCTTGCGGGAGGGCTGGGAGCGGCACTCGGAGGCGGCGCCGGCTTCATGTGGGACCGGAGGCGCGAGGAGCGGAGCTCCCGCGTCTACGAGCGCAATCGCATCGCTGCGCTGGAGCGCGGACTCGAGCTGCGGGGCGACGTAGGCTCCACGCCCGGCGAGCTCACCGGGACGATGCTGAGCGGTAAGTACCGCATCGGGCGCAAGATCGGCTCGGGAGGAATTGGCGTGGTCTACGCGGCCGAGCACGTGACGCTCGGTCACGAGGTGGCGGTCAAGGTGCTCCGCGGGGCGGCCGCGCGCGACGGCGGTGAAATCGCGCGGCTTCGCCGTGAAGCGTACATTCAAGTCCACGTCGAGCATGCCAACGTCGTGCGAGTGATCGATCTGGATCAAATGCCGGACGGAAGCATCTACGTGGTCATGGAGCGGCTCTTGGGCCGTTCGCTCGCCGAGAAGCTGGCTCGGGACGGGTTGCTCGCCCCGGCGCACGCCGTCCGCGTCTTCATAGACGTCTGCCGCGGGCTGCACGCTGCGCACAAGAAGGGCGTGGTGCACCGCGACCTGAAGCCCGGAAACATTTTTCTCTGCGAAGATGGCGTCGCGAAGGTGCTCGACTTCGGCATGAGCAAGCTGGCCACGGCCGAGTCGCTGACGCAGACGGGGTACACCCTCGGCACGCCGGAATACATGGCACCGGAGCAGTGCATCGGCGCGCACGTCGAATCGCGCACGGACATCTACGCGCTGGGCGTCATGATGTACGAAGCGCTCACCGGCGAGCTGCCCATCAAAGCTCCCAATCGCCGCGAGCTCCTCGACCTGCATCAACGGCAGATTCCGATTCCCATGCGCCACAGGCGGCCAGACCTCCCGATACCCGAAGCGCTCGATGCCGCCGTGATGAAGTGCCTGAAGAAGCGCTTGAACGAGCGTCCGAAGAACGCCGCGGAGCTGGAGCATCTCCTCGCGGCGGTTCCGCTCGAAGGGGTGCCGAAATCCTATCCCCCCGGCATGCACCGACGGGCGACCAGTGGTCGCAAGCCGCAGAACAACCCCGAAGCCGGCACCGTTCCGGGCCTGCTCATGCCGGGCCCGCTCGAGAAGCGGGATCCCTGAAGGCCGCCCGACGCCTCCGCAATCCGCGAAACGGCTACTCGCTCAGCCGCGCAGCAACCAGACCAGGCCGGCGACGCTGAGGGCAATGAGGCCCAGCGCCGTGCCAATGACCGCCAGGTCAGCCGACGACCACCCGTCCCGATTCGCGCCCACCCGCGTCGCGCCGAGCCCCTTGGTCTCGAGCGCAGCAGGCAGCCGCTCCGGGCCTGTTTGGGCTTTCCCGGGCGTCGCGGGCACCTCCTCCGGGGCCATCACCTCGTCCGCGCCGCTCTCGATCCGTGCGAGCGCTTCGTCCACCGGCTCCTCGAGCGCGACGACCGTACGTCCAATCCGCATCGAGGTCGTCGAGCGCCACACCGCGTCCCGGTCGACGGGAGCGAGCCGCTCGCCAAGCCAGGTGCCGTTCCTGGCGCCCAAGTCGCGAACGAGAACTGTGTTTCCGCGCCGCACGACGCGCGCGTGCTCGCGCGACACGTCGTCGTCGCCGAGCGCCAGGTCGCAGTTGGGGCCTCGGCCGAGTACGTAGGCCCGACCTTGCTCCAGCAGGGGCATGACCGCCCCCTGGTCCCGCCCCTCGACGACGCGAAGCTTCGCCATCACGTCGCGATCCATTGCCACGAGCGCCTGCGCCACCAGCGAGAGCGCCAGATCGCGCGTCGACCCCGCGACATCGCGGGTGGCCGGGCTCTGGTCGATCGATAGCTCGAGCCACACGCGTCCGACGCGGACCAGGTCGCCCGACCGAACGAGGCGCGACGTGCGTGGCGCGACGAGCACGTCGCCGACGAAGGTGCCATTGGTGCTCCCCTCGTCGAACAGCAAGAACTCGCTACCCTGCGCGCGGAGGTGCGCATGCCGGTGGCTGACGCTCGCATCTGGGAGCCGGACGTCGCAGCTCGAGCCACGGCCGATGACCACTCGCTGCGTGCCGTCGAAGGTCAGCCGCGCGTCCGTGCGCGTCGCGGACCGCACGATGACCGTGATAGGCATCCGTCGTCCTAGGCGGGCGAGACGTTGCGCTCGCGAGAAGCGCCCGCCGAAGCGCGCCCGCTATGCGTCTCGATCCACGCAATGACCGGGTCGGCCATGTCGCAGGCACGGTGCCGGCTCAGCTCCTGGATGCCCGTCGGCGAGGTGACGTTCACCTCGGTGAGCCTGCCTCCGATGAAGTCCAGCCCCACGAAGACCAGCCCATCGGCCTTGAGACGCGGCGCGATGTCGGCGACGACGGCGCGCTCGTCGGGGGTGACGTCCGTGGGCTCGACCCGCCCGCCCGCGTGAATGTTCGAGCGCACGTCATCGTCTCGTGCGATGCGGTTGATGGCGCCGAGCACCTGGCCGTCCAGCAACAGCACGCGTTTGTCGCCTGCGCGGACCGTCGGCAAAAACTCCTGAACCATCGCATGGCGCGTTCCCTCGGCCGTGATGTAGTCGACGATCGATCGCGCATTGCGGTCCGCCTTGTCGACCACCATGACGCCGCTCCCGCCTGCTCCGTCGAGCGGTTTGACGACGCCCACGCCGAGCGTCGCTACGAAGCGGTGGATGCGGTTGCGGTCGCTCGTAACCAGCGTACGCGGCATGTGCCGCGCGAAATGGAGCGTGTAGAGCTTCTCGTTGGCGTCGCGCAAGCCGCGCGGGTCGTTGACGACCAGCGCGCGCCCGCGGAGCTTCTCGAGCAGCAAAGTCAGGTAGAGATACTCGCTGTCGAAGGGCGGGTCTTTGCGGACGAGCACGCACGCGACGTCGGCCAGGCGCACGTCCTCCGGCTCGCCTTGCGCGAAGTGTGGCGCCGCATCGCTGACCGTCGTCGGACGCGCGCGGGCCCAGACGTCCCCGTCCTCGATGTAGACGTCGCGCGGCTCGCAGTGCAGCGCCTGGTGGTCGCGGCGCTGGGCCGCGCGCAGGAATGCGAAGGTGGTGTCCTTGTCGGGGGAGATCCGACTCATGGGATCCATGACGTAAACGAAGCGCATGTGGACCCGAGCATAGCCCCTGCCCGTCGAGCGCGTCGACGCGGCAAGGTCGCCAGGCTTGGCGGGCCAGGTCTTTCACGTCCGCCGATTTGGCGGGGGATCTCAGTAATGGTCGTCGTAGACCATCGCCGCGAGCTGCGCGCTCTTCTCCGGGTCGAGATCGCTTGCCAGGAGATAGCCAACGCCCCCGCGTTGCATCGCCGCGACGGAGTAACCCTTCTCGCGCCCGACGCGGACTTCGGCCGTACCGACCGCGCGCGGTTCGAGATTGGCCGTACCGATCTGGATCTTTTGCGCGTCGTAAACGAGGACGCTCACGCGCCGCTCATTGTCCCCACTACCGACCACGTACTGGATGATCGCGGTGCGCTGCGAGTGCATCGGAACGACGCGCCCGCCCACCAGGTGCGCTCCGGCGCGCTCGAAGTTGCCCGGCCGCACCGGAACGCCGACGTAGCGCTCCAGCCCTCGAACCGACTGAGCGTCCTTTGCCTCGGGCGGGAGCGGCTGAGAGTGCTCCGCAACGAGCTCGGCCAGCAGATCGTCGCCGAAGCCGGCACGTGCCTCGCGCGTCGCGGGCTGGGTGCTACGTGCGGCGCCTCCCCACAACAGGGCGAGCGCCGCAGCGGTCGCGAGCGGCACCATCGTCTTCCACGAGCCCGCGCTCGCGACGGCCGAATTCGCGCCGATGTCCGAGCTCGCGCCCAGGAAATCGACGAACGGCGCGGCCTCGGGGTTGGAACGAGCCTCGCGCACCCGCTCCGCAGCCATCGCGTTGGCGATGCGCTCTCGCAGCCCGCCGCCCGCGGTCGTGCGCACGACGCGCTTCAACGAGCCGCGCATCGCGCGGAGGAGATGCGTCTCCTCGCGGCACGTGTCGCAGGCCCCGACGTGCTCGTCGATCTCGATGAGCTTCGTGGCCTCGAGCTCTCCATCGAGATAGGAATCCAGCATTCGAGCGCGATCACGACACTCGTGCATCGTCACGCCGCACCTCGCTTGCGCGCGCGGTACTCGGC
>JALYHV010000108.1 GCA_030776205.1 Myxococcota bacterium | reverse complement strand
GACCAGCGACGTCCCGACGCTCGCGCCGACGCGCGCGGTGCCGGCGCAGCAGCCATACCCGTCCCCCGCGGCTCACCCATCGGCGATTGGCCGCGCTGCTGTGGCGGACGCGGCGGCGCCGCCTTCCTTCGGTTTGCCTTCCCCGTTTCCGAGCACGATGCCGCCGCTCCCGAGCGTATTTCAGTTTCCGACGGCCTTCCCGACCGCCTTCCCCAGCGCGTTCCCGACCGCCTTCCCGAGTGCGTTCCCGACAGCCCTGCCGAGCGTCCTGCCGTCGTGGTCACCGCCAGCGCAATCCGGCGCTCCCAGCCCGTCGGCTGCGCCGGCGGCCCGCAGTCCGGGGTTCTAGCGTGCTGCCCGCGTTGACCCAGCCGCTGCTGCAGCTGGCCGAAGGGTGGCGATCGGCGACAAGAGCACCCCGCTGGCGTGTCACCGGCGCCATCGTGACGCTCGTCGGCGTGCTCGCCTTTCTGCTGGCTCGAAATGGGACGGCAAAGGCTCGCCTCGCGGCAACCGTCGTGATGGCGTTGACCGTCGCTGCAGCGGCGGGCTGGAGCTGGCTCGAGCGCCGGCGGCTACACGCGCCCGAGGACATCGTTCGAGCCCTCGTGCGGCGCGTCGACCGCGAGCGTGCCGACCGCGCGGTGCGAGCGATGTCGCTCGTCGGTCCCAAGGGCGAGGTGCGGGACGGGGGCATCTCACCCGAGCTCGCACGGTTGCACGTCGCTCGGGCCATCGCCCAGCTGCCGGCCCAGCGCGTCCTCCAACGAGCAGGCAAGTTGGCTTCGCGCCTTCGTCTCGCCGCGCTTGCCGCTGGCGCGTGCGTCGTTGCGCTACTCCTCGCCAACGGCTGGTCGGTGTTCGAAGGAGCCGACGTGCTGCTCGCGCGCGACGGGGCGGCGCCCTTTGCGATGCGTTGGTTGGACGATGTCGAAGTAGTCACCCGCCCCCCGGAGTACCTGCACGAAGAGCCGCACGAGGAGGCGTCGCTCCGACCGCTCGCGCTCCCCTTTGGGACGGCGATCACCGTCCGAGGCAAGGTGCTGCACGCCGGGCGTAGGCTGCTTCTGAGCGACGGCAATGCCGAAGTTCCTTTCGTAGACGATGGCAAAGGGGCTGTCGTGGCGAGGTGGTCACTGGCGCAGAGCACCCGGCTGCACGTGGCCGCGCGCTTCGGCGGCGTGGTCATCGACGAGCCAGACGCGTTGCGTGTCGAATCGATCCCGGACCGCTCGCCGTCCGTCATCCTCGATGGCGCTCCACGCCAGGTGGTGCTCGTCGAGCAGAGTGAAGACATTCCCATCAAGTACGAAGCCAGCGACGACCATGGCTTGCGTGAGGTGCACCTGGTCCTGCGCTCGGGCACGCGCGAGGAACGGCGTGTGCTCGCGCGCTTCGACGGCGAGACGAGGAGCGACCGCGGGGGACAGGTGCTCACGCTTCGCGATCCGTTCGTGAAGAAGAGCCATGCACCCGTTGAGGTGACCGTGGAGGCGAAGGACAACGACCCGCTGATGGGACCCAAGTGGGGAACTAGTGCGGCGATTTCGCTCGTCCCCCCCGACGTGGGTGAGCCCGAGGCTCGACGGTTCGAGGCGATCCGCGAACTGCGGGACGCGCTGGTCGACTCGCTCGCCTGGCGTCTCGCGACACCGGTCCCTGCTGGCCCGACGGCCGGCTCTCTCCTCGTCGCTGCTCGAAAGCGCGCCGAAGACGATGGCGCCACGCTCCGTCGCGTATTGTCCGACACGTACGCGGGGGTCCACGTGCCGTCGCGCATTCGCTCCATCCTGTTGGCGCAAGAGCAGAAGACACGAAAGGCGCTCGACGCCGAGCGGCGCGCACCATCGATCTCGTCTCGTACGGAGGCGATCAAGGCGAGCGAGCGATTCACCCTGATCGTCGACGCGGTGCTGCGCGGGCTCGGCGTCCACGACGCAAAGGAGTCGTCGCGGGAGCTGGCCGACTCCGCGGACGATCTCGCAGTCGGCGCATCGCAGGCCGAGAGCGAAGAGACGCGCCAGCGCGGCTTGCAGCGGATGGACGCCGCGACCGCGGTCCTCTCCGGCGGCGGGCGTGCTCTGAGGCGACTGGGGTCGCTTGGCCGTGATCTCGGTGAAATTGTCGACGCCGATCTGCTCCGCGTGAAACGCGCTCGCGACGGCGCCGATTTCGTTCACGCCGAGCTGGCCGCCCGCGATCTCGCGACGCGCCTTCACGACCCCGACCCTTCGTTCGGAACGCGCGGTGGGCAGCGCGCGGGGAGCGAGTCCGGCGGCGCGCGCGGCACGCCAGGCGACGAAGGCGAGGCGTCCGACGACGTGGACCAGGCGTTCAACGAAGCAGCCCAGGATCTGGAGCGCCTCGCGCGGGACCACGCGGACGAAATTGGGCAGATGGAACGCGCGCTGGCGGGTGCAGCGAGCGAGGAGGAGCGCGATCGGATGCTGCAAGAGGCGCGACGTCACGCGGACGCCATCAGGGACGCCGCGCGCGGGCTGCCGATGATCGGCACGGGGAGCGACTCGTGGACGAGCAAGGGCGCCGCCGCCCGTGAGCTGGCCGAGCAGATGTCGCAATCGCTCGAGCAAGGACGGCCGGGCGACGCGGTCCAGAGCGGCCGGAGTGCGGTCGGGTCGCTCGACGAGGCACGCAAGATGCTGCAACGCGGGGGGTGGATGGAAGATCCGAGCGGGGAGGCGCTCGGTAAGGTCGAGCAGGCGCGTCGCAAGCTCGAATCCGAGGAGAAGTGGTCCGAGGGTCAGCTGGTAGAAATGCGCAAGCGCGCCGCCGAGCGGGCGAGGGGCCAGCTCGGGCAGGGCGGCGACGAAGAGGAGAAGCTCGCCGAGCGGGCGCACGAGCTCGCGCAGCGGGGACGCGATCACGCGCCGCTGCCGCAGCCTGCCATCGAATCCATCGATGCGGCCGAGCGCGCTGCGCATCAGGCTGCGCAGGCGCTCAAACAAGGCGATGCGGACCACGGGCTCGAACGGCAGCGAGAAGCGCAGCGCGATCTCGAAGCGGCCAGTCAGGCGCTCCAGGGCGACGATGACGAGGGGAGCCGCCCGCCACCAAAGGAGGGCGACGCACGCCGACCAAACGACGGCGCCGTCGCGATACCGGGGCCGAATGAGCACAAGAGCCCCGAAGAGTTTCGCCGCCGCGTGGTGCGTGGCCTCGGGGAGACGGCGAGCGGGGGAATGAAGGACGCCGTGCACCGGTATGCCGAAGGCTTGCTGCGATGAGGTCTTCGTCGCAGCGCTGCGCCCTGAGGTGCCTGGCCGTGCCGTTGCTCGCCGCAACGCTGTCGGGTTCGTCGCGGGCAGATCCCCATGAAAGCGACCGTGTCCGGAGCCTGACGGTTGGATTGGATTTGCAGGAGGCCCGGCGCGAGCTCGTCAGCGCCGATATGGAGGACCCCGCCGTAGCGCTCGAGCAGGCGCGGCTCGCGCTCTATGAGCTCGACTGCGACGGCGCTGCTGCCACGCTCGGGCGACCCGAGTTGCAGCGCGCGAGTAGCGGCGACGTGCTCGGGGACGTGGCGCGCGGCTGCCAGCGCGTCACGGCCGCGCTCGCGGTCGACAAGGACGAGCGGCGCGGTATCGAGGTGCGATGGCAGGACGAGCACGACCGACCGCTCGCGCCGCTGCTGTTCGAAACCGTGGAACGAGCCCGCGATGCGCTCACGCGCGACCTCCGCGTCGACTGGCCTCGCCCAACCCGCATCGTAGTAGTCCGTGATCTGCTCTCCCTCTCCGCCATGACCGGGCTGCCGTACAAGAGTGCGCAAACGACGGGTACCGTCGCGGTCGCCAAATGGGGGCGCGTCACGCTGCTCAGTCCGCGCGCGTCGCCCCATGGCTATCCCTGGCGCGATACCATCGCGCATGAGCTCACCCACCTGGCCGTAACTCGCGCATCGCGCGACCAGGCGCCGCTCTGGCTCCAGGAGGGGATCGCCAAGCGCGAGGAGGTGCGCTGGCGCGATCCCGGCCCCTTCGACGACCGACCCTCTCCAGAGGCCATCGTTCAGCGCGGAATCGAGCTGAAGATAGCGCTTCCCCTGGACAAGCTCGGACCGAGCATCGCCATGCTGCCCACCGCTGATCAGGCCACCGTCGCCTTCGCGGAGGTGACCAGCTTCGTGCAATTTTACGCCTCGACTCAGGGCGAGGGCGCGTTGCCGCAGCTGCTCGCCGAGCTCCGGAGCGGCAAGACGCCGAACGAAGCGCTCGTGGCGGCGAGCGGCGCGGACCTTTCTGCCTGGGACGTGAAGTGGCGCATTTATCTGGCGTCACGTCCTAAAGACACCCTTCCGCCGCTCTTCGGTCTCGGTCGAGAGCACGATGCGCCGAAGGAGCTGCGCGAGCTCCGCGACCGGTCACGGCTCGCGGAGCTGCTTCTTTCGCGCGGGCACCCCGAGGAGTCGCTCTCCGAGCTCGACGCCTCGCCGACGAGGTCCGTGAATGGCGGCGCGACGCCGCCGTCCGAGCGCGCGAGTGAGGCTTCGGCGGACCCGCGCCTCCGTTGGCTGAGGG